>DASSGA010000033.1:0-3794 GCA_035693805.1 bacterium | reverse complement strand
ACGGTCAGGCCGAACTGGCGGAAGAACTGCCCGACCAGCCCGCTCATGAAGGCGATCGGGAGGAACACCGCGATGTTGGCGAGGTTCGATGCCATCACCGCGAGCTCGATCTCCTTGGCGCCGCGCAGCGCGGCCTCGCGGGGGTCGGGGATGTCCTCGAGGGTGCGGCTGATATTCTCGTTGACGACGATGGCGTTGTCGATCATCAGGCCGATGGCGATGGCCAGACCGAGCAGGGAGAGAATGTTCAGCGAGAAGCCAAAGAAGAACATCGGGATGTAGGTGGCGACGATCGCCGCCGGCAGGGCCAGGGCGATGATGAGCGTGTTGCGCACGTTGTGCAGAAAAAGGAACACCACCACCGTGGCCAGGATCGACCCAAGGATGAGGTTGCCCTGGACATCGGCGACGGAGTCTCTGATGAAGAGCGACGTGTCGACGGCGACCTCCAGGGTGACGCCCTCGGGGAGCGCGGTGAGGTCGGCGATCGCCGCGCGCACGCCGTCGGCCACGGCCACGGTATTCGCATCGGCCTGCTTCTGGATGGTGAGGCCCACGCTGTCGCGGCCGTTCAGACGGGTGAGGCGGTCCTGCTCCTTCAGCGTGTCGTAGATCCGCGCCACGTCCGCCAGACGCACCGGTGGGGCATCGAATCGTGGGATGCGCAGGTCAGCGACCTCGTCCACAGAGGTGAACTGACCGAGCACGCGCACCAGGTACTCTTCCTCCCCCTGGCGGATCCGGCCGCTGGGGATGTTCAGGTTCTCGCGCCGCAGCATATCCTCGACCTGCAGGACGGACAGCCCGAGCGCGCGGAGACGGTCCTGGTCGACCTCCACGCGGATCTCGCGCGTTCGGCCGCCGGAGACGTTGACCGCGGCCACGCCATCCACGCGCTCCAAGCGCGGCTTGATGACGGTCTCCGCGAGCTCGCGCAGCTCGTAGCCGCTGAGCCGCCCGCCCATCCCCAGGAACATGATGGGCTGGCTCGCGAAGTCGAACTTCTGCACCGTCGGGTCCTCTGCGTCGCGGGGCAGCCCCCCTTTCACGAGGTCCACGCGCTGGCGCACGTCCGCCGTGGCGGCATCGAGACCGGTGCCGAGGTTGTACTCGATGCCGACGATCGAGGCGCCTTCCTGGCTCGTGCTGAAGACGCGGCGCACGTTGGTCAGCGAGCTGAGCTGCTCCTCCAGCGGCTTGGTGACGAGGGTCTCGACCTCTTCCGGACCCGCGCCCGGATAGGCGGTGATCACCGTGACGAACGGGAACTGCACGTTGGGCATCAGCTCCACCGGCATCCGCCCGTAGGAGATGAAGCCCAGCACGAGCAGGGCCATGATCACCATCAGGACGAAGACCGGCCGGCGGATCGAGAGCGCGGACAGCGACATCAGCGATTCACCACCTTGACCGGCTGGCCGTCGCTCAGCGTCTCCGGGCCGAGCGTGACCACCAGCTCGCCCTCCACCACGCCGTAGATGATCTGCGCGATATGGTGGTGGCGGAGGCCGATGAGCACCTTGCGCACGCTGGCCTTATCGTCCTTCACCACGACGACCTCGGTCTGCCCGTTCTGCCGCAGGGCGCTGCTGCTGACGACAACGACATTCTCCCGCCGCTCCACAAGCAGTTCGGCGCGCACCGAGGTCCCGGGCGAGAGCGACGCCGACGCGCCGACCAGCCGGATGCGGACCTTTGCCGCGCGCGAGAGCGGATCGGCGGCGGGCTGGATCCGGTGCACCGTCCCCGCGAGCGTGACCGTGGGGGCCGCCTCCGGACGAACCGTGGCGGACCGGCCCACCTGCACCTGGCCCAGGTCGCGCTCGCCAACGGTCACCTCGACCTCGAGGTTCCGATCGTCATAGAGCACGGCGACCTTCACGCCCGGGGACACGAACTCCCCCGTCGTCCCCGGCAGCTCCGCGATGCGTCCTGCGAAGGGCGCCCGGATCGTCGCGTTCGTGAGCTGCACCCGCGCCAGCTGCAGGGACGCCTGGGCGCCGCCGTAGCCGGCCTCGGCCTGCTCCACCTGAGCGCGCGCCATGCGCAGGTCTTCCTCGCGCGGCCCGACCTGGACGAGGCTCATCTGCTGACGCGCCGAATCGCGCTGCGCCCTGGCCACGTCCCGCTGCAGGATGGCCGCATCCAGCTGCTGCCGGCTGACCGCACCCGATTCGAACAGCTGCTGTGTCCGCACCACGTCGGACTCGGCATTGCGGAGGCTGGCCTCGGCCTGCGCCACGGCGCTCTCGGCCTGGGCCCGCTCCTGGGAACGAGCGCCCGCAAGCAGTGCGGCCAGCCTCGCCCGCGCCACTTCACGCGACGCGGCGGCCTGGCGCACGCCCTGCTCGGCCTGGCGGACCTGCGCCGACAGCTCCGCGGTCTCGAGCGCGGCGATCGCCGTCCCCGCCGCGACACGACTCCCCTCCTGCACGAAGACGGCGGCGATCCGTCCCGGCATCTTCGCGGTCAACTCCACGCGCCGGGCCGACACAACGGTCCCGGTGAGGTCGAGCGTCTGCTCGATGGTCCCGCGGGTGGCGCGCGCCGCTTCCACGGCCACCGCCTCGGAAGCCGGCGTGGCCTGCGGCGCGGGCGGGGCCGCGGCCCGCATGCGCTGCTGCGCAACCACACCTCCGGCCACGACGAGCACGCCAGTCACTGCGACGATGATCCACTTCCGCATCACCGAATTCCTCCACTCGCAGATCCTTGCGTAAACATGCCTTCACCGATCGCCGTGCGAAGGGTCTGAACGATCAGCCGCCAGTCGATCCTGGCTTTGGTGATGGCTTCCTGCAGACTCAACCCATCGAAGGCGGACACGAGGATAGCCGCGAGCGCATCGGCATCGACGTCGGCGCGCAACTGCCCCTGTTCCTGCGCCTGCCGAAGCAACCCGGCGAGGAACGCACGCCACCGCGCATATCCGCGTGCGCAGAGGATGCTCAGGCGGTCGTCTTTGCTCGCCTCGGCCCAGACCTCGAGGAATAGCTGCGACGAATGTCCCGGAGCGATCTCTCCAGAAACCAGTCCTTCGGTCACCGCGACGGCGATCCGGTCCAGCTTCTCCAGCGGGGTCGAAGCGGCGTCCGCGGCGGTCATCGCCCGCTGCAGGGAGACTTCCAGGCTCTGCTCCACCACGGCCGCGAGGATCTCGTCCTTAGCCTTGAAGTAGGTGTACAGCCCGCCCTTGCTCAGGCCGGCCTCGTCGCAGATGTCCTGGATGGTGGTGCGGCGCACCCCGGCGTGGGAGAAGCAGGTCGCGGCGGCGCTGAGGATGCGCGCCCGCTGCACGTGCTCGTGCTCCGTGGTCACTTTGGGACACATTTGCGCTCTGCTCCGATCACGTTGCGGTGGCGATGCCGTTCGCGGGGAGACGGGAGAAGGAAACCGGATGGTCGGTTTTGCCCCGCCTATTGCACGCTACTATCTTTGCGCGTGCGTGTCAAGGCTCATCCGGTGGGCGCCGGAGGAGGCGGGGGAGCAACGGGGGCGCCCGTACCGCGGACCCTCCGGAGGGTGAGGAGCAGGACGCCGCCGATCCCCCACGTCACGGCGAGGAGGATGGCGAACCAGCCGAGGGCGGGGATGAACGCCAGCACACCGAGGAGCGCGTCGCCGACAACCGCCTCCAGCGCGGTGTGGTGCTGCTGCTGGAAGCCGCCGAGCACCCGGTCACCGATGAGCTGGGACGCGCCGGCAAGACCGGCGAGACCGAGCACCATGACTCCGAACGGCAGGAAGAACACGACGGGCAGGCCGACGATCGACAGGGCGAGCACGACGGCCAG
>DASSGA010000032.1:0-7201 GCA_035693805.1 bacterium | reverse complement strand
CGAACGACTCGCCCCAGGCCGCTTCGGCGAACGTGGTGACGCCAGGACGTAGCAGGCGGTCGGCCCGGCCCTTGAGCACGACCGCGCCGGTCGCCGGATCGTACACGGTCGTCCCCTGCAACAGCCAGGCCCCAATCGGGTCCAGGGCCATGCTCCCCCCATAGAGATGCGAGCCGGTCCCTGGGATGTTGCCGCCGAAGAACCGCGAGGCGACCCTGTCCCGCCGGACCTGGTACACCGCGCCGATGAGGGCCTGTTCGTACACGGTGAGGGGCGAGTCGTTCACCGAGATGCCGCCCACGGTCAGGGTATCCCCGGGCGTCCGCCGCGTGATCGTGCCGGCGGTCGTGAGCAGGCTGGATCCCGCGGACAGAACCACGCTGCCGTCCACACGCTCCGCCCCGGTATGGGTGCGGAACTGCAGCCGCGCGGTGGCCGTGGTCTCACTGCCGAGCGACATCCCGGCGGTCACGTATCCTGAGGCCGCGATCGGTCGCTCCACGGCGGGGTGGAACTCGGGGACGAACGCCGCGGCCGGCATGGGCCCCGGCCTGGTCCGGCTCACCGCCGCAGCGGGCCTCGGCGTCGCCGTGATCTGCACGGGGCGCCGCGCGGTCGTGATCGTCAGCACGCCGTCCTGCGGATTCCAGACCGTCAGCGTGTCGAAGAGGACGTCCACCGCCCCGCGCGGGATCATCGTGGTCCCGTGCATCACCTGAACCGGCGCCTCGGTCACCGCGATCACCACACCGCCGGACCACACTTCGAGGCGGCCGAGGCGAAGCAGGTAGACACCGCCGTCGGAGCGCCGCACTTCGATCGCCTGCCGGTCCACGATGAGGGACGCCTGGAAGTGCTGAGCGAGCGGACGGAGCGGGAGGAACAGAAATGCATCCCGCACGACCGGATCCGGGGTCAGCGCCAGAGGAATGTCATCAACGAGGACGCGCACTGGATCTGCGGCCCGCGCTGCTGTCGCCGCCAGGAGCGTGAGCGCCGCGGCCACCGCGAGCGCGGCGCGCACGGGCCTCACTTCCGGACCGGGATGGTCAGCTCGCCGGCCACCAGCGCGTCCGCTCCGTAGTCCATTACGGCCCGGACGGTGTAGGCGCCGGGCTCGAGCGCCGGGGCCTCCCACGCCAGCTTGAACTCACGGACGCTACTGGGCAGCACGAGCGCTTCGGGGATCGGGAGGCGGGCGAGCTGCCGGCCGTCGGCGTTCAGGATCGTGAGCTCGCCGGTGGTGCGGACATGCACGTTTCCGCTGTTGCGGAAAGTGACCTTGACGTCGGCGCCGCGGTTGCCCGGTCGGGGCGCCGCCAGCATGCCGGTGATGGCCCCGCGGACGACCTCGGTCCCCTTCACGGGGACGAGCAGCCGCGCGGCTAGTTTGGGCACGACGATCGAGATGGTGCCGCGCGTGCCGCCGGCCTGCAGGATGGGGGACGGCGCAACGACCACGGCGCCGTACCGGCCGCCGCGGGCGTCGGGCGGCACGGTGACGCTGACGCGGATCGGCATCACCTGGCGCGCGTCCAGCTCGAATTCCGACGGAGTGATCCGCGCCAGCTTCGCCACCGACCACTCCAGCGTCCCCGCCGGAAGCACATCCAGCTGGCCCCCTGGCCGGAGGAAGATGTCCTGGACCTGCACGTGGAACCGCACGGGCTGTACGGAATCGTTCATGACCAGCAGAGTGGCGCTCGCCGTGCCGCCCGGCGCAGGCACGAGCTCGAGATCGCCGGGACTGATCCCGAACCGCAGGGGCTCGGCCTGCAGTGCCGGCGCCAGGAAGACGAAAAGGAGGAAGGCCGCTGCCGTCAGCGTGGTCAGGGGTCCACGGGTCCGCATCGGCCTTCCTCCCGGTGTGGTGTGTCAGTCGGTCACGCCCCCGGCGTCAGGGCTGCACGCCGAGGTACTCGACGACGATCGTGTAGGTCGCCGGGGCGTCCATGTAGTCCACGCACTGCTGGTAGTCCACCGCGATGTCGCGGTTGCCCGTGCGGGCCTGGTTGCCTGTGAACAGGTTCGCGTACGAGGACGTGATCGCGGTGTAGGCCGCGACATCCCCGCCCATGTACTGGAACGCGTTCGTCATCTCGGTCCCGCCGCCGTCCTTCGCCTTCCCGCTCGGGTAGGTGACGGGCTCGGACCGGATCTGCAGGTTCCACGGCCGGTTGCTCTTCATGTTGATCGTGGTCGAGGTCGTCCCGCAGTTCGGCGGGGCGGTCGATGCGATCGCCGCCGCGCCGGCCACTGTGATGTTGATCGCGGCGCCCGCGGCCACGGTCACCGTCTGGCTTCCGCCGGGCGCGCTGATACCGATGCCGGCCGCCGCCATCACGAGCAGCAGCGCCAGCACCATGCCCTTGACGAGCCCGATGAGTCCACTGGCCTTTTTCATTCCCGTTCCTCCCTGGTCGGCAGTCCGCCCGGCGCTGGGCCGCGCGTCGTCCCCGCCTGAGGCGGGTCTACCTCCCAATTCAGCAACTTCGGTGCCAGGGGGTCAGGGCGACCGAAGTTGGTCCGGAAGTTCGATCGGAGTCACATAGCAAGCGTGTGGAGGATCAAGAGAAGCTCGGCTCACGCCGGTTTGACGGAAGGGGTCGTCCTGTGGCCGTTGGGCGAGGGGGCGGTCGCCGGGGGCTGCAGCTCATCCTGCACCGCGCCCGCGAGCTCCGCCGCGGTCCGGCGGAGGTGCATCCGCAGCGCGCCGGCCGGCGTGCGGACGGCGCCGACGAGCACGACGACGACGGGACCGAGCGGGCTGATCACCAGGGAGTGCCCGCGGTAGAAGACAACGACCGTCTCGGGGGCGCCGAACTCCGTCATCTCGCCCATGCGCTCGGACACCATCACACTGCTCGCCGCGTACGCGGCGAGGGACTCCATGTCCAACCCGGTGTCGTCGACCGCCTCGAGCACGAGGCCGTCCGCGGAGGTGAGCAATGCCGCGCTCGCCGCGGCCCGCTCCTTGAGTCCCTTGATGATGGTCGCCAGCCGCTCCATCTCGCCCTCACCTCACGCTCGTCAGCAGCTCACCCGGCGCGTGCGGTTCCGCCTTCGAGCCAGTTCAGGAGCCGGAGGTGCGTACGCAGTGTCTCCAGCGCCTCAGCGCGAAGCTGACCCACCCGCGATTCGGTGACGCCGAGGACGCGCCCGATCTCGGCGAGCGTCAGCCCCTCGCAGTAGTACAGCCCGATGACGACCTTGTGCCGGACCGGGAGGGCCGCCGTCACCCGCCAGAGCTCCGAGTCGAGCGCGTCTTGCTCGACCCGCGCAAATACGTCCACCCCCGCGTCCCGCGCCAGCGCCGCCGGCAGCCGGTCGATCTGGCCCAGCTCACCGTCCAGCGATAAAGGCATACCCGCCTGCGCGTCGCGCAAGGCGCGGTCGAGCCGTGCCGGCGCGATCCCGGACGCGCTCGCCAGCTCATCGTCGGTGGGCTCGCGCCCGAGGCGCCGGGTCAGCGTCGCCGCCTCCGCCTGCACGCGGTGCACGGTCTTCCGCGCCACGCGGGGCAGCAGGTCCAACGTGCGCAAGTAATCGTACATCGCCCCGCGGATCCGCAGGCGGGCGAACGCCTCGAAGGGGATGCCGCGGTCGGGATCGAAGCGGTCGATCGCCTCGAGCAGGCCGACCATCCCGTATCCTTCGAGATCCTCCGCCCGCACCGACGGCGGCACGCGGCCGGCCATGTGCCGGGCCTGCGCGCGCACGAGCGGGACGTAGGAGAGCGCGAGACGCTCCCGGACCGCGCCGTCGCGGCGGACCTTGAAACGTTGCCAGAGCTCTCCGGTGTGTCCCCGATCAGCCATCGCCGGCGTTCCCATCCGTCACGCGGGCGCGGTCAGCGCCGCGACGGCCCGGTCGAGCACGGCCTGCGCGGAGCCGGGTGCGTCCGCGCTCGCAGCCAGCCCGACGCGCAGGTGCACGCCCGCGACCTGCCGCACGTCGGCCCTGATACGGTCCACGACCGAAGCGGCCCGGTCCGGGCTCACGCCCGCCAGGAGGAGGCCCCAGCGACCCGAGCCGAAGGAGAGGGCCAGATCGCAGGAGCGCATCGATCCCGACAGACGTCGGGTGATCGTCTCGACCATCGGCCACTGCTCCCGGGCCGGCGTGCCCTCCAGCTGGACGACTGCGATCGTGAACTCCACCGCGTGCTGCCGCGCCCGCTGCAGTTCCTCTTCCACGCGGGCGAGGAAGTGATGGCGGTTGCTCATCCCCGTGTCAGGATCCTGATGGACGAGCTCGCGCAGCCGCGCTGTGCGCCGCAGGCGCCCCAGGCATCCGGCGAGGGATTCCGAGATACGTCCGAGGCGGGCGAACTCGTCGGGCGTGAAGATCCGATCGCTCCGCGCGAGGGCCAGCACGCCGGCGACCATGCCGTTCTGCACGAGCGGGAACGCCAGGAAGGCGCGCAGCCCGCCGTCCTGGAACGGGGAGCGCTCGGCCCGCGTCTGCGGATCGGGGATGACTACGGCACGGCCCTCCTGGGCGACCCACGCCGACAGCCCCCGGCCCCTGGCGAAGCGTACTTGATCCGCGAGGTCGATGCGGTTCCCCCGCACCGCCACCGGGACCAGCCGGCCGCTGCCCCACTCCGTGACGTGGAGGGTGCCGTGCTCGAAGGCGATAGTGCGGTGCGCGAGATCGAGGAACCGCCTGTAGGCGACCCCCAGCGGGAGCTCCTCGTCGGCCAGCTTCACGAGTTCCAGTTGGACCGCCATTTCTTCGGCCGCTAGGGCAAGCTCGTGCCCGGTCTCGCCGCGCTCGTCGTGTTGGAGACTACCATCCCTCTGCGACTGCATCTGGATCCTCCCCCAAGCGAGGATGCGTGCCCACCTCATCTCAGTAGCAAGCAGGATGCCACCCTCCAGAAACACCGGATCCTGCCGATTACCGGGGATCGAGGGCGGTCGGCGCACAGGAGGCGCGGGCAGGTGCCGGAGCGCCTGCCGGCATGGGTCAGCTCAGGTTGCGGCGATCAGGGCGTGGCGGCGAGAGCGGGGCCGTCCCCGTTCGTGTGCCGCGAGGTCGACGCCGGGATGGACATCTCCTCGCGGTACTTCGTGACCGTTCGCCGGGCGATCTTCGTGCCTCCCTGGGTGAGGGTGCGCGCGATCTCCTCATCCGTCAGGGGCCGCGTCTCGGCGGCGATGATCTCGCGGATGCGGTCCTTCACCGGGAGAGACTGGTCGAAGAAGATGTCAAAGCTCACCACGCGGCCGGTGGGCATCTGCACGAACTTGCCGTCCAGGGCCCGGCTCACGGTGGACTCGCTGATCCCGAGCTCGGCGGCGACCATCGCCTTCGTCAGCGGCTTCAGGTGCGCGTCGCCGCGCTCCAGGTACTCCCACTGCGTGCGCACGATGGCCTGCACGATGTTGCCCATCGTCCAGTTGCGGCGCTGCACGGCTTCGATGAACATCTTCGCGCGGCTCACGTAATCGCGGACGTGCTCCCGCGACTCGTTGGAGTATCCGGACGAGGCCCGGCGCATCTGCCGGCGCAGGTCCTCGTAGAAGGTGTTGACGCGCAGCATGAAGGCATCCTGACGCATCGCCTCGATGGCGAAGCCCTCCTCCGTACGCCGGATGAGGAAGTCGGGGCGGGCCAGCTCGCTCGGGCGCACGCTCCCCTCCTCCTGGTCGAGCCGGTAGCGCTCGCCGGGGTAGGGGTAGCAGGTGACCTTCACGAACTCGTGGGCCTCCCTGACGTCGGCGACCTTCACGCCGAGCAGCTGCGCCACCTGTTCGAACCGGCGCGCGGCGAGGTCGGCGAGGTGCGTCTCCACGATGCGCTGCGCGAGGCGGTTCGCCTCGGAGGGCTCCATCACCCGGAGCTGCAAGAGCAGGCACTCCTCCACCGTCCGCGCTCCCACGCCGAGAGGCTCGAAGCGCTGGATGCGGCCCAGCACCGCCTCGACCTCCTCCTCAGCCGCGTTCATCTCCTGGGCGACCTGGATGATCGTGGCCTCGAGGTAGCCGTTCTCGTTGACGTAGCCGATGAGCCGCTCGCCGATGGCGTGGTCCCGCGGGGAGAGCCCCTGCGCCTGCAGGGTCATCATCAGGTGCTCCTGCAGCGAGACCGGAGCGGCCATGCGCTGGTATGGATCGACGTCCTCGTCGTCGGGGGTCCAGGTCGAAAGCGACGTGCCCTCATCGGCAGTCCATTCGGCGGTGTCCGGGGCGACACGCTCGTCGAGCTCCAGGGCCGGGTTCTCACTCAGCTCCTGCTCGATCCGGGCCAGCATCTGGTTGAGCGGGAGGACCAGCAGCGAGTTGACCAGCATGAGCTTGGGGACCATCCGCTGCTGGAGCAGCGGTCTCGCTTCGGCGGCAGCCCGCAGTCGGTGTTCCATGATGCCTCCGGCCGTCAGCGCGCGTCGGCGACGACGGGTCTCGTCGCGCCGGGCAGGGGGCTGAGCTCGCCCGCCCGCAGGCACTCCAGCAGGGCGTCCACAACCCGCGGATCGAACTGCGTGCCTCGGCCCCGGACCAGCTCGCCCACCGCGTGCTCCACGGGCAGGGCGGCGCGGTAGCTGCGGGCGCTCGTCATGCTTTCCAGAGCATCCGCCGCGGTCAGGATGCGTGCCTCGATCGGGATCTGCTCCTCGCGCAGGCCCAGCGGATACCCGGTGGCGTCCCAGCGCTCGTGGTGGAACAGCACCGCTTCCACGACGCGCGGCGAGAAGTCGGCCATGGCCAGGATCTTGGCCCCCATCAGGGTGTGCGTCTTCATCCAGTCGTACTCTTCCGCGGTGAGGTCGCCGGGCTTGAGCAGGATGCCGTCGCCGATGCCGATCTTGCCGATGTCGTGGAGCAGCGCGGCGATCTTGAGGTCCTCGGTGCGCTCCGCGGGCAGCCCGAGCCGCCGTCCGATGCTCACCGCGTACTGCGCCAGGCGATCGGAGTGCCCGCGCGTCGGATGGTCCCGGAGATCGACGGTGGCGGCCAGCGCGTACACGGTGTTCCAGTAGGAGCGCCGCAGCCGCTTGAACAGGCGGATGTTCTCGATGGCGATCGCACCCTGCGCGCAGATCAGCCGCAGGACGTCGCGGTCGGCCGGGCTGAACGCTTCCTCGTCCCGCCGCACGCTCAGCACCCCGAGCACGCTCCCGCCGGCCTGCAGCGGCAGCGACAGGATCGTCCCGCCTGCGTCGCCGTCGGCGGCGGAGCCGGCCGCCCGGGCCAGC
>DASSGA010000031.1:0-6932 GCA_035693805.1 bacterium | reverse complement strand
GGCGCGCTGCAGCTCGGGTTCTGAGCGGATCGCGTCCTCGAGGGGCGCCCCGAAGGGGATGAGCTTCGCGATGCGGTCGACGTCGCCGTAGGGCAGGCCCATCACGCGGCCGACGTCGCGCACCGCCTGGCGCGCGCCCATCGTGCCGAAGGTGATGATCTGCGCGACGTGGTCGGCGCCGTAGGTATCCATGACGTAGCGGATGACCTCGTCACGCCGGCTGTCCATGAAGTCCACGTCGATGTCCGGCATCGTCACGCGCTGGGGGTTGAGGAAGCGCTCGAACGGCAGCCGGTAGGCGATGGGATCGACGTCCGTCACGTTCAGGGCGTACAGGACGAGGCTGCCCGCGGCCGAGCCCCGCACCGTGGTGAGGATGCCGCTGCGCTTGGCGAAGTTCACGAAGTCCTGGACGATGAGGAAGTACGGCGCGAAGCCCATCCGCTCGATGATGCCCAGCTCATAGTCAAGGCGCTGGTGCGCCTCCGGCGCGACAACCGCATATCTCTGGCGCACGCCGGCCTCGCAGAGATCGCGCAGGTGGGATTCTGGGGTCTCGCCCGCGGGGACGGCAAAGTGCGGCAGCTTGATGCTCCCCAGCTCGAGGTTGAACCGGGCCCGCTCCGCGATCTCGAGCGTGGCGGCCAGGGCCTGCGGCAGCTCCCCGAACACGCGCGCCATCTCCTCGCCCGACTTGAGGTAGAACTCGGGCGTGCCGCCCATCCGCGGCTTGTCCGCGACATCCAGGTTGATGTTCATCTGGATGCACATCAGCGCATCCTGGGCGTCGGCCTCGGCGCGCTCGACGTAGTGCACGTCGTTCGTCGCGACCAGCGGCAGCTCGAGCGCGCGGGCCAGCTCGCGCATCCCGGCGATGTTCTGGACCTGCTCGGGCATCCCGTGCGACTGGACCTCGAGGTAGAAGTTGCCGGGGCCGAAGATCTCACCGTAGCGACCTGCGAGATCGCGGGCCGCTGACACGTCGCCGCGCAGGATGGCCTGCGTCACCTCGCCCTTCAGGCAGCCGGACAGACCGATCAGCCCGCCGCTGTGCGCGGCCAGGAGGTCCTTGTCGATGCGGGGCTTGTAGTAGAAGCCGTCCAGGTGTGCCGTCGTGGTGAGCTTGATCAGGTTGCGATAGCCTTGCTCACTCGTGGCCAGGAGCACGAGGTGGAACGCGTTGCTGTCGAGTTTCGGGTCGCGGTCGGCCAGGGTGCGGGGGGCGACGTAGGCCTCCACCCCGATGATCGGGGTGATCCCCGCCTCCTTCGCCTTCGTGTAGAATTCCACCGCCCCATACATCGCCCCGTGGTCGGTGACGGCGATGGCCGGCATCTGGAGCGCCTTTGCCCGCGCCATGAGGGGAGTGATGCGGCTGTGACCGTCGAGGAGGGAGTACTCGGTATGCAGGTGGCAATGCGCGAATGGGGTGGGCATGACGGAGAACCTCTACCCGGGTTCTCGGTCATTGTAACAGGCCCCTGCGGGACCGGAAAGCGCTACTCGGCGGCGCCCCGGACACGCCCCGACGCGGCGGCGCCCTCCCCCGCGACCTCGAGCACGCAGGCCTCGAGCACCCCGAGCGCTTCGTCCAGTTGCCCGTCCGTGATGACGAGCGGGGTGAGGATGCGCACGACGTTGCTGTACACGCCCGCCCGCAGCAGCAGCACGCCGCGGGACATCGCGCGGCGGATGATCTCGGCGGTCTCACGCGCGGCCGGCTCCTTCGTCGTGCGGTCGCGCACGAGCTCGATGGCCACCATCGCCCCCAGCCCCCGGACGTCGCCCACGAGGGGCGCGCGCTGCTGGAGCCGGCGGAACCGCTCGAGCATCCGGGTACCGAGCGCGGCGGCGCGCTCGAGGAGATGCTCCTCCTTCATCACGTCGAAGACAGCGAGCGCCGCGGCACAGGCCACGGGATTGCCCACATAGGTGCCGCCGAGCGCCCCTTCGGGCAGCGCGTCGAGGTAGTCGCGCGCCCCGACGACGGCCGAGACCGGCAGGCCCACCGCGATCGACTTGCCCACGGTCATCAGGTCGGGCTCGATGCCGGAGTACTCCACGGCGAACATCTTCCCGGTGCGGCCGATCCCGGTCTGGATCTCGTCCACGATGAGCAGGCTGCCGTTCCGGTCCGCGACCTCGCGCAGCCGTCGCAGAAAGTCCGGCGGCGGCACGACGAAGCCGCCCTCACCCAGCACCGGTTCCACGACAATCGCGGCCACGCGGTCGGGCTGTACGTGCGCGATGAACAGGTGCTCGAGGCTGCGGATCGCCCACTCCGTCGGATCGGGCGCGTTCGTGCGGTACGGATCCGGGTACGGCGCCCGGTATACTTCGGGCACGAACGGGCCGAAGTTGCGTTTGTAGGGATCGATCTTACTGGTGAGGGTAAGGCTCATGTACGTACGTCCGTGGAACGCGCCTTCGAAGGCGATGATCGCCGGGCGGCCGGTCACCGCGCGGGCGATCTTCACCGCATTTTCCACGGCTTCCGTGCCGGAGTTGAAGAGGAGGGCCTTCTTCGGCCGCGCACCGGGGGCGATGCGGCACAGCATCTGGCAGAGGCGGATGTACGGCTCGTACGGGGCCACGCTGAAGTCGGTGTGGGTGTATCGCGCGGCCTGCTCCTGCACCGCGCGTACGACCGCCGGGTGCGAGTGGCCGACGTTCAGGCAGCCCACGCCCCCGGAGAGATCGATAAAGGTGTTCCCGTCGATGTCGTGGAGCAGCGCGCCTTCGGCGCGCTCGATCACCGCCGGGAGATGGATACCGATAGCGTTGCTGATGTACTGCTCCTTCTCGCCCAGCAGGGCCTTCGATTTCGGGCCGGGGATCGTTCGCGTGACGACGTGAGCGTGCGGCACTGTGGTCCCTCCATGCGTGCGATGTCCAGCAATTACGTACCCTACGCGCGGACCAATGACACCACGCTGTGGATGCGGCTCGTCTGGGGCAGGAGATCGACCGGCTGGACGGCGCGCGGATGGAACCCGGCTCCCTGAGCCGTGCGCAGATCCGCCGCCAGCAGCGGCAGGGATGACCCCGCGAGCGCGAGGCGCTGCGCACCGGCATCGGCGAGCCCGGCAAAGAGCTCGGCCGGTGCCGGCGCCCGGCGTGAGGTGAGGACCGCGGCGTCGATCCGCGCGCCGCGCTCGCGCAGTTTGGCCACGACGCGGGCCGGGGCGCGCGTGTAGAACACGCAGTTCTCCACGCCGTTGAGACGGGCGTGCTCCCAGGCGTGATGCATCGCCTCCCGGTCGGGAGCGATCCCGACCACCCGGGCGGTGCGGCGCGCGAGCCAGACCGGGACGAGGCCGTCCTCGCAGGCCGCGTCCACGACCACGTCGTTCGGACCGACTGCCAGCGCCCCGGCGATCGCCTCGAGCCATCCGGCCGTAGCGCGGGGGGTGGGCGGGGTCGACGCCCTGGGAAACAGCCGCACCCGCAGGCCGTCGATCTCCTCCTCGATGTAGGCGCGGCCCCAGAGCAAGTTCAGACGTCCGAGCAGCTCCGGGCTGTGCCGGGGCTGGATCGACAGGACCAGGCTGATGAGACCGGGCAGCGCCTCGCGCATCGCCCGCACGTAGGCCATCCGGTCCGGCAGCTCCGCGGCCGAGGCGAGGACAACCATGATCTCCCCGGTCGCCGCCGCCGTCTGCACGATCATGCCGCGTACCAGCCCCCGCCGGGAGGCGTGGTCGTAGACGGGCCAGTCGAGCCCGGCGATGACGTCCCTAACCGCCCCCAGCGCGCGCACGTTCACCGCATGCTGGATGGGGCACTCGCGCACGTTGATGATCCGCAGATCTTCGGCGGCGGCGTGATACCCGGCGACGAGACGATCCTGCCGCACGGCAAAGGTGGCCTGTAACCGGCTCCGGTACTCCCACGGGGTCGTCCCGATTGCCGGCGCGACCTGGACGCCGGCCGGCTCGAGTGCGAACGCGAGGTGCTCGCGCACCAGCGTGGTCTTGAACTGCAGCTGCGCCTCATACGTGAGGTGCTGCCACTGACAGCCCCCGCAGATCCCGAAGTGCCGGCAGCGTGGGGCGGCGGCGAGAGGCGACTTCCGGATCAGGGAGACGATGCGGCCCGCAGCCGGGCGACCGCCACGGACGATCTCGACGAGGGCTTCGTCGCCTGGGATGGCGAACGGCACCGCCACGGCATACGCGCCGGCGCTGCCGACCGCAGACCCGTCGGGATCCATCGCGCGAAACGTCAGCGCAATCTTCTGCCCCGGGCGCAATGGACGGCTCGCCGGCAGCGGACGACTCGCCGGTCGCGGCGGGACCTTGCGGGTGGGCGGGGCGGCGGGGCGGCGCGTCACGAGGACACCCGCTCGCGGAGGAGGCGGTGGACGAGCTCAGGGTTGGCGCGTCCGCGCGTCTTCTTCATCACCTGCCCGACCAGGAACGTCAGCGCCTGACCCTTGCCCGCCCGCACGTCAGCAACGGGACCCGGGTGCTCCCGGATGACCTCGTCCACGACCGCGCGCAGCGCCTCGGTGTCGCTGATCTGCAGAACCCCCCTCGCCTGCACGAGCGCCTCCGGATCTGCCCCCGAGGCGAGCATCTCCGGCAGCAGCTCCTTCGCCGTCCGCCCGCTGATCGTCCCCTGCTCCACCAGGCGCAGCAGCCCGGCCAGACGATCTGGAGTCACGGGCAGACCCTCCAGTTCCTTGCCGTGCGCGTTCAGGTACGCCGCGACGTCGCCGACGAGCCAGTTGCTTACGGTCCTCGGATACGGAAAGCGCTTCACCGTCTCCTCGAAGAACGCGGCCATCGAGGCCGACGACGTCAGCAGTTCGGCATCGTGCTCCGGCAAACCGAACGTGGCGACGTAGCGCCTGCGGCGCGCCTCGGGCAGTTCGGGCAGGGTGCGGCGGCTCTCCTCCACGACGGCCGGTGTGACGACGAGGGGGACGAGATCCGGCTCGGGGAAGTAGCGGTAGTCCTGCGCCTCTTCCTTCGAGCGGGAGGCGAAGGTCACACCACGGTCTTCGTCCCAGTGCCGCGTCTCCTGCACCACGGCTCCCCCGGCCTCGAGCACCTGGCGCTGGCGCGCCACCTCGTGCACGAGCGCCCGCTCCACCGAGCGCAGCGAGTTCATATTCTTCACTTCTGTGCGGGTGCCGAGCGGTCCCCCGGGGAGGCGCAGGGAGACGTTGGCGTCGACCCGCAGGCTGCCCTCCTCCATCCGTCCCGTGCTCACCCCGATGGCCTGTAGGAGGACGCGCAGCCCACCCAGGAACGTTCGCGCTTCCTGGGGGGAACGCAGGTCGGGCTGGGTCACGACCTCCATGAGCGGCACGCCGGAACGGTTGAAGTCCACGAGGGAGTGCCCGCCGCGCGGGGGGTGCACGAGCCGGCCCGTATCCTCCTCGAGGTGCACGCGCCGGATCCCGATCGGCCGGCGCGGTCCCTCTGACGCGATCTCCAGCGATCCGTCCGTGGCCAGCGGTGGGTGCACGAGGTACTGGTACTGGGTGATCTGGTAGTTCTTCGGCAGGTCCGGATAGTAGTAATTCTTCCGGTGGAACCGGCTGCGCGGGTGGACGGTGCAGTTCAGCGCCACGCCCGTCCGAATGCCGAGCTCCACCGCCCGGGCATTCAGCACCGGGAGCGACTCGGGCAGCCCCAGGCAGACCGGGCAGATCTGTGTGTTGGGCGGGGCGCCGAAGGTGGTCGGGCAGGCGCAGAACATCTTCGAGGCCGTCAGCAGCTGCACGTGGATCTCGAGCCCGATCACGACCTCGTAGCCCACGCCGGCCTTCACCGAGTTCACGCGCGGCCTCCCGGCCGTTTCGACCGGCCCTGACCGCTGGCGTCGCCGTCGAGCGGCGGGCGGCGCGTATGCCATTCTGTCGCCTGCTCGTAGGCATGGGCGGCGCGCAGGACCGTCTCCTCCTCGAACGGCCGGCCGATCAACTGCAGCCCGACGGGGAGGCCGTCGGCGAACCCGCAGGGGATAGAGATGCCCGGCAGCCCCGCCAGGTTGACCGGGATCGTGTAGACGTCGGCGAGGTACATCTGCAGCGGGTCGTCGACCTTCTCCCCGAATCGGAACGGGACCGTCGGTGAGGTCGGCATGAGGACAAGGTCCACCCGCTCGAACGCCTGCAGGAAGTCCCGCCGCACGAGCGTGCGCACCCGCTGTGCCTTGAGGAAGAACCCCTCATAGTAGCCGGCGGAGAGCGCGTACGTCCCGAGCATGATGCGCCGCTTCACCTCGGCCCCGAAGCCCTCGCGCCGCGTCTTCGTGTACATCCCATAGAGGTCGGTCGACGGCACCCGCAGGCCGTACTGCACGCCGTCGTAGCGCGCGAGGTTGCTGCTCGCTTCGGAGGTCGCCAACAGGTAGTACGTTGGCAGCGCGTAGGCGATGGTGGGCATCGGCACCTCGATCACCTCGGCCCCGTGCTCTTTCAGCACCTCAGCGGCCTGCGTCACCGCCGCGCGTACCGTGGGCTGGAGCCCTTCTCCGAAGGCCTCCCGGGCGAGGCCGATCCGCAGTCCGCGCACCGTTCCGTTGAGCGCCTTCGCATAGTCGGGAACCGGGACGTCGGCCGAGGTGGAATCCCGGGGATCTCGCCCGGCCAGGACCTGCAGCAGCAGCGCGGCATCCGCCACCGTCCCCGCCATCGGGCCGATCTGATCCAGCGAGGAGGCGAATGCCACGAGGCCGTAGCGCGAGACGCGTCCGTACGTGGGCTTGAAGCCCACGATCCCGCAGAATCCCGCCGGCTGGCGGATGGACCCGCCGGTGTCGCTGCCCAGGGCGAGCGGTACGAAGGAGGCCGCGACCGCCGCGGCAGAGCCCCCGCTGCTCCCGCCCGGGACGCGCCCCTGATCCCAGGGGTTGCGGGTGGGGCCGAAGGCCGAGTTCTCCGTCGAGGAGCCCATCGCAAACTCATCGAGGTTCGTCTT
>DASSGA010000030.1:0-10089 GCA_035693805.1 bacterium | reverse complement strand
GATGACATCCTTCGCGTAGGCCGCCTTGTGGAGGTTGAGTTCGGCGACCTTCCGCACGCCCTGCGGGCCCAGCGCAGCCATGTAGATCCCCGCGGCGAGGGCCAGCAGGGCCTCGTTGGTGCAGATGTTGCTGCTCGCTTTCTCCCGGCGGATGTGCTGCTCGCGGGTCTGAAGCGTCAGCACGAATCCCCGGCGACCTTCGGTGTCCACCGTGGCGCCCACCAGTCGTCCCGGGATGCGGCGCACGTACTCCTGCTTCGTTGCCATCATCCCAAGGTACGGACCGCCGAAGTTCAGGTGATTGCCGAGGCTCTGCCCTTCGCCCGCGACGATGTCCGCCCCCCAGGCGCCCGGCGGGCGGAGGATGCCCAGTGACAGGGGCTCGGCGATCGCGCAGACAAGCAGCGCCCCGTGCTGGTGCGCGAGATCGGCCAGCGTCCTGCCGTCTTCGAGACCTCCGAAGAAGTTCGGGTGCTGGATGATGATGGCGGCCGTCTTCTCCGAGACGGCCGCCCCCATGGCCTCGACGTCGGAGCGACCGGCCAGGTGCGGCACCTCGACGATGGTGATCCCCAGGGGGCGTGTGTACGTCCGCAGGACCTGACGGTACTCAGGGTGCACAGCCGTACTGACGATCACCTCGATGCGCTTCGTCAAGTCCTTCGCCATCACGGCCGCCTCGGCGGTCGCGGAGGCGCCATCATACATCGAGGCGTTCGCGACATCCATCCCCGTGAGCGCGCACAGCATGCTCTGGTACTCGTATCCCGCCTGCAGCTCGCCCTGCATCATCTCGGCCTGGTAGGGCGTGTAGGCCGTCAGGAATTCTCCACGGCCGGCCAGCGCCCAGACGACGCTTGGAACATAGTGGTCGTAGGCGCCTGCGCCGAGGAAGCCCGGCATCGCGTCGGCGTGCGCGTTCCGCCCGGCCAGCGCGCTGAGGTGCGCGATCATTTCCGGGTCAGACAGGGCAGGGGGGAGCCGGAGCGGCGCCGCGAGGCGCGACGCGGCGGGGATATCCGTGAACAGCGCGTCGACGGACGGGACGCCGATGACGCGCAGCATCTCCTCCCGCTCCGCCTCCGTCGCCGGGATGTATTTGTGCTGGGCACGGCGCTCCACGGCCGCACCTTTCGGCCTCGCAGTCATCAGTGCTCCTCTCCGATCGCCTGCATGTACTGCTCGACGGTCATGAGCCTGTCCAGCTCCTTGAGATCCTTCGGCTCGACCACCACGATCCAGCCGCGGCCATACGGGTCGCTGTTCACCACCTCCGGGGTATCGGCGAGCGCGGTGTTGACCTCGACGACCTTCCCGGCCACGGGCGAGTAGATGTCGGAGACCGCCTTCACCGACTCGATCACCCCGCAGGGCTGCATGAACTCCACCCGGGCGCCGATCTGCGGGAGCTCCACGAACACGATGTCGCTCAGCTTGTCCGCGGCGAACTTCGTGATGCCGACGCGCACCCGCCCTCCTTCCACCTTCGCCCATTCATGCTCGCTGCTGTACCGCAGGTCCTTGGGGTACATTCAGGCGCTCCTCTTATAGAAAGGTAGCTTCACGACGGCCGCCTGCACGGGCCGGCCGCGGATCTCCACCGCGATCCGATCCCCCTGCCGTGTGTGCTCCGGCGTTACGTATCCCATGCCGAGGCTCTTGTTCACCCACGGGCCGAACGTCCCGCTCGTCACGTGTCCAATCCTCGCCGCTCCCGAGAGCAGCGGGTATCCGTGGCGGGGGATGGCCCGCTCCAGCATCTCGAAGCCGACGAGTTTGCGGGCGACTCCGGTCTGCTTCTGGCGGACGAGGACGTCGCGGCCGATGAAGTCCCCCTTATCCAGCTTGACCGTCCAGCCCAGCGGCGCTTCGAGGGCGGTCGTGGTCTCGTCGATGTCGTTGCCGTAGAGCATGTAGCCCGCCTCGAGCCGCAGCGTGTCCCGCGCGCCGAGCCCGATCGGGACTAGCCCGTGACCGCCTCCGGCCTCCATCAGGGCGTCCCAGATGCGCGGCGCCGCGTCCCATGGACAGCCCACCTCGAACCCATCCTCACCGGTGTATCCCGTCCGGGAGACGAAGCAGCTCCGTATGCCGGCGACCTCCACACCGTCGCGCATGTGGAAATACGTCAGTTCGCCCAGGTTGATCCGGGTCACACGTGCGAGGATCGCCGCCGCCTTCGGACCCTGGAGCGCCAGCAGGCCGAACTCGGCCGACCGGTTGCGGGCCGTGGCGTTGGTGGTGTGCTCGCGGATCCAGGCAAAATCCTTGTCCGCGGTCGACGCGTTGACGACGAAGAAGAAGCGCTGCTCGCTGAGGCGGAACACGGTGAGGTCGTCGACGATGCCCCCCGTCGGCAGGCACATCGGGCTGTAGAGTCCTCCGCCGAGCATCAACCGCGCGGCGTCGTTGGTGATGAGCCGCTGCACCGACGCCAGCGCCCCGGGGCCCTCGACCTCCACCTCGCCCATGTGGGAGACGTCGAACAATCCCGCGGCGGTGCGGACCGCGCGGTGCTCCTGGACGATGCCGGCGTATTGCACCGGCATCTCCCAGCCGCCGAACCCCACGAGGCGCGCTCCGCTCTGGACGTGGCGCGGATACAGGCTCGTGCGCTTGAGCTGCTCAACCGCCATGGATCTCCTTCTCCCTCGCGCGCAGCAGCGCGATCGCCTCCTCGTCGGACGTCTGCTCGAAGTCGTCGTAGAACTGGCCGACGGCGTAGAACAGCATCGGCGTGTGGAGGCAGATCGCGTCGTCGGCCTCAGCGCGCAGGTTCTCGCACCCCTCGGGGGGCGCGACCGGCACCGCCGCCACCGTGACCGCGGGCGCCATCTTACGGACCGCGCGCAGGGCGGCGATCATCGTCGATCCCGTGGCGATGCCGTCGTCCACGACGATCGCGGCCTGCCCGGAGAGATCGGGCTGCGGCCGCTCGCCCCGGTAGGCCAGCAGGCGCCGGCGGATCTCCTCGAGTTGAAAAGCGATCTCGTCCTGGAGGTAGTCCTCGGGAACGTTGAGATTACCGACCAGCGGGGTGTCGTAGTAGACGCTGCCGTCGTGAGCCACTGCGCCGATCGCCAGCTCCGGATTGTATGGGGCGCGGAGTTTGCGCGGGACGACGACGTCGAGGGGTGCGCCCAGCGCCTTCGCGACCTCGTACCCGACGACGATCCCGCCGCGCGGGATGGCCAGCACGTATGGCCGGCGCGAGCGGTAGCTCTCCAGCGCCTCGGCCAGCCGGCGGCCGGCATCCCGCCGATCGCGGAACGTCATCCCCGCGCAGTCACCTGCCAGTTCGCTCCGGGCGCGTCATCCCTTCCACGGAGGGAAATCGGTTTCCTGTGCCGCTCGCGGCACCCTTCCTTCATAGTGCGGGACCCCGCCGGAGAGAGCCATAGTTCATGTGGGCTAGTGGGGGTCGTGCAGGCGCTGGAGCTCGGCGCGGATGAGGTCCCACGCCGCCCGGACGTGCTCCTCGGTCGTCCGGATGTTGCCGATCGCGAAGCGCAGGGTGTAGGTCTCGCGCAGCCTGGTGTGCGAGAGATAGGCGCGACCTGAGGCGTTGACCGCCTCAAGGAGCGCGGCGTTGAGCGTCTCGAGCGCTTCCTCCGGCGTCCCGCGCGGGTGCGCGCGAAAGCAGACGGTGCTGAACGGGGTGGGGGCCAGCCGCTCGAAGTCGGGATCGGCATCGATCCATTCGGCCAGGCGCTGCCCCAGGCGAACGTGTTCGCGGATGCGCGCGGCCAGTCCGTCCCAGCCGAAATACCGGATCACCATCCACAGCTTCAGGGCGCGGAAGCGTCGGCCGAGCTGCACGCCGTAGTCCATGAAGTCCCGCACGGCCGTCTGGTCGGCCTCCGCGGTGCGCAGGTATTCCGGCACGAGGCTGAACGCCGCGCGCAGCACGTCGGGCCGGCGGCAGTAGAACGCGCTACAGTCGATGGGCGTGAACAGCCACTTGTGCGGGTTGATGACGATGGAGTCCGCCCGGTCGCATCCGGCCAGCGCCCAGCGGAGCTCGGGGGCGATCGCCGCAATCCCGGCGTAGGCGCCGTCGACGTGCAGCCAGAGGTCCTCGGCGCGGCACACCTCCGCGATCTCGGGGATGGGATCGACGCTGGTCGTGGATGTCGTGCCCACGGTGGCTGCGACGCAGAACGGCCGCCATCCCGCACCCCGGTCCTCCTCAACGGCCGTGCGCAGCGCGGCGGGGTCCATACGGAAGCGGCTGTCCACCGGGATCTTGCGCACGCCCGCGCGTCCGAGACCGAGCACGATCCCCGCTTTCTCGATCGAGGAGTGCGCCTGCTCGGAGGTGTACATCCGCAGCCGCGGGCCGCCGGAGCTGCCGTCATCCCGGAAGCGATGCTCGCGGACCGCTTCCCGGGCGGCGGCGATCGCGCATAGGCTGGCCACCGACGCCGTATCCATGATGATCCCCATGAACCCGGTGGGGAGGCCGACCATCTGCCGCAGCCAGCCGAGGGTGACCTCCTCCAGCTCGGTCGCGGCGGGCGACGTCTTCCACAGCATCGCATTCACGTTGAGTGCCGAGGCCAGCAACTCCCCGAGGACCCCCGGGCCGGAGCCGCTGATCGCGAAGTACGCGAAGAACGAGGGATGGTTCCAATGGGTGATCCCGGGGACGATCGCGCGCTCGAAGTCGGCGAGGATCGCCCCCATCGGCTCGGCGCGCTTCGGGGGCTCTGCCGGCAAGGCGCGCGTGACGTCGCCGGGGGCCACCTTCGCCAGGACCGGGTAGCGCTCGGGGTGGGTGAAGTACTCCGCGATCCAGGCCAATGCGCGGCGCCCGTATTCCTCGAACTCATCCGCCGGCATGTCACCCAGCCTGCCGTCCTTCATCGACGCCTCCCGTGGACCCGTCACGCCGGGCGTGGCTACAGACCGAGGTCGCCTGCGATTCTCTGGAGGGCCGCGAGCACGAACCCGATGTGCTCGTCGAGCGGAACGCCGAGCCCTTCCGCTCCCTTGACCACGTCCTCGCGGTTCACGCCCCGCGCGAAGGCCTTATCCTTCATCTTTTTCCGCACCGCGCCGACGTTCACTTCGGCCAGGGAACGGTTCGGGCGCACGTATGCCACCGCGGTGATGAACCCGACGAGCTCGTCCACGGCGTACAGGGTCTGCTCGAGGCGGCTTTCGCGTGTCACCCCGGAATAGTCCGCATGCGAGAGGATCGCCCGCGTCCAGGATTCCGGGACGCCGCGCCGGCGCAGCTCCTCCACGCCCACGAAGGGATGCCCCGCCTCCTGCGACGGGCAGCGCTCGTAGTCGAGATCGTGGAGGAGGCCGATGGTCCCCCACGTCTCCTCATCCTCGCCCAAGGTCCGCGCATAAGCGCGCATCGCCGCTTCCGAGGCAAGGAGGTGCTTGCGCAGGTTTGGGTTCTGGATCCACTCGCAGACCAATGCCCAGGCCTCGTCACGCGTCATGCCTAGCGGATTCGCGCCCGCGCGCGTGCAGGCCTGCGGCATGGATTGTGCCGTGCCCCGTCGAACAGCACGCGCCGTGGCCGCCACTCCTGAACTCCCCGTGCCGTCGCTTCCCGGACGAACGGTGCTCGTCACCGGCGCCACGGGGTTCATCGGCGGCCACCTCGCCGAGCGGCTCGTCAAATCTGGCTCGCGTGTGCGCGCGTTGGTCCGCCGCCCCGAGCGCGCCGCGGGCCTGCGGGACGCGGGGGCGGAAGTCATTGCCGCCGATTTGAGCGATCCCGAAACACTCCACGGATCCTGCGAAGGCATCGAGTTCGTCTTCCACTGCGGCGCGTGGCTCGGTACCCCGTACACCTGGGAGGCGGCGTACGCCGCCAACGTCACGGGGACGCGGGCCATGGCGCTGGAAGCGCGGCGCGCGGCCGTTGCGCGGTTCGTGCACCTGAGCTCGATCGCCGTCTACGGCCCGGTGCGCTCCGGCGTCGTGACCGAGCAGAGCCCGCTGTGGAAGGGTGTGGAGCTCTACGGGGACAGCAAGATCATGGCTGAAGATGCGCTGCGCGAGGTCGCCGCGCGCGGGCTGCCCGCCGTGATCACCCGGCCCGGGATGGTCTACGGCCCGCGCTCGCGGGGCTGGACGATCCGCCTCATCCAGTGGATCAATCAGGGCCGGCCGGCGATGGTCGCGGGCGGCCACGGATACGCCCGCCCGATCTTCATCCAGAATCTGGTGGACGTGCTCATCCTCTGCGCGGCGAAGCCCGTGGCCGGCGAGGCCTTCACGCTGATCGACGCCAACATGCGGTGGCGGGATTATCTCGAGCGGTACGGCCGGATGGTCGGGAAGAACGCGCGCTCCGTCTCCTACCTGACCAGCTGGCTGATCGCCGTCGCCGACGAGACCAGGGCGCGATTCACGCGCCGGCCCCCACGGGTCCGCCGCACTGCGCTCGGGTACGCGGTGAGCCGCGCGACCTTCAGCACGGAGCAGGCGCACCGGCTCCTCGGCTGGACGCCGCGCTACACCATGGATCAGGCCATGGAGATCACGAAGGGCTGGCTGATCGAGAACGGCTACTTGACCGATACTCACCCACTCTGAGTCCGGCAGCGACTGCGCTCCGCGATCCTGCTCATGCCGCGGGCCCCCGTTCCCTGACCGTCACCCTCAGGTCCTGCGGCACGCCCGCGCGCACGATGCGCAGCGAGACGACCTTCCCGACGATCTCGGGACCGAGGCGCGCCGCCACGTCGCCGTGATGGCGCACGGCCGCCCCCTCGATCGCCGTGACCACGTCCCCCAGGACCAGCCCGGCTTGTTCGGCTGGACTGCCGGGATCGACCCCGATGACAATCAACCCGCGCCCCTGGCCCAGCTGCTCCCGGATCTCCTTCGGCAGTCTCACGGGATACGCCGCGATCCCAAGGTACCCCCGCGGCACGCGGCCCTGCGTGAGGAGCATCCTCGCCACCCGCTCAAGCGTCGGAGCGGGAATGGCCAGCGGCGTGCGGCGCAGGATTCCGGAGGTGGTCATGCCGATCGCTTTTCCGGAGGCATCGACGAGGAGGCCACCTGAGAATCCCCACGAGGGCCCGACGTCGGGCTGCAGATACGCCGCGAGCTCTCCGCCGGCAGGTGTCCGCCACGAAGGCGCCGCCGCGCTGATGATGCCTAGCTGCGCTCGCACCGCGTTCCCCGGCCGCGAAAGCACGACCGCCACATGCCCGGTGCCGATGCCTTCCGGACCCCGCCACTCAGGCGTGGCCAGGCCGGTCGCCTCCGCCCGCAGCACGGCAACATCGGTCGTGGAATCGCGGCCGACGACCGCACCGGACACGACCTTCCCATCGGCGAGACCCACCGTGATATCGTCGTCTCGTTCGAGGACATGCTCGGCCGTGAGGATGGTCCCGTCTGCTGACCACACGATGCCGCTTCCCGGGGCGCCACGCCGCCCTTCGATCCTGACCACCGTCGCTCCAGCCCGCTCGACGACGGCGGCGAGGGCGTCTGACAGACTCTCCAGGACGTTCATGCTCTGCACCTCCAGCTTCAGCCTACGCGCGGTCGGCCGGATGCACATCCGCCGATCGGCTAGGTCGGTGTCAGAGGGTGATCAGCCCCTGCCGGGCGGCCCGGGTCACGGCCTCGGTCCGCGTCCGCGCGCCGAGCTTGCCGAGGATGGCGTTGACGTGGAACTTCACCGTATGGTCGCTGATGTGGAGCCGGCGGGCGATCTCCTTGTTGGCGAGGCCTTCGGCCAGCAGTTGCAGCACGTCGTGCTCCCGCGCGGTCAACGTCTCTACTGCCGTGAATTCGTCCGCCTCGGGGGTCTCGGCGGCGGCAGGGTCGGTGACCAGGAGCCCGTGCGCGACGGCCTGGAGAGCTGCGGCGAGACGACGTCCGTCGGGTTCCACGGCAAGATACCCGCGCGCGCCGGCCGCCAGGGCATCAGCCATGCCCGCGCCCGGGCCGATCAGCAACAGCGGGATGTCGCCCGCGGGGATAGCGGCGATCTGCCGGCGGAGATCGACGGGATCGCGTCCCAGATCCCAGACGATCACATCCGCGGCACGCTCAACCGCCGCCTCCTCCACGTCTCCTTCGCCGATCACAGGGTAGTCGGGGTGCTCGGCGAGGAGCTCCCTGAGACGGTGGCGCAGGGCCGGGTCTTCGGCGATGACGACCACGCGCACCATCACCGGGATCAACGCCCCGGGAGGGTGGTCTTAGTCCGCGCCCGCGGGTGGGCCCGCCGCGGCACGAGGATTGGCCGCGCGCAGCGGGATCTCCGGCAGGACGAGCAGCACGAGCAGTGAGGCGGCCATCAGCGCGCCCGCGTAGGCGTAGATGCGGGTGACGGCGGACGCGAACGCGGTCCGCACGACCTCGCGCACCTGCGGGGGTAGGTTCATCCTGAGGCCGGGCGTTCCGCCGCGTCCCGCAGCCACCCGCTGGAGATCGATCTGCTGCCGCACGGCCGGCGGCAGCTGCGAGGCCACCCGCCTGAACCCCGCCTGCATCTCCGAGGCGAGCACGCCCGAGAGCACGACGCCGAAGACCGCGATGCCCACCGCACCGCCGATCTGCATGAAGAACTGGCGCGTGGCTGTTGCCGCCCCCACCTTCCCGAAGGGCGCCGCGTTCTGGGCGACGAGCGTCAGCAGCGGCATCGCCGGGCCGAGGCCCACGCCGAGGATGATCATGCGCCAGGTGACGTCCCAGCGTGTGACCGAGGAATCCATCCGCGCCAGGAGGATGAACCCCAGGATCGCCACCGCGGATCCCGCGACCATCACGACCTTGTAGCGGCCGAGCCGCTGCACGAGCAGCGATGACGTCATGGCCCCGATCACCACGGCGAACGTCAGGGGGATCAGCGTACTGCCCGCGGCGGTCGCCGAGACCCCGACCACGTTCACCATAAACAGCGAGAGGAAGAAGATGGCGCCCATGAAGGCCGCCCCCATGAACAGCGAGGCCACGCTGACCACGGCGATGGTGCGGATGCCGAAGAGCTCGAGCGGCAAGATCGGCGAGGGCGCACGGAATTCCACGAACAGGAAGAGCACCGTGGAGACGGCGGCGAGTCCGAAGAGGCCGACCACGAGCGGCGAAGACCACGCGAACGCGGCTTTGTCGAGCGTGAGCCCGAGCAGCAGCGGGACGACGGCGGTGATCAAGAGCAGCGTCCCCGCCCAGTCGATCGGGAGGCGGAGGCCGCTGCTCAGCGGCGGCATCTTCGTCACGATCAGCAGCAGGGCCACGGCGCCGACCGGCACGTTGACATAGAAGACCCAGCGCCAGGAGAGCGTGTCCGTGAGGAAACCTCCCAAATAGGGGCCGATCACGCTGCTCAGCGCGAAGACCGCGCCGAACAATCCCTGATAGCGCGCGCGCTCGGCCGGAGCGTAGAGATCGGCCGGCACCGCGAACGCCGAGGAGGTGAGGGCCGCCGCACCGATCCCCTGCACGACGCGGAAGAGGATGAGTTGAAGCATCGTCGCGGCAATGCCGCAGAGCGCCGATCCCGCCAGGAAGACACCGATCCCAAATAGGACGATGGCCCGCCGGCCATACAGATCCGACAACTTGCCGTAGACGGGCACCATCGCCGTGCTGGCGACGAGGTACCCGGTGGAGACCCAGGCGAGCAGACGAATCCCGGCGAGATCGGCGATGATGGCGGGCAGAGCGGTGGCCACGATCGTCTGATCCAGCGCTGCGAGGAACAGGCTGACGAGCACGCCGGCCAGGACATAGGCTTTGGTGCGGGCGGAAAGGGTGGACGCGTGGTCGACGCCCGGGGGCGGCGAGACGACGGTGGTGGACATAGGGAGCATTCTCCACGCTGCCCGCGGGCCTGTCAAGCCGGGTTCGCCGGAGCCTCATTCGATCGGCGGCAGCTCCACTTCGCGCGCGAACATCTCCCGGCCGGGTTTCTCCCCGCGCGCACTGCGCAGGGTGTAGTGCTTCCCATACCGGCTCCTGGCAGGTCCAATAACCAGGTTGGTGAATACGTTAGATATTGTATTCGCTCCAGATAACCTACTAAATTCATACACAGGTTATACAATGGGACATTCTTATACAATGGGACATTCTATAGAAACCGCGCCTGGGTCCATA
>DASSGA010000029.1:0-2868 GCA_035693805.1 bacterium | reverse complement strand
ACCGCGCGAGCGGGCCGTCCTCCGCCGTGGGCTCGAGCAACTCGAGGAGCACGCCGCCGGCGTCGAGGAACGCGACGCGAACCCGCTCGCGCGGGAGCTCTTCGCGGTGCACGACGCGCGCGCCGGAGAACGCGGCGAACGTCTTCGTGCTCGCCTCGATGCTGCGGACGGCGAGGCCGACGTGATCGAGTCTCACAGGCCTTTCAGGATCTCCTCCGCCGCGGCATACGGGTCCAGCGTCCCCGCGTGCACTTGCTCGGCGAGTGCGTCGAGCCGGCCGCCCCGGGTGGCGGCCTCCAGGGCGCGCAGGCGCAGGCGCTGCTCGACGAGCCGCAGGATCTCCCCCCGCCGGCGGCTGCGGCGACGCGCGGCGAGCGCGGCGTGACCCTCCTGCCAGTGCCGGTGCGCACCGATCGCCTCGAGGAGCGCCGGAACGCCCGTGCCCGCCGTGGCGACCGTCGTCATCACGGGGATCTCCCACCCGCCGGATCTCGGCCCCTGGGCGAGCATCATCTTCACCTCGGTCAGCGTGCGGTCGGCGTCGCCCTGATCGGCTTTGTTCACGACGAAGATCTCTCCGATCTCCATGATGCCGGCCTTCATCGTCTGCACCGTGTCGCCCATCCCCGGGACGAGCACGATGACCACGGTGTCGGCCGCCCCGACCACATCGACTTCGGCCTGGCCGGTACCGACCGTCTCGATGAAGATGATCTCGAAGCCGGCGGCATCCAGCACGCGCACGACGTCCGCGGTCGCCGGGGCGAGGCCCCCGAGGCTGCCCCGCGTGGCCATGCTGCGGATGAACACCCCGGGATCGGCAGCGTGATCCTGCATGCGGATGCGGTCGCCGAGGAGCGCCCCGCCGGTGAAGGGGCTCGTCGGGTCCACCGCCACGACGGCCACGGTGCGGCCCTGCGCGCGCAGCACGCGCGTCAGCGCGTCCACGAGCGTGCTCTTGCCCGCGCCCGGCGCGCCGGTGATCCCGACGATGTACGCCGACCCTGTCCGGGGATGCAGCCGGCGGAGCAGCGCCTGTCCCTCGGGATCCCCGTCCTCCACGAGGGAGATGGCGCGGGCGAGGGCTTGATGCGAGCCGGCGAGGGTCTCGTCAAGCAGCGCCACGGGCTTAGACGGTCACCGCGGGGCGGTGGACGCCGAAGACAGCGCGCAGTACGTCGCAGATCTCGCCCACCGTGGCGTACGCGCGCACCGCGTCGAGGATGGCCGGCATGAGGTTGTCCCTGCCCGCGGCCGCCCCGCGCAGCCGTCCCAGCGCCCGCTCCACGGAGGTGGCGTCCCGCTCGGCCCGCACCGCGGCGAGGCGCGCTCGCTGGCGCTGCACCACCTCCTCCGACACGCGGAGGATGGCCGGTCGCGCGGCCTCGCCCGACTGGAAACGGTTCACGCCGACGACGATCTGCGCCCCGCGCTCGACGCGCTGCGACTCACGGTAGGCGGCCTCCGCGATCTGGCGCTGGATGAAGCCCGTCTCGATCCCGCGCAGGACGCCGCCGGCGCTTTCGATCTGACCGATGAGCAAGAGGGCCCGGCGCTCGATCTCGCCCGTCAGGGCTTCGACCGCGTAGGCGCCGCCCAGCGGATCGACCGTGTCCGCAACCCCGCTCTCGTGAGCGAGGATCTGCTGGGTGCGGAGCGCGAGCAGCGCAGAAGCGTCCGTGGGCAGCGCCAGAGCCTCGTCCATCGCGTTGGTGTGCAGGGACTGCGTGCCGCCGAGCACCGCGGCGAGCGCCTGAAGCGCGACGCGCACCACGTTGTTGTCCGGCTGCTGCGCGGTCAGCGCAGCACCGGCGGTCTGCGTGTGGAAGCGCAGCATCCAGGAGCGCGGGTCCTTGGCCCCGGTGCGATCGCGCACCAGATGCGCCCACAGCCGGCGGGCCGCGCGGAACTTCGCTACCTCCTCGAGCAGGTTCATCTGCGCGGCGAAGAAGAAGCTGAACCGCGGCGCAAGGCGGTCCACCTCCAGCCCGGCATCGGCCGCCGCGCGCAGGTAGGTGAGCCCGTCGGCCAGGGTGAAGGCCACCTCCTGGACCGCGGTCGCCCCGGCTTCGCGGATATGATAGCCGCTGATGCTGATCGGATTCCAGCGGCTCAAATGCTCGGTGCAGTAGCGGAAGACGTCGGTGATCAGACGCAGCGACGGCCCCGGGGGGAAGATGTAGGTCCCGCGGGCGATGTACTCCTTAAGGATATCGTTCTGCGTCGTCCCCCCGATGGATGAGGGAGGCACACCCTGGCGTTCGGCCACCACCACGTACATCGCCAGGAGGATCGCGGCCGTGGCGTTGATCGTCATCGACGTCGTGACGCGATCGAGGGGAATGCCCTGGAGCAGTGTCTCCATGTCGGCGAGCGAGTCGATCGCCACCCCCGCCTTGCCGACCTCGGCCTCGGCGCGGGGGTGATCGGAGTCGTAGCCCATCTGCGTAGGCAGGTCGAAGGCCACGGACAGCCCGGTCTGCCCTTCGCTCAGCAGCAGGTGGAAGCGGCGATTGGTTTCCTCAGCGGTCCCATAGCCGGCGTACTGCCGCATCGTCCACAGCCGCCCGCGGTACATCGTGGGATAGATCCCGCGCGTGTAGGGGAACGCCCCGGGGACCCCGAGATCGCGGGCGGGATCGGCACCGGCATCGTCGGGGGTGTAGGTGGACTTGATCTCGATGCCGTCCGCGGTCTCGATCTTGGGCTTGCGCTCGAACGGGTCCATGGTGCTACCCCGTAGGTTCGATTACGGCCAGCACCGCTCCCCCCATGACCTCCTGGCCCGCGCGCACGGCCACCGTCACGACCCGCCCGGAGCACGGCGCGCGGATCTCGCTCTGCATCTTCATCGCCTCGAGGATGACG
>DASSGA010000028.1:0-20154 GCA_035693805.1 bacterium | reverse complement strand
GAGGAGATGGCTCCGGACGACGCCACCGACGTCCTCACCGATCTGCCCGCGGAGCGCGCGGAGGAACTGATCGGGCTGATGGACGCGGACGAGGCCGCCGACGTCAAGGCGCTCCTGAAGTACCCCGAGGATACGGCCGGCAGCGTGATGACCACCGAGTTCATCGCCCTGCCCGAGGGGCTCACCGCCGAGGCGACCCTGGCGAGGCTGCGGGCACTCGCGCCGGAAGCGGAGTCGATCTACTACTTCTACGTGGTGGACGCGCAGCACCGGTTGGTGGGAGTGCTCCCCCTGCGCTCGCTGATCATGGCCCGGCCCGCCCAGTCCATCGCGGAGATCATGACCCGCGATGTCATCTCCATCTTCGCCTACGACGAGATCGAGACGGTGGCGGCGGCCCTCACGAAGTACGACCTGCTCGCCCTGCCGGTGGTCGACGAGGCCGGGCGGTTGATGGGGGTCGTCACCGTGGATGACATCATCGATGTCGTGCTGCGCAAGGGGCGGCGCCGCATCCCGCTGCGGTTCCGCCGCCGGGGCAAGCCCCGCCGCGAGCGCGCCGGAGCGCGCTGATGCGGGGGTGGCTCCAGGGGCGCTGGGCGCGCCTGCTGGTCTTCCTGGCCGTGATGGGGCCGGGCATCATCACCGGCAACGTCGACAACGACGCGAACGGCATCGCCACCTACTCCGTCGCCGGAGCCCACTTCGGCTACCGCCTGCTGTGGACCCTGGTCCTGTCCACCGTGGCCCTGGCGATGGTCCAGGAGATGGTGGCGCGGATGGGCGCCGTCACGGGCAAGGGACTGGCCGATCTGATCCGGGAGCGCTTCCGTGTCCGGCTGACGGTCTTCATCATGATCGTGCTTGTCCTCGCCAACTGGGCGAACACGATCGGCGACTTCGCCGGGGTGGCGGGGGCGATGGAGATCTTCGGCGTGAGCCGCTATCTGGCAGTGCCGCTTGCCGTGGTCCTGGTGTGGCTCCTGGTCGTGCGCGGAAGCTACCGGCTGGTCGAACGCGTCTTCCTCGCCGCCACGCTGATCTACGTCACGTACGTCATCTCCGCGGTCCTGGCGAAGCCGCCCTGGGGGGAAGTCCTGCGGATGGTCCTGACGCCGTCCTGGTCGTTCGACCGGGCGTACGTGTTCCTGGTCATCGGGCTGATCGGCACGACGATCGCGCCCTGGATGCAGTTCTACCAGCAGGCCGCCGTGGTGGACAAAGGCATCGGTGCCCGCGACTATGCCGACGCCCGGCTGGACACCTTCCTCGGCGTGATCTCGCTGAATGCCGTTGCCTTCTTCATCGTCGTCGCGTGCGGGGCGACACTGTTCGCGAGGGGCGTGGAGGTCCGTAACGCGGCCGACGCCGCCGTGGCGCTGGCCCCGCTCGCCGGAGCGTATGCGGCAGGGCTCTTCGCGATCGGCCTGCTGAACGCGGGGTTGTTCTCGGTGGCGATCATCCCGCTCTCCACGGCGTATGCCGTCTGCGAAGCGTTCGGGTGGGAGGCGGGTCTGGACCGCACCGCGCGTGAGGCCCCGGTCTTCGTCGGCCTGTTCACGGCCCTGATCATCGCCTCCGCCCTGGTCATCCTCATCCCCGGGATCCCGCTGATCCCGGTGATGCTCCTCTCCCAGGTCCTGAACGGCATGCTGCTGCCCTTCGTCCTCGTCTTCCTCATCCTGCTCACCGGCGACCGCGAGATCATGGGGCAGCACCGCAACTCGCGAGTGTTCTCGGCGTTCGCCTGGGTGCTGGTCGTTGCCCTCGCCGGGCTCAGCGCGCTGCTCGCCGGGCTCACGCTGTTCGGCTCCTGACGGCGATGCCTGTCTACACGACCGAGGCGATCGTGATCCGCCGCGCGAATCTGGGCGAGGCGGACCGCGTCGTCACGCTCTACACGCGCCACCACGGCAAGCTCGCCGCGGCGGCCCGGGGCGCGCGTAAGCCCGGCAGCCGGTTCGCCGGCCGCCTGGAACTGTTCACGCAACTGCGCGCGCTGCTCGGGCAGGGACGGACGCTGGACGTGGTGTCGCAGGTCGAGGTGATCGAGCCGTTCGCGGCGATCCGCACGGATCTGGTCCGCCTCGGCGCGGCGTCGTTCGTGGTCGAAGTCACCGATCGCGCCACCCCGGACCGCGACGCCCAGCCGGCGGTGTATCGCGCGCTGCGCCAGGCCCTCGAGATGATCGCTGCGGGCGACGCGGAACTCGCCGCGATGTGGTTCGCCGCGCATATCCTGGCTCTCGCCGGCTACGCGCCGGTCGTGGACCGCTGTGTCGTCTGCGGCCGGGCCGGGGGGCGGTCGGGCGCCTTCAGCTTTGCCCTTGGCGGGAGCCTCTGCGCTGCCGACCGTTCCCGGGATCCCGGGGCGGTGCCGGCATCGGTCGTAGCGCTCGCGGCCATCGGTTTCCTGCGAGAGGCATCCCCGAAGTCCCTGACGCGGGTCTCCTTCGACCGGCGGCAGCGGGCCGAGGTCGAGAGCCTGCTGCGCGGCTACGTGGAGTATCGCCTGGAGGTGCGCCTGCGGAGTCCGCTCGTGATCGAGCAGCTCGGCCGCCCGCGCTAAAGCTGTGTTGGGAACGATTCGCCCGAGTGCGTGGTATAGTTAGTTTACGGAGGTGAGCATGGTGGACATCGATCTTGAGCGGGCGCGCCGCGCCCTGATGCAGCTCGGCACGGCGCTGGACGAGGTGCGGGGCGTCATCCGCTTCGGCCCCGAGGCGACGGTCCGCATCAAGACCGACGACAAGGTCATCAACCTGCCCGTCTCCTGGGCGGTAGCCGCTGCGGTCGCCTTCGTGGTCGCTGCGGTTCTATCCACGGTCCCGACGCCGTCCATCCGGCGGCGCCGCGACCGCGAGGAGGAGCCGCTCGGGATCGGCTAGCCAGGCGTCCCCGAACCGTGTAGACTAGTCCCCGGTACCGGACGTCGAGGTGCAGGCCCGCAGCGGGCCTGAATCAGGGTGGAACCGCGAGCCCTCCGTCCCTGGGGACGGACGGGCGTCGTTGTTTTTCGGGGAGGCACAACGGCCATGACCTTCCAGGATGTGATCCTCGTCCTGCAGCGCTTCTGGGCGGCGCAGGGCTGCGTGATCGAGCAGCCCTACGACATCGAGGTCGGAGCCGGGACGATGCACCCGGCGACATTCCTGCGGGCGCTTGGGCCCGAGCCGTGGCGCGTGGCGTACGTGCAGCCCTCCCGGCGGCCGGCGGACGGGCGCTACGGTGAGAATCCCAACCGCCTGTTCAAGCACTACCAGTTCCAGGTGATCCTGAAGCCCTCGCCGGACGACGTGCAGGAGACATATCTGGCCAGCCTGCGGGAGCTCGGCATCGACCTGCTGGAGCATGACATCCGCTTCCTCGAGGACGACTGGGAAGCGCCCACGATCGGCGCGTCGGGGCTGGGCTGGCAGGTCTTCCTGGACGGCCAGGAGATCACACAGTTCACCTACTTTCAGCAGGTCGCTGGGCTCGAGGCCCGCCCGGTCTCCGCCGAGATCACCTACGGCGTCGAGCGCATCACGATGTTCATCCAGCGCAAGGCCGACGTGTTCGACATCGCCTGGGCGCCCGGCGTCTCGTACGGTGAAGTCCGCCGCGAAGACGAGGCGCAGCAGTCCCGCTATGGATTCGACACGGCGGACGTGACGATGCTGCGCACCTGGTTCGAGGGGGCGGAAGCCGAAGCGAAGCGGCTGCTCGAGGCGCATCTGGTGCTGCCGGCGTATGACTACGTGCTGAAGTGCTCCCACCTGTTCAACCTGCTGGAGGCCCGCGGCACCGTGGGCGTGGCCGAGCGCACGACGCTCATGGCCCGCTCGCGGGCTCTGGCCCGCCGCTGCGCCGAGAGTTACATCTCGGACCGTGAGGCGAAGGGCTTCCCGCTGCGGAACGCGTTTGCGCCCGCCGCGGCGCCGCGGCGGGGACATCGGGGCGCGCGCCGTGGCTGACCTGCTCCTCGAGATCGGCACCGAAGAACTCCCGCCGGGAGACGTGGGGCCGGCGATGGAACAGCTCGCCGGCGCCGTGGGCCGGACCCTCGACACCCTGCGGCTCCTCCGCGGTCGGACCACGACGTATGGGACGCCGCGCCGCCTGGCCGTGCTCGTCCGCGAGGTCGCCGACCGCCAGGGTCCGGCCGAGCGTCGTGTGCGAGGCCCCGCCGCCGCCGCGGCGTTCGATCAGGAGGGGCGCCCCACCCAGGCCGCGGTGGGATTCGCGCGCAGCCAGGGTGTCCGCGTGGACAGCCTGGAGGTCATCGAGGAATCGGGGGGGCGCCGGTACGCCGCCGCGGTCCTCAAGGATCCGGGCAAGGCGGCGCGGACGGTGCTGCCCGAGGCGCTCGCGGCCGTGATCGCGGGGTTGACGTTCGCGAAGACGATGCGGTGGGGTGGGGGCGAAGCGAGGTTCGCGCGGCCGATCCGCTGGCTGGTGGCGCTGCTCGGCGCCTCGGTGCTTCCGCTCGAGGCGGCCGGAGTCCGCGCGAGCCGGATCACCCGCGGGCACCGCCCGCTCGCCCCGGGCCCGCGCGCGATCGCTCGGCCCGCGCAGTACCCCGCGCTCCTCCGTGCGCTGAAGGTCATCGTCGATCCGGCGGCGCGCCGTCGCAGCATCGAGGAGCAGGCAACCCGTCTCGCCGCCGACGTGGAGGGGAAGGTCGTGCTGGACCCGCACCTCCTCGAGGAGATCGTGATGAGCGTAGAGCATCCCTACGCGCTGCGCGGGTCGTTTGACGGCGCCTTCCTGTTGCTGCCGCGCGAGGTGCTCGTGACCGTCATGCAGCACCACCAGAAGTACTTCGCCGTGGAGGACGCCCGCGGCCGGCTGCTCGGCGCATTCATCGCGGTGCGGGACGGCGGCCCCGCGCACGCCGCGACGGTGCGGCAGGGCCACGAATGGGTGCTCGCCGCACGGCTCGCCGATGCGCGGTTCTTCTTCGAGGAGGACCGCAAGCACCATTTGGAGGATTTCGTGCCGGCGCTCGATGGGCTCGTCTTCCAGGCGCAGCTCGGGACGGTGGGGGACAAGACGCGGCGCCTCGCGGCGCTGGCCGGGACGGTCGCGTCGATGCTGGGGCTCGACGGCCGCACCACGGAGTCGCTGGCGCGCGCAGCCGCGTTGTGCAAGGCCGACCTGGTCACCCGTCTGGTGGGGGAGTTCCCCGAGCTGCAGGGGACGATCGGCCAGATCTACGCTTCGCTGGATGGTGCGGGCACCGACGTGGCCCGGGCGATCGGAGAGCACTACCGACCCACCGGCGCCGGGGACAGTCCACCCCGTACGGAGCTGGGCGCGTACCTCGGGCTGGTCGACAAGACCGACACGCTCGCCGGGGCGATCGGGGCGGGACTGACGCCGACGGGATCGCAGGATCCGTACGGGCTGCGCCGCACGGGGCAGGGGATCATCGAGATCGTGCTGATGCTCCGCCTGCGTCTCTCCATGAAGACGCTGGCCTATGCGGCGCTCGCCCAATTCGGCCGCAGCGATGAGCAGGTGGCCGACGACGTGGTGGAATTCCTCCGCCAGCGCCTGCGCGGTACGTTGATTGAGCGCGGCGTCCGGTATGACGTCGCGGATGCGGCCCTCGCCGTGAGCGGCGACGACCTCCTGGCGGCCGCGGGCCGCGCCGAGGCGGTGGCGGATGCGGTCGGCAGAGCCGGCTTCGCCCCGCTGTACGTGGCGTACGACCGGGCCTCCCGCATCCTCACGGCGGATGGCATGGGGTCGATCGATCCCGCGCTGTTCGAGGCGCCGATCGAACGCCGGCTCTTCGAGGTCGTCCGCTCGGTGGAGCATCCGGTGGCGGAGGCGGCGGGGGCCGGGGAGTACGCCGCGGCGATGGAGCATCTGCGTCCGCTCGTCGGCCCGGTGAACCAGATCTTCGACGACGTCTTGATCATGGCGCCCGACGAGCGCGTGCGCGCGAACCGGCTCGCCCTGCTGCGGGCGGTGGTGGCCGTCTTCCGCCACGTGGCGGACTTCGCGAAGATCGTGATGAGCGAGGAGGAAAAGCAGGTAAACGGCTAGGGATTGGCGGCGCGGTTCGGTATTATGAAGGCATATCCGACGTAACCGTCGTTGAGGTGAGGCATGGCACAGGTAAAGAACCGCACGACGAAGACGGCGCCAAAGGCCCGCCGGGCGAAGCCGGCGCGTGCCGGGAAAGGACGGACGGCCGCCGCAAAAGGGCAGGCCGCGGCGCTCAAAGGACGCCGCGCCGGCCGCTGGACGCAGCTCTTCGAGGAAGGCAACGCGACGCTCCGGGATCTGCTCGGCGGGAAGGGGGCGGGGCTGGCCGAGATGAGCCGGATCGGCCTGCCCGTCCCCCCCGGGTTCACGATCACCACGGAGGCCTGTCTCGAGTACTACCGCAAGGATCGCCGGTATCCCGAGGGGCTGATGGACGAGGTGCGGCGGCGCGTGCGCACCCTCGAGCAGCGCACCGGGAAGCGGTTCGGTGAACCGGCGAACCCGCTGCTGGTGTCGGTCCGCTCCGGGGCCAAGTTCAGCATGCCGGGGATGATGGACACCGTGCTCAACCTGGGGTTGAATCCGCAGACGGTGGAGGGCCTGGCCAAAGCGACGGGGGACCGCCGCTTCGCCTACGATAGTTACCGCCGGTTCATGCAGATGTTCGCCAACGTGGTGCTCGGCATCAAGCACGAGCACTTCGAGGAGAAGCTCACTGCCCTGAAAGGGCGGCGTGGTGTGGCGTTGGACACCGAGCTGACGGCCGCCGATCTGGTGGAGCTGACCGAACATTACCGGAACGTCGTGCGCACGCGCAGCGGCGCGGAGTTTCCCGACGATCCGTGGGAGCAGCTGGAGATGGCGATCCGCGCCGTCTTCGAGTCGTGGAACAACCCCCGCGCGATCACCTACCGCAATTTCAATAGGATCCCACACGACCTCGGCACCGCGGTGAACATCCAGACGATGGTCTTCGGGAACATGGGCGCGACCTCCGGTACAGGAGTCGCCTTCACCCGCAACCCGGCCACGGGCGAGCGGCGCGTCTACGGGGAGTATCTCTTGAACGCCCAAGGGGAGGACGTCGTCGCGGGCATCCGTACCCCCAAGCCGATCGACGAACTGGAGCGCGAGCTCCCCAAGGCCTACCGGCAGTTCATGGACATCTGCGCGCTGCTCGAGAAGCATTACCGCGACGTTCAGGACGTCGAGTTCACGATCGAGAACGGGACCCTCTACCTCCTGCAGACGCGCGCCGGGAAGCGGACCGCCCCGGCCGCGGTGAAGATTGCGGTGGACATGGTGAGCGAGGGCCTCATCTCAAAGGAAGAGGCCGTGCTGCGGGTCGAGCCGGCGTCCCTGGAGCAACTCCTGCATCCGCGCCTGGATCCCCAGGCGCGGAAACATGTCATCGCCAAGGGCCTGGCGGCGAGCCCGGGCGCGGCCTCCGGCATCGCCGTGCTCGATGCCGACCGCGCAGCGGAGCTCGGCAAGTCCCAGAAGGTCATCCTGGTGCGGCCGGAGACCAACCCCGATGATATCCACGGTCTGGTGGCCGCGCAGGGCGTGCTCACCACGCGCGGCGGCATGACCAGTCACGCCGCGATCGTCGCCCGCGGCATGGGCAAGCCTGCGGTCGTGGGCGCGGAGGCGATCCGTGTGGACGAGGCCAACCGCAGCTTCACGGTCGGCGGCGCCACCATCCGCGAAGGAGACACGATCACCCTGGACGGCTCGACCGGTGAGGTGATCAAGGGCCAGGTCCCCGTGATCGAGCCCAAGCTGACCGGCGAGATCCAGGACCTGCTGCACTGGGCCGACCAGTTCCGTTCTCTGGGCGTCCGCGCCAACGCGGACTACCCCCGCGATGCCCGGACGGCGCGCGAGTTCGGCGCCGAGGGCATCGGCTTGTGCCGCACCGAGCACATGTTCATGGAAGAAGAGCGCCTGCCGATCATGCAACAGATGATCATGGCCGGCACCGAGGCGGACCGGCGCACGGCGCTGGCCTCACTCCTCCAGTTCCAGAAGGATGATTTCAAGGGCCTCTTCCGGGAGATGGGTAGCCTGCCCGTCATCATCCGCCTCCTCGACCCGCCGCTGCACGAGTTCCTCCCCCGGCTGGAGGAGTTGCTGGTTGAGGTGACCGAGCTGCGCCTCACGGGCGAGACCGAGAAGCTGCGCGAGCGCGAGGCCGTGCTCCGCCGCGTGCAGGCGCTCCACGAGTTCAACCCGATGCTCGGGCTGCGCGGCTGCCGGCTCGGCATCCTCTATCCCGAGATCAACGAGATGCAGGTGCGCGCCATCCTCCAGGCCGCGGTCGAGCTCAAGAAGGAAGAGCACATCGACATCGTGCCGGAGATCATGATTCCGCTGATCGGCATCGTGAACGAACTGAAGGTGGTCCATCAGCAGTTGCAGTCGGTGGCGCAGGAGGTCATCCGGGAGGCCGGCATCACGGTCCGCTACATGTTTGGGACGATGATCGAAATCCCGCGCGCCTGCGTGGTCGCGGACGAGATCGCCGAGATCGCCGAGTTCTTCTCCTATGGGACGAACGACCTGACCCAGACCATCTTCGGCTTCAGCCGCGACGACGCGCAGGGCAAGTTCCTGCACGTGTACCTCGAGAAGGGCATCCTCAAGGAGGACCCGTTCCAGGTCCTGGACCGGGAGGGGGTCGGGGCGCTGATGCGGATGGGGACCGAGCGCGGGAAGAAGACGCGCAAGGATCTCGAGGTCGGCATCTGCGGGGAGCACGGGGGCGAGCCGTCCTCGGTGGAGTTCTGCCACGAGCTCGGCCTGGACTACGTCTCCTGCTCGCCGTACCGCGTCCCCGTCGCGCGCCTCGCCGCGGCCCAGGCCGCCTTGAAGGAGAAGATGCAGGTCAGCAAGGACGTGTGAGCACGCCGCGCGAGGTCACGGAACAGTGGGAGCGTGAGCGCCTCAACCCTCACGCCGCGCTGGCCGCGGCCTCGCGCGGTCGCGAGACTCCCGAGCCCGACGACGATCTGCGCACGGCGTTCCAGCGCGATCGCGACCGGGTCGTCCACAGCAAGGCCTTCCGGCGCCTCAAGCACAAGACGCAGGTCTTTCTCGCTCCCGAGGGCGATCACTACCGCACGCGGCTGACGCACACCATCGAGGTGGCCCAGGTGGCCCGGACCGCGGCGCGCGCCCTCCGCCTCAACGAGGACCTCACCGAGGCGATCGCCCTCGCCCACGATCTCGGCCATCCGCCGTTCGGCCATGCGGGGGAAGCCGCCCTGGACGACGCGATGCGTCCGGTGGGCGGGTTCAAGCACGACGAGCAGAGCCTGCGCGTCGTGCAGCTGCTGGAGCGCCGCACCCGCTCGGACGGGACCACGGTGCAGGGGCTCAACCTCACCTGGGAGGTCCGCGACGGGATCGGCGGCCATTCCAAGGGGCTGCGCGACCTCGAGGCGGGTGCACCGCCCGGGGACGGGCTCCCTGCGACGCGGGAAGGGCAGGTGGTGCGCCTGGCCGATCGCATCGCGTACGTCCACCACGACACGGACGACGCAGTGCGGGCCGGGCTCGTGGCCGAGGACGACGTGCCGCGCGAGGTGCGCGCCGTGCTGGGGCGCACGCGCGGGCAGTGGTTGGACGTCATGGTGCACGACCTCGTCCACAGCAGCGACGAAGGGGAGGCGGTCGGTCTGAGTGACGCCGTCCGCCAGGCCCTCAACCGGCTCAAGGATTTCCTGAGCGACCGGGTGTACAAAGGTCCGACCACCGCGCCGGAGGTGGCCAAAGCCCAGCGCTTGATCCGTGCCCTCTACACGCACTACCTCGGCCATGCCGACGAGCTGTCGCCCGAGTACCGCGAGTTGATCGCCTCCGGCGAGACGGTGGCCCGCGTCGTCGGCGACTTCCTGGCCGGGATGACCGACCGCTACGCCATCCGTCTCGCCGAGACCCTGTTCGTCCCCCGCACCTGGGCGTTCTGAACCAACAGGACCGCGTCAAGCGGGAGCGAACGAGTCGCCTGAACCACGGCGGCGGCAGTAGACGCGCCCCGCAGCGGCGAAAGAGGTCAGGTGGGAGGGATCGCCTGGTGACCCGGGAGCGTGAACCGCTGCACGTCATCGTTCAGGGGAAGCATATCGCTGTCACACCGGCCCTCCGTGAATACGCGGAGGAGAAGCTCGGCCGCATCGCGCGCTACTTCGACCACGTGCAGGAAGCGCAGGTCGTCCTGAGCGTGGAGCGCCGCCGGGGGAACGTGGGCCGCGCGCAGGTCGTTGAGGTCACCGTGCGGGGGGACGGCGTGCTGCTCCGCGGGGAGGAAGCCTCCCCCGATATGTACGCGTCGATCGATCTCGTCGTCGAGAAGCTGAAGAAGCAGATCGAGCGGTACCGCAGCAAGTTCATCGATCGCCGGCGTCTGGAGGAAAGCCGGAAGAAGACACGGGCGATGGCCCAGGCGGATCGGGCGCTGCGCGCGGGGCCGCGCGAGCCCCAGGTCGTGCGGGTGAAACGGTTCGCGATGAAGCCGATGACGCCGGAGGACGCCGCCTTGCAGATGGAGCTCCTCGGCCACGACTTCTTCGCCTTCCGGAACGCGAGCTCACTCGAGGTGAACGTCGTCTACAAACGGGCCGACGGCAACTACGGTGTGATCGAGCCGGACTCGTAGCAGGCCACTCCGGCGGGGGGATGTATGGGGCGGGGCGAGCGCGATGGACAGACGCTGGCGGAAGCGGCGGAAGGCGTCGTTCGGCAGCTGCGCGGCGTGCGGGCCGTGCGGGTGGAGAGCGACGACGCGGGGGGCATCCGCGTCGTGCACGTGCTGGGGGGGCCGGATCGCAGCGCGAAGGTGATCGCCGTCGACGTCGTCTCGGCGCTTGCCGCCGAGCTGGGCGTGGAGCTCGAACCCCGCCAGGTGCGGGTCGCCGCGCAGCAGCGCGCCGACCGGGACGCCCCCGCGGACCAGCTGCGGCTGAAGTTCGTTGGGCTGTCCGTCTCCGTGCTGCGCACGGCCGCCGAAGTGAAGGTCCACCTCGAGGACCAGGGCCTCATCTACGAAGGGATCGCCTCCGGCCCCTACGGCCGCGGCAACAGGTTGGAGTTGGTCGCCCAGGCGGCGCTCCGCGCGGTCGAGTTGTTCCTGCGCGCCGATGGGATGTTTCTGCTCGATGGCGTCAGCACGCTCGCCGTCGGTCCGCACGATGTGGCCGTCGCTGTCGTCTCCCTCCCGGGACGGGAAGAGGAGACACTGGTTGGCTCCGCAGTCGTCCGCGACGATCCCCGCGAGGCGGTGGTGCGCGCCGTGCTGGACGGCATCAACCGCCCGGTGTCCTGGCTGGTGGGCCGCAAGTCCCCCTGATCCGCCGGTCAACCGAGTCTTCCTACGGTCATCGTAACGTCGTGGGGTGATCGCGCGGGCCGTTTCCGACGCAGTGCTATAATGGAAAAGTTATGGCGAGCCTGCTGACCCGTCTGTTCGGCGACCCCGCCGGTCGCGAGCTCCGCCGCCTGCAGCCCCTGGTCGACACCGTCAACGCCTTCGATGCCGAGTACAGCGCGCTGTCGGACGAGGCGGTGCGGGCGAAGACCGCGGAGTTCAAGGCGCGCCTGACCGGCGAGGCGACGCTGGATGACATGCTGCCCGAGGCGTTCGCCGCGGTGCGCGAGGCGAGCAAGCGCACCACCGGTCTGCGCCCCTTCGATGTCCAGCTTATCGGCGGCATCGTCCTCCACCAGGGAAAGATCGCCGAGATGAAGACCGGCGAAGGCAAGACCCTCGTCGCCACGCTGCCGGTCTACCTCAACGCTCTGACCGGCCGCGGGGTGCACGTGGTCACGGTGAACGACTACCTGTCCCGCCGCGACGCGGGCTGGATGGGTCCCGTCTACCACTTCCTCGGTCTGTCCGTGGCGACGATCGCCCACGAGTTCAGCGGGATGTACGATCCGGCCTACACCGACCCGCAGCCCCACGCCGACGACCGCTTGAATCACTTCCGTCCGGTGACCCGGCGCGAGGCGTATCATGCCGACATCACCTACGGCACGGTAAACGAGTTCGGCTTCGACTATCTGCGCGACAATATGGCATTGCGCGTGGAGGACCTCGTGCAGGGCGACCTGGCCTACGCCATCGTGGACGAGGTAGACTTCATCCTGATCGACGAGGCCCGCACGCCGCTGATCATCTCGGGCATGCTGGACGCCTCGACAAAGAAGTACTACGACTTCGCCCGCCTGGTACCGCGGCTCAGTGCGGGCCGCGACTACACGGTGGATGAGAAGATCAAGACCGCGCTGCTCACCGAGGAGGGCACGACCCGCGTCGAGCACGTGCTCGGGGTCAGCAACCTTGCCGACATCGAGCACGTCGACCTCATGCACCACATCCAGCAGGCCCTGCGCGCGCACGCCTGCTACAAGAGAGACGTGGACTACGTCGTCAAGGACGGCCAGGTGATCATCGTCGACGAGTTCACGGGGCGCCTCATGTTCGGCCGGCGCTACAGCGACGGGCTCCATCAGGCGATCGAGGCCAAGGAGAACGTCCGCATCGAGCGGGAGAGCCAGACCCTGGCCAGCATCACCATCCAGAACTACTTCCGGATGTACGAGAAACTGGCCGGCATGACCGGGACGGCCAAGACGGAGGAAGAGGAGCTCCAGAAGATCTACAACCTGGCCGTCATGGTCATCCCCACCCATCGCGCGATGGTGCGCGCGGACCATGCCGACCAGATCTACAAGACCGAAAACGGGAAGTGGAAGGCCGTCGTCACCGAGATCGAATCGTGGAACCGGCAGGGCCGCCCCGTGCTCGTCGGCACCCGCTCCATCGAAAAGAACGAGCAGCTCAGCGAGATGCTGCGGCGGCGCGGCATCCGCCACGAGCTTCTGAACGCGAAGCAGCACGAGCGCGAGGCCGAGATCATCGCCCAGGCCGGCCGCAAGGGCGCCGTGACCATCGCGACCAACATGGCCGGCCGCGGCGTCGACATCATTCTGGGCGGCAATCCGCCGGATACCGCGGAGGCCGAGGCGGTCAAGGCCCTTGGCGGCCTCCACGTCATCGGCACCGAGCGCCACGAGGCCCGGCGCATCGACAACCAGCTGCGCGGCCGTGCCGGCCGCCAGGGCGATCCGGGCTCCTCGCGATTCTACATCGCGCTCGAGGACGAGCTGATGCGCCTGTTTGCCGGGCAGCGCATCGCGGGGATCATGGACCGCTTGGGGATCGACGAAGACACGCCGATCGAGCACCCGCTCGTCACCCGGCAGATCGAGTCGGCCCAGAAGAAGGTCGAGCAGTACCACTTCGACGTGCGCAAGCACGTGCTCGAGTACGACGACGTGATGAACGTGCAGCGCAAGGTCATCTACGGCGAGCGCCGGAAGGTCCTGTTCGGCGACAACGTCAGGGACAACATCCTCGACATGGTCGAGCGCCAGCTGGACGCCCTCGTCGACGCGTACTGCGCACCCGACGCGACGGCGGAGGAGTGGGACCTGGCCGGCCTTGCCGAGAGCGCGGCCCAGCTCGCCCCGACCCTGACGGATGTCTCCCTCGACCACCTGCGCTCGCGCGAGGAGCTGAAGGAGACATTCACGCGGGAGGCCCTCGCCGCCTACGAGCGCAAGGAACAGGAGATCGGGGAGCCGATGCGGGAGATCGAGCGCATCGTCCTCCTGCAGACGATCGACCGCAAATGGATCGACCACCTGTACAACATGGACTCGCTGCGCGAAGGGATCGGGCTGCGCGCCTACGCGCAGGTCAGCCCGCTCATCGAGTACCAGCGCGAGGGCTACGACCACTTCCAGCAGATGCTGACGGACATCCAGGAGGAGACGGTGAAGGTGCTCTTCCGCCTGGAAGTCGAGGGCGCGGGGGTGCCGGCGCCCCGGCGCATGCTCCGACCGGCCGGCGTCGCATCGAGACCGGCCGTCGCGGGTCCGACCCCCTCAGCATCCGACGGGATCCCATCCGAGATGCCGATGACAGACGGCCCGAAGCCTGCCCCGGTTACCGCCGGGCGCAAGATCGGCCGCAACGACCCTTGCTGGTGCGGCAGCGGCAAGAAGTATAAGAAGTGTCACGGCAAGGACGAATAGCCCTCGCCGCCGCGAGCGGCATCCTGCTGTACGCTGCGTTCCCGCCGCTCGATCTGGGCTGGCTCGCCTGGGTGGCCCTCGTCCCGCTGCTCCTCTCGCTGGAGGGTGAGTCCCCGCCGCGCACATTCGTCCTCGGCCAGGTGGCCGGGACGATCGCCCATCTGGGCATCCTGTCCTGGATGCGCGTCTTCGGCATCCTGCCCTGGTTCTTGCTCGCGGTCTACCTCGGCCTGTTCACCGGCGTTTTTGCGTGGGGCTGGCGTTGGATCAGCAATGGACGCCCGGCGTGGCTGGTCCTGTGGACGGTCCCGCTCCTGTGGACCGCCCTCGAGTATCTGCGCTCGATCGGGGTGACGGGATTCCCCTGGGCGCTGCTGGGTCTCACGCAGTACCGCACTCCCGCTGTGATCCACTTCGCCGAGATCACGGGGGTCTTCGGTGTCTCCTTCGTTGTTGCGCTCGGCGCCGCGGGACTCGCCTCAGGAGTGGTCCGGCGGCGCGCCGGACCACTCCTCTTCCCCGTGCTGGTCATCGCCGCCATCATCCTGTGGGGGGGGTCACAGGTCCCGCCACCGGCGGCCGGCGATCTTCGCGTCGCCGCCGTCCAGCCCAATGTGGCGTCGCGGCTGAAGTTCGATCCGTTGTACGCGTCCCAGCATATGGAGGTGCTGCGGCGCCTCGTCGGCGAGGCAGGCCGCCAGGGTGCCGCGCTGATCGTGCTGCCGGAGACGGCCGTTCCGTACAACCTCTTTGGTCCAATGGGCGTGCTGCGTGAGATCGGCGGGTGGGCGAACCGGGCGCGGGCCACCCTAATCGCCAGCAGCATGGAGAACGGCGCCTCCAACATCGCGGTCGCGGTCACGCCCTCGGGCGATGCCGTCAGCCGGTACGACAAAGTGCGTCTGGTGGCATTCGGCGAAAGCGGCGTCCGTCCCGGGACGCGCCACGAGTCGCTGTGGACGCCGCTCGGCCGGGTCGGCGTGGCCATCTGCTTTGAGTCGATCTTCCCCGACGTGGGTCGTGCGCTGGTCCGCGGCGGCGCCGAGGTCCTCACGGTGATCACCAACGATGGCTGGTTCGACGGCACATCCGCCGGCGCGCAGCACGCGGCGCAGGCGAGCCTTCGGGCAGTGGAGACCGGGCGCTGGGTGATTCGCGCCGCCAATACCGGCCTGACGGTCGTGATCGACCCCGCCGGCCGCATCCGCGGGGGCGTTCCCGCTCGCAGCGAGGCCGTCCTGGTGAGCGGCGTGTCGCTCGCGCGGGGCGAGACGTTCTACGCGCGGTTCGGCGATCTCTTCGCGCTGATCGTGCTCTTCGGGCTCGCGGCCGCGGGCATCCCACGCATGTGGACGGCCCTCGCCGCCGACACCCGCACCGCGGCGTTCCAGCAGAGCGCCGCGGCGGCCGGGTTGCCTTTGATCGCGGTGTGGCTGCTGATCGGCCGTGCGCCCGGAGGGATCTGGCCGGGGGTGCTCCTCGCGTTCGTCGTCGTGTTCTCTGCGCTGCGACCACGGCGGGAATGGGGCTTCGCCGCGCCCGGTTTCGGGGCGGCGCTCCTTGCGGGCCTGGCGGTGGCCGGAACGCTCTTCGCGGCATTGGTGCTGGCCTTCCGCGCGTACGGGATCCCCGTCGCGGTGCCCGTCCCGCCGGGGGGCTGGATCTCCGGCGCCGTGCGCCAGCTGGTCATCGCGTTCGCGATCGAAGGGTGGCTGCGGGGCGTTGCCTTCACCCCGCTCGCGGAGTGGAAGGGCAGGGTGGTGGCCGTGGCGGCGGGGACGGCGGCCGGGATGCTGCTCCAGCGCGGCCTCGGCGCGGAGGCGATCGCCTGGGCGATGGTCACCGGGGCCGCGTTCGGCGCGATCCGCGCGCGGACCGGCAATGCGCTGGGGTTGGTGGTGCCGCACGCGGTGGGGAACCTGCTGGTCGCAATCGTGACACTCGTGCGCTGAAGACCGCGCGTGGATCGCAGATTCGCCTGGGAGTGGTGCCGTGTGTGGTGCGCCCGGGGGCGATAGACACCATCTGATATGATGAGGACGGCCATGACGATTGAAGAGATCCGCAGTCTCATCGAGCAAGACCGCGTGCGCCTCCAGGACATCGGGAGGCATCTTTGACCTGCCCGCCAAGCAGGCCCGCATCGCCGCGCTTGAAGCGGAGATGCAGCGGCCGGACCTCTGGTCCAATCCCGAGCTAGCCCGCAAGACCGGCCAGGAGCTGAGCGCCCTGCGGGCGCAGGTCGAGACTTATGCGGGGCTGACCCGCGAGGTCAACGATCTCGCCGAACTCACGGGACTCGCCGTGCAGGATCCCTCGGGGCTCAGCACGGCGGAGCTGGCTGCGGAAGCGGTGTCCGCGCACGAGCGTCTGCAGCGCCTCGAGCTTGTCACGCTCCTCTCGGGCGAGCATGACGGCAGCAACGCGATCCTCTCCATCCACGCCGGGGCGGGGGGCACCGACTCGCAGGACTGGGGCCAGATCCTCATGCGGATGTACATGCGCTGGGCCGAGCGGCGGGGGTTCACCACCGAAGTGGCCGATCTCTCGCCGGGAGAGGAAGCGGGCATCAAGAGCGCGACGATCATCGCCGGCGGCCCCTATGCGTACGGGTACCTGAAGGGCGAGCGGGGAGTGCACCGCCTGGTGCGCCTCTCCCCGTTCGACGCGGCGCACCGCCGCCACACCTCGTTCGCCCTCGTGGACGTCATCCCTGAGGTGGAAGAGGTCGAGGTCAGCGTCCGCGAGGACGAACTCAAGGTCGACACGTATCGGGCCGGGGGCGCCGGCGGGCAAAACGTCAACAAGGTGGAAACCGCGGTCCGGATCACGCATGTCCCCACCGGGATCGTCGTGCAGTGCCAGAATGAGCGCTCGCAGCACGCGAACAAGCTGACGGCGATGCGGCTGCTGCGGGCGAAGCTGGCGGAGGCGCAGCAGGAGCAGCACGCCCAGCGTCTCGCCGAGCTGCGCGGAGAGTTCAAGGAGGCGGCCTGGGGGAACCAGATCCGCTCCTACGTGCTGCATCCCTACACGCTGGTGAAGGACCACCGCACCGGAGCAGAGACCGGAGACGCGGCGTCCGTGCTCGATGGGGATCTCGACCGGTTCATCGACGCCACGCTGCGGGCCGGCGCCGCGCCGGAGAGGTAGCCTCTTCTGACCCCACGAAGTAGGGAAGGCATGTCACGACTGGTCGCGCTGCTGCTCGCGGTCGCGATCGTCCTCATGGCGCCTGCGGCGCTGCTGTCGTGGCACCTCTCGAACGGCCTCCGGCGCGATCTCCGTGCGGAGCGGGCCGCGGTGCGCGTCTTCGCCGGCCCCGTCGGCATCCTCACCGGACGTATGTGGCGGCTGCAGTTCCACGTGCGCGGCGCCGCCTTCGAGGGCGCCACGGTTCGGGAGATGCGCGGCACCCTGCGGGACGTCACCCTCGACCTGCCCCGGGCGGTGGGTGGGCACGTCACCGTCCGCCGGATCAGCGGCGGCAGCGCAGTGGTTGTCGTCGATGAGACCGACGTGCAGCGCTACCTGGCGGATGCCCGAGACATCCGGGGCGCGCGGGTGCGGCTCGACGACGGTCTCGTCACGATCACGGGAACGGTGGCCGTGCTCAACTCCTCGTTTCCGGTCCAGATGGCTGCGCGCCTCGCGATCGAGGGCGGCGCGCTCGTCCTGCGCGTCGAGACCCTGAACATCAGCGGCGTGGCCATCCCCCCCGACCTCGGCAACGTCCTGATGACCGCGGTGAATCCGCTCCTGGTCGCGCCGGGCGAGCCCGTCCCGATCCGCTTCAGCGACGTCCGGGTGGATGACGGCCGCGCCGTGATCACCGGAGTGCCGGTGCCGTGAGCGGGCGCCGGCGCCGTCCGCTGCTGCTGGCGATCGGGCTCGGCGTCCTCGCCGCCCTCGCCGTGCTCTGGATGCGCTGGGGCGTGGAGTCCCGGTACCGCACCGTCGAGATCGTGCTCGACGGTCCGGACTGGGAGGCCCTCGCGGTCCGCGAAGGGCGTGATCCCCTCGAGATCCTGACCGAGGCGACCCGGCGAGGGGCGACCTCGATCGCCCTGTACGAGCGCACGCTCGAGCGCATGGCGGAGCAGGGTGAGGTCAGCTACCTGAGCGCCGATGAGGCACGCGCCGCGCTGCGCGCCGGCACGCTGTCGCCCGCCTTCGCGGGGATCGTTGCCCCGGGGGAGCCGATCCGCCCCGGCTCCGTCTACGTGGCGGGTCCGCCCGACATGCTCGCCTTTCTCGAGGCCACCATCTCCGGGATCCTCGGGTCCGCGCGCGTGCGCGGGGTCAGGGGGGTGCTCGAGATCCGCGGGCTGCGTGAGGATCTCGAGCAGATGGGGCTGGGCTTTCGTCCGGAGGACCTCGAGCGCTATCGGGCCGCCGGCCTCGCACCGGTGCTGCGGTTCCGCAACTATCCCGGGTTGACCGCCGCGGGGCTGGCCGCGAAGGGTGAGGCGTTTCGGGCATTGGGCGAAGGGATCCCGATCGTCTTCGAGTTGACGGAAGTGCTCGGATATGAGCGGCTGCTGCCGGACACGGCGGCGATGCTCCGCGCGGCGGGGGCGCGCTACGGGCGCATCGAGGTGTTCAATGTGCGCCGCAGGCAGCGGGGGGAAGAGCGCCTGGCGCGCGAGATGCACCGGGAGGTCATCCGGCTGTTCAGCCTCACCCCGGATGAACTGCTCGTACTGTCGCCGGCCGACGCTCGAGACAAGTTCGTGCGCAGCGCGCGCGAGCGGAACATCCGGCTCCTGTACATCCGGCCCTTCATTCCGACGGCCGGCGTCGTGGGAACCGCATCGAACCTGACGCTCGTCGAGCAACTGGCGCGGGACCTCCGGCGCTTCGGGCTCCGGACGGGTCGCGCCGTCCCGCTGCCGGAGGTCGAGCCGCCTCTGGCGCTGCGGGGGCTGACCGCCGTCGGCGCGCTGGCGACGATGGCGCTGGCCTTTGCCATGCTCGCCGAGGCGGTGGGGGCGCCGGTCCCCGCCCGGCTGCTCTGGGTGCTGATCGGTCTGGGGGTGCTCATCACCGTGGCCCTGCTTGCCCTCGGGCCGCTCGTGCTGTGGCTCAAGCTGCTCGCCCTGGGGACCGCGGCGGGGTTTCCGGGCGCGGCGATCGCCATGGCGGTCCCGCGGCGCTCCGGCACGGCACCCGTGCTGGCCGGCGTCCGCACGTTGTGGCTGGCCTCCCTGGGGTCGGTGGCGGCAGGGCTCCTCGTCGCGGCGCTGCTCACGCGCTGGGAGTTCATGATGGCCGCGGACGTGTTCCTCGGCGTGAAGATCGCGCAGTTGCTGCCGGTGCTGCTCGTCGTGCTGCTGCTGTGGCGCTATGACCGGCCCGTCCGCTCCTGGCGCGAGACCGCAACAGAGCTGTGGGAGTGGTCGGGTCATCCGCTGCTGATGCGCTACGCCATCGCCGTGGTCGTCGTGGGCCTGGCCGGCGTCATCCTCCTCGCCCGCAGCGGCAACTTTGGCTTGCCGTTGCTCGGGGTGGAAGAGCGATTGCGGAACCTGATGGAAGATCTCCTTGTCGCCCGGCCGCGCACCAAGGAGTACCTGATCGGGCACCCCGCGCTCGTCCTTGCCGGCGCCGCTGCCGCCGCGGGATGGCACCGCTGGGTGATGCCGCTCGCGGCGGCAGGCGCGATCGGTCAGGCCGGTATCGTGAACAGTTTCTCGCATCTCCACACGCCTCTGCTGTACACGGCGTGGCGCACCGTGAACGCCCTCTGGCTGGGGACGCTGCTCGGCGGCGCGACCGCGCTCGTGCTCCCCTGGATCGCCTCACGGTTCGCCCCCTCTCCACCCGTGCCCCCCCGGCGCTGATGCGCATCGTCCTCTCCGGCTACTACGGCTTCGGCAACGCAGGCGATGAGGCGGTGCTGGCCGCCATCCTGTCCGCGTTGCGCGCGCGGCTGCCGGCCTCACGGATGACCGTCCTCTCCGCCAACCCCACGCAGACGCGCCGGCTCCACAATGTGCACAGCATCCCGCGCACCGGTGTCGGCGCGCTGCGGGCGCTGGCTGGCGCCGATCTGTTTCTTAGTGGTGGAGG
>DASSGA010000027.1:0-9664 GCA_035693805.1 bacterium | reverse complement strand
GATGGTGTCACGTTCCGGTCGCCCATCGACGGCGGCGAGCACACCTTCACTCCGGAGGGCGTGCTCGAAATCCAGGCAAAGCTCGGCAGTGACCTCGTGATGCCGCTCGACGTCTGCCTGGGGTATCCTGCCGGCGACGGGGAGGCGCGCGAGGCGCTGCGCATCACGATGCTCTGGGCTGAGCGCTCGAAGGCGCGCGGAGCGGGACCGGACCAGATGCTGTTCGGGATCGTGCAGGGTGGGTTCGCCGAGCGGCTCCGCCGCGAGGCCGCTGTGCGGATCGTCGAGATGGGATTCGACGGGTACGCGATCGGAGGATTGAGTGTCGGAGAACCTCGGGAGCTCGGCCACGCCCTGGTCGCCGAGGTCACGGCGCGCCTGCCCCCGGACCGCCCCCGCTACGTGATGGGCGTAGGCGCTCCGCCGGATCTCGTCGAAGCGATCGCCCGCGGGGCGGACATGTTCGACTGCGTGCTGCCGACCCGCGTCGCGCGCACGGGCGTCATCTTCACCCGGCAGGGGCGGCTGCCGGTGCGCAGCGCGCGCTTCCGGGACGACCACACCGCGCCCGATCCGGACTGCGCCTGCCGCGTCTGCCGGACCTACTCACGCGCGTACCTACGGCACCTCTTCAACGCGGACGAGATGCTCGGGCCGCGGCTGGCCACGTACCACAACCTGGCCTTCCTGGGACGGCTCATGGATGAGGCGCGGGCGGCTGTCGCCGAGGATGCATTCGAGGCCTGGCGCCGCGGGGTGCTCACCGCGTACGGCACCGGCTGGTGAGCATGGGTGGCAGGGAACGACCAACTATGATACAACTTAATTCCGGCGTGCCGCGTGCACGCCAGGGAGGTGTGCCGTGCCGATCCTCCAGGCCGGCTCGAGGTTTCCGTCGGTCATCATCTTCTACGTCCTGCTGCTCGTGGTGTTCTATATGCTGCTCATCCGGCCCCAGCAGAAGCAGCAGCGCAGCCGCCGGGAGATGCTGGGCAAGCTGAAGAAGGGCGACCGGGTCGTCACCATCGGCGGACTGCATGCCACGGTCCACGACATCGACGAAGACCTGCTGACCCTGGAGATCGCCCCGAACCTCCGCGTGAAGGCGGACCGGGGGGCGGTGTCCTACGTCCGCACCCGCAAGCAGGAGGCCACGCCGTCGCCTGTGAGCGAGAGCGGGCCGCCCAGGCCCTAGCTCACCAATCACACAGGAGCGCACCATTCCGATGGCAGAATCTGCGGAGACCCTCGCCGCGAAGCAGCGGCTCGTCACCCTCGAGGACGTGAAGCGGGATCCCGAGGTGGACGCGTACATCATCAAGGCGAACGAGTACACGGGCGCGATCGGCTACACCGAGCACGGGGCGCGCCACGCGAACCTGACGGCCAGCATCGCCTACAATACCCTGAAGCGCCTGGCCTATCCGGACCGGGACGCGCAGCTGGCCGCGCTCGCGGCATACCTGCACGACATCGGCAACCTGGTCAGCCGGATCAACCACGAGCACACGGGCGCGATGCTCGCCAACGGCATCCTCCAGCGCCTGGGGATGGATTCCGTGGAGCGGGCGGTCGTGATGGGCGCGATCGGCAACCACGAGGAGAAGGGCGGGGAGCCGGTGAGCCCCGTGGGCGCCGCGGTGATCCTGGCCGACAAGTCCGACGTGCACCGCTCCCGCGTGCGCAACCCCGATCCGACGACCTTCGACATCCACGACCGGGTGAACTACGCGGTCGAGCACTCGTTCCTGCGCGTGGACGAGAAGGGCAAGACGATCGCGCTCGAGCTCACCATCGACACGAAGCTGTCTCAGGTGATGGAGTACTTCGAGATCTTCCTCAGCCGCATGGTGATGTGCCGCCGGGCCGCGCAGTTCCTGACCTGCGAGTTCAAGCTGCAGATCAACGGCGCGAAGCTGCTGTAATCGTCACCCCGCGCGTCAGAGCCCGGCGAGCACCCGAGCGGCGATTCCCCCGAGGAGCACGGCCAGGAGCAGCGTCCCGCCGGCGACCGCCGCGGCGCGACGGGCACCCACCGTTCGTGCCAGGACGCCAATCGTCGCCGTGCAGGGGATCGCGATCGTGTTGACGAGCGCGTAGGTGAAGATCTGCGGCGGGGTCATCACCTCGCGCAGCCCTGCGCCGCCCGCCGCGCCGCTCATCGTGGCCAGCGCCATCAGCAGCTGCAGGGCCAGCTCCTTGCGGAGGACCGCGAAGATGAGCGTGAGGCCCGCCGCCGGCGGCAGGCCCAGCCAGCCCTCCACGAGCGGCGACAGCGGCCGCGCGGCCAGCCGGATCAATCCGGTCTCGTAGAGCGCCCCGAGGACGAGGCTCCCGGCGAGGACGAACGGCACGGCCCCCAGGACGAACTCGCGCAGGTGCGCCCACAGCGTGATGGCGACGGCGCGGGCGGAGGGGACGCGGAGCGCGATGGGGACCCGATCCATCGGGCGCACGCCGGGGAAGAAGCGGCGCAGGCCGTGTCCCGCGCCGATGATCACGCCCGCGACCAGCGCGTAGAGTCCCAGCGCCCACTGCCAGCCCAGCACGTAGCCCACCGTGCCGAAGATGACCGCGGTCCGAGCGCTGCACGGCACGAGAGTCACGAGGGCTCCAGCCACCACCCGCTCACCCTCGCTGCGCAGGCTTCGCAAACTCAGGATGGCCGGGACGTTGCATCCTGCGCCGATCAGGAGGGGGAGGGAGGCAGTGGTGGCCAGGCCCGTGCGGACGAGGAGCCGGTCCGCCGCCGCCGTGACATGGCTCAGCGCTCCCGACTCCTGCAGCGCGGCGAGGATCAGATAGAAGGTGAGCACGTAGGGCACAGCGACGGAGAGCACGGCGTTGAGCCCCGCATCCAGGCCCCAGAGCACGATGCGGGATGCCGTGCCTTCGCCGAGCAACCCACGAGCGGCCCCACCGATGATGGGTGAAGCGTGGGCACGCCAGGCGGCATCGAGCATCGCGGCCAGGCTTCCTCCGCCCCAGAAGAGAGTCCCGAAGATGGCACCCAGCGCGAGGACGATCCAGACCCCCGACCTCGCCGAAGCGAGCAGCGACCCCAAGACGGAGGCGCGCGGCGCGCTCCACGGGACGGTTGCGACCTCGGATCGGCCCGCCTCATTGTTGATGTTAGCCATGCCTATCCCATTACGCGCCCGCGGCCGCCATGCCGCAATCGGGCGGGGATATGAACCCAAATGCACCCACTGCCTGATGCCGTCACCTGTGTTCCCTTGGTATGCTTGCGCCGAACTAAAGGGACCTTTGCCTCTGATCTAGAAGGATTCCATAGATTTCCTGAGATTCGGAGATTCGCCGCCAGCATGCTCGCCGTAGTCGGCCTGAGTCACAGGACTGCACCCCTCCGCGTACGCGAGCGGCTGGCGTTCTCCGAACGCGAGCTGCCCGCCACCCTCTCGGCCATCACCGGGCTCGATGGAGTACGGGAGTCGCTGGTGCTCAGCACGTGCAACCGGACGGAAGTGTATCTGGTCGCCTCCGAGCGACCTCCCGTCACGGGTGTGCTGGAGGTGCTCGGCCGCTCGCACTCGTTCCCCCCTCAGGAGTTTCGATCCTGTGTGCGCGTGCTGGAAGGCGAAGCCGCCGCCAGACACGCCCTTCGCGTGGCATCCGGCCTGGAGTCGCTGATCGTGGGCGAGGCCCAGATCCTCGGGCAGGTGCGACGCGCCTACGGCGGCGCGCGGACCGTCCGCGCCGCAGGGCCGGTTCTAAACCGCCTCATGCAGGTCGCCATCGCCTGCGGCCGGCGCGTGCGCACCGAGACGGACCTCGGACGCCGGACGGTCTCGATTCCGCATGCGGCCGCCGCGCTCGTGCAGAGGACCCTGGGGCTTGGCGGCCGTCGTGTCGTCATCGTCGGCGCGGGCGAGATGGCCGCGCTGGTGGCCAAGGTGTTCTCGCAGGGCGGGGCCACGATCACTGCCGTAGCCAACCGGAGCGTGGAGAACGCGCGGGTGCTGGCCGCGCGCCACGGTGCGCGCAGTGCCGGGCTGCCGGAGCTCCCGGCATTGCTGGTTGACGCCGAGGTCGTCGTCGTGTCTACCGCGGCCGCGACGCCTGTGGTCACCCGAGACATCCTCGACGCAGCCGGAGGGCGGGACGGGTCACTGCTCGTCATCGACATCGGCGTGCCGCGCGGCGTGGCGGCGGACGCGGCTACCCTCCCCGGGGTGACGCTGTACGACCTCGACGCGCTGGCTCCGATCGACGCTCCCGCGGCGGAGGGCGCGTCGGCGCCCACCGCCGCGCCGGCTGAGGGGACCGCCGATGTCCGCCTGGCGGAGGACATCGTGGAAGAGGCCCTCGAGGCGTTCGTGCGCTGGCTGGCCTCGCGCGCTGCGGTGCCGGTCATCGCGGCCCTGCATCAGCGGGCGGAGCGCATCGTGGAGGATGAATTGGAGCGAGCGCGGTCGCGCCTCAGCCGGCTCGATGAGCGGGAGCGGCGCGCGGTGCGCGGAGTCGTGGAAGGGGCGCTGCGCAAGCTGCTGCACGGGCCCTTCGTGCGGCTGCGGGCGCGTGGAGGCGACGAACGGGCGATCGATCTGGCGCGCGAGCTGTTCGATCTGAACGGAGAGGTGGTCTCGCAGCGGGATGAGTGAGACGGTGGCATCGCGAGCGGCGGCGGTCTTCGCGGAGAGCGCCCGCATCTTCCCCGGCGGCGTGAACAGCCCGGTCCGGGCGTTCCGCGGCGTGGGCGGCAGTCCGGTGGTCGTGGCCGAGGGCCGCGGGTCCCATGTCACCGACGTCGACGGCCGGAGTTATCTCGATTACGTGGGCTCGTGGGGTGCGCTGATCCTGGGTCACGCCGCGCCCGAGGTCGTCGCCGCCATCGCCCGGGCGACCGCGCGCGGGACGACGTATGGCATGCCCACGCCATATGAGCTCGAGCTGGCGAGGTTGATCCAGCGTGCGTTCCCTTCGATGGACCGGATGCGCTTTGTCAGCTCGGGGACGGAAGCGGCGATGAGCGCCATCCGCGCCGCCCGGGGATTCACCGGCCGGGCGAAGATCGTCAAGTTCGCCGGATGCTATCACGGCCACGCCGACTTCCTCCTCGCCGAGGCCGGCTCCGGGCTGGCCACCTTCGGCCTCCCGGCGAGCGGCGGGGTCACAGGCGGGGCGGTCGCGGACACGCTCGTCCTGCCCTACAACGATCTCGGCGCAGTACGCGACACATTCTCCGCGCGCGGGGACGAGATCGCGGCGGTGATCGTGGAGCCCGCCGCGGCGAACATGGGTGTGGTGCCCCCCGCGCCGGGATTCCTGAGCGGGCTGCGAGAGGTCACCTCTTCGTCGGGGGCGCTGCTCATCTTCGATGAGGTGATCACCGGATTCCGGGTGGCCTACGGCGGCGCCCAGGAGCGCTTCGGGATTCGGCCGGATCTGACGTGCCTGGGGAAGATCGCCGGAGGCGGGATGCCGCTTGCGGTCTACGGCGGCCGGAGCGACGTGATGGAGACCCTCGCGCCGCTCGGGCCTGTCTACCAGGCCGGCACGCTCTCCGGGAACCCCCTGTCGGTCGCCGCGGGAGCGGCGACCCTCCGTCTTCTCGCGTCGTCCGATGTCTACGAGACGCTCGAAGCGCTGGCCGCGCGCCTGGAAGCCGGACTGCGGGACGCCGCCCGGGACGCGGAAGTCACCTGCGCGATCGCACGCGTGGCCTCTCTGCTTACGGTGTTCTTCACTCCCGAGCCTCCCCGGGACTACGCCGGGGCCGCGCGGGCCGACGTCGCGGCGTTCGCCCGGTTCTTCCACGCGATGCTCGACCGCGGCATCTTGCTCCCCCCGTCGCAGTTCGAGACGTGGTTCATCTCGCTCGCGCACACGCCGGAAGACATCGATCGCACGGTGGCGGCGTCGCGCGAGGCGCTGCGGGCCGCTGCGGCATGACGGTGCGCCGGATCCGTATCGGCACGCGCGGCAGCACGCTCGCCCTGCGTCAGACGGAGACTGTGGCGGCAGTGCTGCGGCACGCATACCCGGGGCTCGAGGTCGCCGTGAAGGCCATCCACACGGACGCCGACCTCCGGCCAGACACATCCTTCGAGGCGCTGCCCGGGATCGGATTCTTCGTGAAAGAGTTGGAGCTCGCGCTGCTGCAGGAGCACATCGACGTGGCGGTGCACAGCATGAAAGACCTGCCCACGGTGGACGCCGAGGGCCTCACGGTGTGCGCTGTCAGCGCACGCGAGGATCCGCGCGACGTCCTGGTGGGACGTGACGGGGCGACCCTCACCACGCTTCCGCGGGGGGCGCGGGTGGGCACGAGCAGTCCGCGCCGCGCCGCCTTCCTGCGGGCGCACCGCCCCGATCTCGAGATCGTGCCGATCCGGGGCAACGTGGAGACGCGTCTGCGCAAGGTGGATGCGACCGAGCTCGACGCCGTCTGTCTCGCCGGCGCGGGTCTTCGCCGTCTCGACCTGGCGCACCGCATCACCGAGTGGATCCCGATCGAGGTCATGCTTCCCGCCCCGGGGCAGGGGGCTCTGGGGATCCAGGTGCGCACCAGCGACGCCGAGACGGCGGGGATCGCCTCGGCCGCCGATGACCTGGGGACCCGGTCGTCGGTCGCCGCGGAGCGCGGGCTGCTGGCGCGGCTGCTGGGCGGATGCCGTCTCCCCGCCGGCGCGTATGCCGAGGTCCGCGACGGGAGGGTGCGCCTTCGGGCCGCCGTGGTCGCGACAGATGGCGGCCGCGCGGTGCGCGGTGAGCGCAGCGGCGCAACGGCCCAGGCTGAGGGTGTTGGACGGGCACTGGGCGAGGAGCTCCTCGGGCGCGGGGCGGGCGACCTCGTATGAGACCCTACCGCGTGCTGATCACGCGCCCTGAGGGGTCCAACGGCGGCCTCGCCGCCCGTCTCCGAGAGATCGGGGTCGAGCCGGTCGAGGTGCCGGCGGTGCGGATCGAGCCACCCGCGTCGTTCGAGGACCTGGATCGTGCAATCGCTGGGTTGGACGGGTTCGACTGGATACTGCTCACGAGTCAAAATGCGGCCGCGGCATTGTTCGGACGACTCTCGGTCGCAGTTCCTGGACGTCCACTGCCGCGGCGGTTACAGTGGGCCGCGATTGGCTCGGGGACGGCAGACGCGCTGCGGGCCCGCGGTATCCGCGACGTGTGGACGCCGAGCCGCTATCTAAGCGAAGCGGTCGCGGAGGAGCTGCCCGCGCGGGCGGGCGAGCGCGTTCTGCGGGTCCGTGCGGAGATCGCCTCAGAGATCCCTGCGCGCGACCTCCGTCTCCGGGGTGTGGAAGTCTCCGAGGTCACGGCATACCGCACCGTGGAGGCCCCGCCCGCGTCGCGCGAGCCCCTGGCGCGTGCGCTGCGTGAGGGCGTGGACGCCGCCATCTTCACCAGCGCCTCGACCGTCCGCGGGCTCATCCGCCTGGCCGAAGAGGTAGGACAGGCCGAAGCGCTCAGCACGCTGTTGATCGTCGCGATCGGCCCCGTGACGGCCCGGGCGCTCCTGGACGCGGGCCTGCGCGCAGGCGTTGTGGCGCCCGTGCATACGATCGAGGGCATCGTAAACGTGTTCCGCGAGAGGAGGACCGCCCGTGCTGGCGTCCAGAGTCAGTAACCGACCCGCCGAGCGTCCGAGACGCCTGCGGCGGACCGCGGCGCTGCGCTCCCTGGTCCGCGAGACCCGGCTGCATCCGGAGATGTTCGTGTACCCGATGTTCGTGCGGACCGGCCGGGGCGTACGCGAGCCCATCCCGTCGATGCCGGGACAGGTTCACCTATCGGTCGACGAGCTCTCCCGTGAAGCGGACGAGCTGCGCCGGCTCGGGATCAACGCGGTGTTGCTGTTCGGCCTCCCCGAGGCCAAAGATGCGCAGGGGAGCGGCGCCTACGACGAGGACGGCATCGTGCAGCGCGCCGCGCGGGCGCTGCAGACGAGCCATCCCGGTCTCCTCATCATGACCGACGTCTGCCTGTGCGAGTACACCTCACACGGGCACTGCGGCGTGGTGCAGGGCGGCCTGGTGGATAACGATGCCACGCTGGAGCTGCTTGCGCGCACCGCGATCTCCCAGGCGGTCGCGGGAGCGGGAGTGGTCGCGCCGAGCGCGATGATGGACGGCCAGGTCGGCGCGATCCGCGCGGCGCTGGACGAGGCCGGCTTCACGGACACGGCGGTCATGGGGTATTCCGCCAAGTTCGCCTCGGCGTTCTACGGCCCGTTCCGGGACGCGGCCGGATCCGCCCCCCAGTTCGGTGACCGCCGCGGCTATCAGATGGATCCCCCCAACGCGAGGGAGGCGCAGCGCGAGGTCGCCCTCGATCTGGCGGAGGGTGCGGATGTCGTGATGGTCAAGCCCGCGCTGGCGTATCTCGACATCATCCATCGGGTGCGGCCGCACGTCCCGGTGCCGTTGGCCGCCTACAACGTGAGCGGCGAGTACGCGATGGTCAAGGCGGCGGCGGCCGCGGGCTGGCTGGACGAGCGAGCCGCGGTCCTGGAGATCCTCACCGCGCTCGCCCGCGCCGGAGCGGACCTGCTCATCACCTACCATGCGAAGGAGGCGGCGGCGTGGCTGGCGGCGAGATGACCGACCGCTCTGTTCTCCAGGTGCTGGCGCTGCGGGTCGATCCCACCTGGCGGCGATCCACGGCGGAGCAGCGCGCCGCGGACCGTGAGGAGTTCGCCCGAGCGCTCCAGCAGACCAGCCGGTCGGTCACCACGCTGACCTACTCGACCGCGGGCCTGCGGGCGGACGCCGATCTGGTCCTCGTGCGCGCGGCGTCCTCGCTCGACGAACTCGAGGAGACCTCCGCCCTGCTGCTGCGCAGCGGAATGGGCCGCTTCAGCGTCATCGCGCATGCCTTCACGGGACTCATCCGCAGTTCACACTACGTCAAGAAGCCGGGCGCGCAGGAGCAGGCCCTGATCAGCGGGGAGCGGGCGCGCTACCTGATCGTGTATCCGTTCACGAAGACGCATGAGTGGTACCGGCTGAGCCGGGAGGCGCGGCAGGGGATGATGAACGAGCACATCCGCGTCGGCCACGACTTCCCGCAGATCCGCCAGTTGCTGGCCTACTCGACGGGCCTCGACGACCAGGAGTTCATCGTTGCCTACGAGACCGATGACCTTCCGGCTTTTCAGGATCTGGTCACGGCTCTTCGCGAGACGGAGGCCCGTCGGTACACGCTGCGCGACCAGCCGATCCTGACCGCCATCTACCGCCCCCTCGACGAAGCGCTGCGGCTGCTGGGGTGATGCGAGGTGACGCGATGCGCACGATGAGCCCCACGGTGAGCGCCGGTCATGGGTACCGGTTCGACCGCGCGCCCCGCATGATCTACTGGGAGATGACGCGGGCCTGCGACCTGGCCTGCCGGCACTGTCGCGCCGAGGCGATCGCGCACCGCGATCCGCTCGAGCTGCGCACGGATGAGGCGTTCACGATGCTCGTACAGCTCCGTGGCTTCGGCGAACCGCTGCCGCACCTCGTCTGCACCGGCGGCGACCCGCTGAAGCGGCCCGACCTCCTCGAGATCATCCGCGAGGGCACGCGCTTGGGAATCGGCGTCTCGCTCGCGCCGAGCGCCACGGCCAATCTCACGCGGGAGATCATCGGCGAGCTGAGGGCCGCGGGGATGCAGAGCATGTCGCTCAGCCTGGATGGTTCCACGGCCG
>DASSGA010000026.1:0-3404 GCA_035693805.1 bacterium | reverse complement strand
CCTCCCCGTCACGACCCTGTTCTGCGCGAGCGGGAAGGTCATCGAGGACGGCCGGGCGGCCCTGCAGCGCAAGCTCGACTTCATGGAGCGCCTGCGGGACGACGCGCGGGAGCGCCGGGCGAAGGGTATCGAGGCGGACCGGGTCCGGCGCGAGCTACTCGGTGGGGAGACCTGGTGGCCGGTGCTCACCAGCGGCCACTTCTCGAAGCAGAATCTGATCGACGCCCTGCTGCGCGAGGAACCCCGCGCCGCGTAGTCACCGCGCCCGCCATTCCCGTTCCCGGACCAGCACGAGGGCGACGAGGAGCGCCCCCGCCGCGAGGGCCGCGGCGAAGGTGAACGTCCCGACCGCGCCCCAGCGATCCCAGATCACCCCCGCGAGCGTGGGCCCCGTGAGCAGCCCCAGGTCGAAAGCGATCACGTGCAGCCCCTGCGCGCGACCCTGGAACGCCGGGGGCACGACGTCGGACAGCAGCGCGACCATCGCCGGATCGCTCGCCCAGCGGCTGACGAACATCGCCGTGGTCACGAGGAGGATCGGCCAATACCCCCGCGCGTAGCCCAGTGCGAAGATCGCGAGCACGTACGCCAGCAGCCCCCCGACCATCGCCGTGCGCCGCCCCGCCCGGTCGGCGAGGTGTCCCGCATAGGGCAGGATGAGCAGACTCGTCGCCGTGCCGACCCCGAACACGACGCCGACGCGGCCCGGCGGCAACCCCGCGGAGGCCATGAGCAACGGGACGAAGGAGATCACGCTCCCGTAGGCGGCGGCGACGAATGTCACGATCGCGCCGACCGTCAGCACCGGGCCCGAGAGGATCGCGCGCATGGAAGGCGCACGCGGCGCCGCGGGCGGCGGACCGGCTCGCGGAGGGGACAGCCGGGGCACGGCCACCACTCCGACCAGACCTGTCCCCAGGGCCAGCACCAGGAAGACACCCCTGAACCCGGCCACCTCGACAACGGCTCCGCTCAGGAATCCTCCGAGGCTCATCCCGCCCGCGATGAGCAGCCCAAACGTGGCCACGGCGAGCCCTTTGCTGCGGGCAGGCACGGCCTGCACGAAGTAGCCGCGCCCCGCCGGCCAGATCGCAGCGCCGAGCGCGGCGAGGACGAGGCGGATGACGAGGACGGCTGCGACCATGGGGAGCAGCGCGAGCGCGACGTACCCGACCGCGCTGCCGAACGTGAACACGGCCAGAGGGACGAGCACGCCGCTGCGATCGGTAACCGCGCCCCACAGGAACCCGAACAGCCCCTCCCCCAGACCCAGCAGCGCCAGCGCCAGTCCGACCGTCGCGCCGCTCGCGCCCAGATGGTCGAGATATAGCGGAAGGACGGGGAAGAGCATGCCGTTGCCCGCGAATGCCACGAACGCGATGAGGGCGATCGCGGTGCCGGTCCGACCGAGCAGCGAGCGGAGATCGTTCAGCCCGCGCTCAGACGGCGCGATCAAGCAGGGCGACCTCCTCCTGCGTGAGCGACCATCCGAGCGCGCCCGCGTTCTCGCGCGCTTGCGCCCCCGTCTTCGCGCCGGGGATCGGCAGGGTTCCTTTCGCGAGGCACCAGTTGAGGGCGACCTGCGCCGGTGTCTTGGCGCGCGTGGCGGCGATCTCCTTGATCAGCCGGAGGAGCGGATCGAGCGTCGCGAAGACCTGGGGCGTGAAGCGCCGCCCTCGCATGCCGGGCGGGCGATGGCCGGCGCCGTACTTGCCGGTGAGCACGCCTTTCGACAGCGGCCCCCAGGCGATGAAGGTCACCCCGAGCTCGCGACAGGCATCGAGCAGACCTGACTGCTGCGACTCGCGATCGATGAGGCTGAACTTCACCTGATTGCTGGCCAGCGGGATGCCGTGCCTGGCGAGCGCGTCGTGGGCGCGGCGCATCTGCTCGACCGAATAGTTCGAGACGCCGACCGCGCGGATGAGGCCGGCCTGGTGCGCCTCGGCCATGGCGTCCATCCAGGTCTCGATGGAGACCGGCGGGAACGGCCAGTGCATCTGGTACAGGTCCACCACCGGCAGGCCCAATCGGGTGAGGCTCCGCACGAGCGCCTTTCGCAGCGCCCCGCCGTTCAGGCGCGTCGGGTAGGGCATGAACTTCGTGGCGATCAGCACCGGAGCGTGCGTCTGGCGAACGAACTCGCCGAGGAATCTCTCCGACCGGCCGCCGGCGTACACTTCTGCGGTGTCGAAGAAGGTCGCCCCCGCGCGGACGCTCTCCTCGAAGGCTGCAAAGACATCCTGTTCGGAAAAATCCTTTCCGAAGCCCCAGTACATGCGGTCGCCCCACTGCCAGGTGCCGACGCCGACCGCGGGCACACGAGGACCGCGGGGCCCGAGGGGGATGGTCTGCATGTCACTCATCGGACGGCGCGTCTCGTTCGCTGCAGCGGGGGACGCTCCCTGCAGGTCCGGGCGCTGAGCGCCGACGAAATCCTTGATACGGTTCCCCGGTAGGAGGCGATCCCCATGGTCGTGAGCGGACAGCGGGCCGCAGCAGCGCACGCGGACGACGGCGCGATATCCGTCACGGAACGGATCCTCGATCGAGTGTTCCCCGGGCCCCGCTCATTCGCCATCCGCCTGTGGAATGGCACCACGCTCCCCGCCCCGGAACCCGTACCGTTCACGCTCGTACTCGCGCATCCCGGCGCACTGCGGCGCATGCTGCTGCCTCCGACCGACCTCGCGATGGGCGAGGCGTTCGTCCGCGGCGACTTCGACGTGGACGGCGACCTCGAAGCAGCGGTCGCAACCGTGGTGGACGCCGCCCTCCGGCGAACCCCGGCGGACTGGCTGACCGCCGGCCTTGCGGCGCTCAGCCTGCCCCGCACCTCTGCTCCGGGATCTGTGCCACCTCGCGCCAGGCTGCACGGCCGGGTCCACTCGGTTGAGCGCGACCGCGCCGCCGTGCGGCACCACTACGACGTCGGCAACGACTTCTACGCGCTGTGGCTGGACCGGCGCATGGTGTACTCCTGCGCGTACTTCCCGACGGGGGCCGAAGACCTCGACGCGGCGCAGGAGGCGAAGCTCGAGCACATCTGCCGGAAGCTCCGCCTGCGGCCGGGCGAGCGCCTGCTCGACATCGGCTGCGGCTGGGGCGGGCTCGTGACGTACGCGGCCGAGCGGTACGGCGTCCACGCGCTCGGCGTGACCTTGAGCGAACCCCAGGCGCGGATCGGACAGGCCCGGATCGCCTCGGCGGGCCTCGGCGACCGCGCGGAGATCCGCGTGTGCGACTACCGCGAGGTGGCCGGCGGCCCGTTCGACAAGATCGTCAGCATCGGGATGGTCGAGCACGTGGGGCGGAGCAAGTTGCCCGAGTACTTCCGGCAGGCGTGGACGTTGCTGAAGCCCGGCGGGCTCTTCTTGAACCACGGGATCACCGCCCGGGGCGTG
>DASSGA010000025.1:0-27983 GCA_035693805.1 bacterium | reverse complement strand
GCCGCCCTCGCCGTGCTGTTCGCCCTGCTGCCGGGACCGGTGACCGCGGCACCGGCGGTGCAGCGCTTCATCATCGTCCCGGCCGAATCGCTCGTGACCTATCGAGTGCATGAGACCCTGTTCAGGGACGGCAACCGCCTGAACGTCGCCGTGGGCACGACGAACGCGATCACAGGTGAGATCGCCGTGGACCGCGCGGCGCCCCGCAGCAGCAGGATCGGAACGATCACCGTGGACATCAGCACCTTCCGGTCGGACAGCGCACGCCGTGACCAGGCCATCCGCGAGCGCTGGCTGGAATCCTCCCGCTTTCCCATCGCGGAGTTCCGTCCGACGGCGGTGCAGGGGTTGCCGGCCGCCTACCGCGACGGAGAGGAGGTGCGGCTGAGGGCGGTCGGGGACCTCACGATCCGGGCCGTGACGCGTCAGGTGACCTTCGACCTCACCCTGATCCTGCAGGGGAGCACCCTCCGCGGGACCGCCCAGACCACCGTGCGCATGACCGACTTCGGATTCGACCCACCAAGCATCCTGGGGATCCTGCGCACGGAGAACGAGATCCACCTGGAGTTCCGCTTCACGGCCCGCCCCCCGGCGCCGTAGTCTCGCGCCGCCATGGCCGTTAGACTCGTCATCTTCGACTGCGACCGGACGCTCTGGGACCACGCCAGCGTCTCCGACCTCGTCCCCCCATTCCGCAAGGTGGACCGCGATGCGGTGGAAGACGCCGGCGGCGTTCGCGTGCGCCTCTTCCCGGGCGTCCGGGACGTTCTGGAGGCGCTGCGCGAGCGCGGTATCCTCATCTCCGTGGCGAGCTGGAACCGGCCCGAGCCGGTTTTCGCCATCTTCGATCTGCTCGGGCTGCGCGGCTTCTTCACCCACCCGAAGGTCGAGTTCCACCCCTACAAGGAGAAGACGATCCGCGCCCTCCTCGATGAGCTTGCTGCGGAAGGCACCGTCCTGCGTCCGGAGGACGTGCTATTCGTGGACGATCGCGCGGTGCATCTGGAGCGCGTCCGGCGGTTCATCGGCCCGGTGCGGACGCTGCAGCCGGGCGCCGGCCTGACCGATCTCCGGGACGTGCTCGCCCACCTCGACTGATCCTCGTCACGCCCCCGCCAACCAGGCTCGCCGCCGTTGTCTTAGGCTACCCGGCGTGCGCTGCTCCGCTTGAAGCCTTCAGCGGTCAGCGCCGCCTGAAGCGCGGCGAGGAAGGTGAGCACATTGCGCGGTGTGCTCCCCGCCCCCATCAAGCCGATGCGGAAGATCTTGCCCTTCAGCGGCCCCAACCCGCCGGCGATCTCGATGTTATACTCCTGCAGCAGTCGTTTGCGCACCGCGCCGTCGCTCACGCCGTCCGGCACGACGACCGTCGTGAGGGTCGGCGCCCGGTGCTCGACCGGCACGAGCAGCCGCAGGCCCATCTCCTCCAGGCCCTGCCAGAGCATGGCGGCGTTGGTCCGATGCCGCGCCCAACGGGCTTCCAGGCCTTCCTCATGGATCATGCGCAGACTCTCCCGCATCGCATAGACCATCGAGACCGGGGCAGTATGATGGTACACGCGGTCGGCGCCCCAGTACGTGGACAGGAGCGAGAGATCGAAGTACCAGGACGGCACCTTCGTCCTGCGCGACGCCAGGTGCGCCCGTACGCGCTCGCCGGCCGTGATCGGGGCCAGACCAGGCGGGGCGTTCAGGCACTTCTGACTGCCCGAATAGCAGAGATCGAGGCCCCAGTCGTCCACGCGCAGCTCCACGCCGCCCAGCGACGTCACCGCATCCACGAAGAACAACGCCCCGTGCGCCCGGGCGATCTGGGCGAGCGGCGGCAGCAGCTGCAGAACGCCGGTGCTCGTCTCCACGTGGACGGCGGCGAGGGCGCGGGTGGGAGCGGCCCGCACCGCGTCCTCCACCGCCCGCGGATCGACCGGTCGGCCCCATTCGGTGGGCACCGTCACGACGTCCGCGCCGACCCGGCGGGACATCTCCGCGATCCGCTCGCCGAAGTACCCGGCCACCGCCACGACGATGCGGTCGCCCGGCTCGAGCAGATTCATCACGCCGGCTTCCATCCCAGCGCTGCCCGTCCCGGAGATCGGGATGGTTAGGCTGTTTGCAGTGCGGAACGCCTTCCGCAGGAGATCCATGGTCTCGTCCATCACCTCGAGGAAGGCCGGATCGAGGTGGCCGAGGACCGGCGAGGCCATCGCCTGGAGCACTCGCTGCGGGACGGGGCTCGGGCCAGGGCCGAGCAGCAGGCGTTCAGGAACCGGCGCGGTCATCAGGAGATCCTCCTAGGAGCCCAGGATCTTGGGCAGATTGATCAGGAAGTAGATGAAGAAAAAGCCGAAGAACGCCGCGTTGGCGACGAGCACGGCCTCACGCCAGACGCTCGGCCGGAACTCTTTCGGCAGGAACTTGCGGTTCAGGACGATCGTCAGGATGGCCGACAGCGCCATCGTGAAGTTGGCGACGTTCGCCGACACCGCCACCAGGAACAGCGGGAAGCGGTAGCCGATGAAGAGCGCGCCCCAGATCACAAAGCCGACCAGCACCGCGTAGTACACGCGGCGGATGTCTTCCTTCGCCCAGCGCCGTACGCCCCCAATTCGGCTCCAGAGCATGTCAGTGATCTGTCGCGCGACCAGGTCGACGTTGCTCAACTGGGTGCTGAACAGGATCCAGAAGCCGAAGAAGGCGGCGAGATAGATGCCCCAGATGCCGGCGCCGAGTTTCTCGCCGATGTAGGACGCCACGCCCCAGCGCGGGAGATCGGTGCCGAGCGGCACGACCGCCCGGTACAGGATGCCGGGAAGGTACATCCCCAGCATCGCCCCGAGGAAAAAGATCCACCACTGATCCATGCGCAGGATGCGCATCCAGGTCCGCCAGGAGTTCACGTTGTCGGGCGTGGCCTCGGCGACTTTACCGACTGGGGAGACCTTGATCTTGGCTCCGCCGACGGCGGCCGGGATGTACCCGACCTTCTGGCCCATACCGTAGCCCTTGTCGCGGTACCAGTTGGTCATCGCGTTGTTCCCGAACCCTCCATAGGCCGAGTAGCCGACCAGCGCGCCCAGCAGCAGGACGTCGACGCCCTTCGGGATGTACCCGAAGCTGAAGAACCCGCGAACGCCTTCGCCCCAGACGGACGCCGGCACGAGGATCAGGTCGAGGACGAAGAGGCCGCCCAGGACGACAGCCATCATGATCCAGTTGGCCCACTCCAGGGTGCGCTCGATCTTCCTCCCGAAGAGCACCATGACGACGCAGAGGAGAAACGTCAGGTAGCCCAACACCAGCACGAAGCTGCGGTCCTCGTTGCCCGGGATCCGCCCCAGGAAGAACGCGCCGAGCGCAGTGGCAGCGGCGAACGCCCAGCCCGGCAATCCGCGCTCGATGAAGCCGACGACGGAGTACAGCGTGCCCCAGAACCACCCGCCCGGAGCGAGCCGCATGTACCCCACCGTGACCGGCTCGCCCGTGTAGATGGTGTAACGCGCGAACTCGGTGTTCAGGAATGTCTGGAGGACCGCAGAGACGGTCGTGATCCACAGCAGGGCGAGCCCCCACTTGACGAAGAGCGAGGGGCCGATCAGCCACTCGCCGCTACCGATGGTGCCGCCGAGCGCAATGATTGATGGTCCGAGGAGCGCGATCAGGCGGCGAAACGGGAGCGGGCTCGGGGGCTTCGGAAGGTCGGTCACCTCGAAGGGAGGCCCGAAGCCGCCGGGCCGATGTGCCATCACAGCCACGTACGTCACCTCCTTGGGGGATCACTGCAAGCGACGGCGTGGTGCCCTTCTCACCTCCCTTGTGGAAGGCGTGCAGGGCCGCCTGTGGGCGTACACTTCCCAGCATAGATAGCCGGCTGCGCCGTGGTAAATCGGGCCGCCGGAGTATCCTAGGTATCCCAGTACCGCGCCACCGGCTCCGCCGTGGGCCAGGCGAAGACGATGCGGAGCGGCTCGCGCCCGTCGTTGCGCAGCCCGTGGGGCGTCCCGGCCGGCGCGACGAGCGTAATGCCAGGCTCGAGGGCAATCTCGTCCTGGCCGAGACGGCACCGCCCGCGCCCGCTGATCACCATCATCGCGTCGTCGACGTCGTGATGGTGCACGGGGATCGACGCGCCGGGCTCCAGGACGAGCTCTCCCATCTGGATGCCGGTCGCCCCGGAGGCCGTCCCGACGGCCAGGCGATGCGAGACCCCCGGGAACGCGCTCGTGGCCTGCACGTCCGCCAACCGTACGTGTCCCATCGTCACCCTCAGAACAGCCCCTTGATCTTCCCCGTGGCAAGGTCGACATCCACGGCCATGAAGGCCGGTTTCGACGGCAACCCGGGCATCGTCGGGAAGTCCCCGGCCAGGGGGTACAGGAAGCCGGCTCCGGCGCAGGCCCGGATATCGCGGATCTGGAGCCGCCACCCGGTGGGTGCGCCCATCACGCTGCTGTCGTCGGTGAGTGAGAGGTGGGTCTTCGCCATGTTCAGGGCCAGCGTATGGTACCCGAGCTCGCTGAAGAGTTTGATCCGCTCCTTGGCCAGGGAGGCGTAGTCCACGCCGTCGGCGCCGTACAGCGTCCTCGCGGTGGCCTCAATCTTTTCCGTGATGGGCGCGTCCGCCGCGTAGAAGAAGCGATTCTCCACGGGGCGCTCCGTGACGCGGATCACCGCCCTCGCCAGGTCGACCGCGCCCTCGCCGCCCTCGCCCCAGGCGTCGTGGACGACGGCGTCGTTGGCGCCGAGCTCCACCGCCAGTCGCCGGATGAGCTCCAGTTCCGCATTCGTGTCCGACGTGAAGCGGTTGATCGCGACCACGACCGGGACGTTGTAGGTCTTCACGATCCGGATGTGCGCGGCGAGGTTCGTCCGGCATCCGGCCTCGACCGCCGGCAGGTTCTCGGTCTCCGCCGCCTCCTTGACCTTCGCATAGGCCATCCCCGGGCGCAGGCGGAACGCGCCGCCGTGCTGTTTGAGCGCGCGCACCGTGGCGACGATGACCGCGCAGTCCACGTTGAGCCCCGGCGTCTGCCGCACGACCACATCCATCAGTTTGGCGAAGCCGCAGTCCGAGCCGAAGCCGCTCTCGGTGATGACGTAGTCCGCGAGCTTGAGCGCGGTGAGCGCTCCGGTGACCGAGCTGTTGCCGTGGGCCACGTTGGCGAAGGGGAAGCCGTGGCAGATCACCGGGTGGTTCTCCGCGGACTGCACGAGGTTGGGCTTGATCGCGTCGATGAGCAGGGCGGTCATCGCGCCGGCGACGCGCAGGTCGTCCGCCGTCACGGGCTTGCCCTCGGCCGTGAACCCGACGACCGTCCGCCCCAGCCGCGCCCGCAGATCGGGCAGGTCCCGCGCGAGGGAGTGGATGGCCGCCGTCTCGCTGGCCGCGGTGATGCAGTAGCCGGTCTGGCGAGGGTAGCCGTTAGCGCGGCCGCCCAGGCCGATCACGACGTCGCGCAGCGCGCGGTCGTTCACATCCACGCAGCGGGGCCAGGTCACGCTGAGCGGATCGAGGTGCAGGGGGTTCCCGTGGAGCAGGCTGGCTTCGATCGCCGCCGCGCACAGGTTGTGCGCCGTCTCCACGGCATGGATGTCCCCGGTGAAGTGCAGGTTGATCTGCTCCATCGGCAGCATCTGCGAGTAGCCGCCCCCGCACGCCCCGCCCTTGATCCCGAAGGTCGGCCCCTTCGACGGCTCGCGCAGCACGTTGCAGGCGCGGTGCCGCATCCGGGCGAGAGCCTGCCCGATGCCGAGGCTCGTCACGGTCTTGCCCTCCCCGAGCGGAGTCGGGGTGATCGCCGTGACCGTGATGAACTTCCCGTTCCGCTTCCCTGCGAGCCGGCCGAGCACGGCCGGCGTGTCGATCTTGGCCATGTGGGGTCCGTGCAGCTCCAGCTCCTCGCCCAGCACGCCGAGGCGCTCGGCCACATTGCGGATGGGCAGCAGGTCTGTTTCCTGGGCGATCTCGAGGTCGCTCGGGACCGGGCGGCGCATCTTCACCGTCATGCCGTCTTCCTCTCCTCCCCGCGCGCAGCCAGCACGCGCTCTGCTGCTTCGACCACGTTGAGCAGCAGCATCGTGACCGTCATCGGCCCCACGCCGCCGGGAACCGGCGTGATCGCCTCCGCGGTCTCCTTGAGGGCGTCGAAGTTGCAGTCTCCGACCAGCCGGAAGCCCTTCGGGGCGGCCGCGTCGGGGATGCGGTTGACGCCGACGTCGATGACGACGGTGCCGGAGCTCACCATGTCGGCCGTGATCGCCCGGGGACGGCCCATGGCGGCGACGAGGATGTCCGCCTGCCGGGTGATCGCGGCAAGGTTCCGCGTCGCGGTGTGGCAGAGCGTGACCGTGGCGTTGGCGCCCGGACGCTTCTGGATGAGCATCGCGGCGAGCGGCTTGCCGACGAGGTTGCTTCGGCCGCAGATCACGACGTGACGCCCGCCCGGATCGTAGCCGTTGCGGACGAGCATCTGGACAACGCCGTGGGGCGTGCAGGGCAAGGGGCAGGGCTCGCCCCGGAGCAGCCGGCCCACGTTGATCGGATGGAAGGCGTCGACGTCCTTCTCCGGCGAGGTGGCCTCGATGATCCGCGCGCTCTTGATGTGGCCGGGAAGGGGAAGTTGGACCAGGAGGCCATGGAACCGGGGGTCTTCGTTCAGCTGCCGAACGACCTCCAGGACGTCGGTCTCCGAGGTCGCTTCCGGCAGCCGGATGGTCTCCTCGTCGATGCCCACCTCGGCCGCGCCCTTGGCCTTGGCCGTGACATAGGAGACGGAAGCCGGATCCTCGCCGACCAGGACGACGCCGAGGGCGGGGGCGATCCCCTGCGCGCGCAGCCCTGCCACCCGGTCGCGCAACTCATCCCGGATCAGGGCCGACGTCTCAGTCCCCCGCAGGATCCTCGCGGTCATAGGAACGCCCGCACACTAGGATAGGTGTGCGCGATTCGCTCCCCTATCCGGCCCCTGCCCGATTCGGGGGGATACGAACGGGTCAGGGGGTCAACGAAGCCTACCTGGGCGGCTGCCGGTCGATCGTCCCGAGGTACTCCTGGAACCAACGGGCGGCGAGGGCGGCGACCTGCTCCAGCGTGCCGGGCTCCTCGAAGAGGTGCGTGCCTCCGGGGACGATCTCGAGCCGCACAGGCGCGCGCATGCGCGCCATCGCCTCACGGTTCAACTCGATGACGGTCTCGTCACGTCCCCCGACGATCAACAGCGTGGGCGCGCGCACCGCGGCCAGCGCGGCACCGGCAAGGTCGGGGCGGCCGCCGCGTGAGACGATCGCGCCGACGTTCTCGGGGCGCTGCGCCGCGGCCACGAGCGCCGCGGCCGCGCCCGTGCTTGCACCGAAACAGCCCACGCGCAGCCTGGCCATACGCGGATCGGTACGCAGCCAGTCCAGCACCGCGATCAGACGTCGGGCCAGCAAGGAGATGTCGAACCGCAAGTGGGCGGTAAGCCACTCGGCACGTTCCTCATCGAGGGTGAGGAGATCGAAGAGGAGCGTGGAGAGTCCGGTCTCGTTCAGGATGCCGGCCACATAGCGATTGCGCGGGCTATGCCGGCTGCTCCCGCTCCCGTGAGCGAAGACGACGAGTCCGGAGGAGTCCGCCACGAGCGTGAGATCGCCGTCGAGGGCGACGTCGCGCGTGGGGATCTTCACGGTACTCACGGCCCATCCGTGTATCATGGAGCAGCGGGGTGATGCTTCCGATGTCAGTATACGCGCCCACGGTACGCCTGGGCTTGACCGGCGACGTGATGCTCGGCCGCCTCGTGGACGAACGCATCCTCGGCGACCCTGGAACGGACCCCGCCTACATCTGGGGAGACGTCCTCGACCTGTTGGCCGCGGCGGACGCGCGCTTCGTCAACCTCGAGTGCGTGGTCGCCGCTTCCGGCCTGCCGGATATTCGCAAGGTGTTCAGGTTCCGCGCGCGGCCGCGGGCCCTCGACGCGTTGAAGGCCGCGCGAGTGACCTTTGCCGGGCTCGCCAACAATCACGTGCTCGACTACGGCCCCGAGGCGATGCTGGAATGTCTCACCCTCCTGCGCGCCTTCCGGATTGCCGTGGCGGGGGCCGGCAAGAACGTCGAGGAGGCTTCCGCGGCCGCCACGATCACGGCGAAGACGCTGAAGGTCGCGGTGCTGGCGATAACCGACAACGAACCCGGGTGGGAGGCGGAGGAGGACCGGCCCGGCGTGAATTTCGTCAGGTGTGACGCGCACGGGCTGGTCCGGCCCTATCGGGAGCGGATCAGAGACGCCATCGACGCCGCGCGGGAGGCGGCGGAGGTCGTCGTCGTGTGCGCGCATCTCGGACCGAACTGGGGGCCCCCGACCCAAGCGATGCAGGTTCTCGCGCGGCAGGTTCTTGGGTTCGGCGCACAGGTGTACTGGGGACATTCCAATCACAGTGTGCAGGCGATCGAGCTCCACGGCGGCAGGGCGATCCTGTACTCGACAGGGGACTTCGTGGACGACTATGCCGTGGATCCGGAAGAGCGCAACGATCTTTCCTTCTTCTTTGAAGTCCTCGTGCGTGACGCCGCTGTCGACAGCGTACGCCTGCATCCCGTGCGCATCGAGGGTCTCCGCGTGCATCGGGCTTCCCCTGATGACGCCCGGTGGCTCAGCCGGCGGATGGAGCTCCTTTCGCGGCCCCATGGAACGTGCGTGGGTGAGGAGGAAGGCGTCGTCGTCCTCACGCCGGGGTAGGGGCAGCCACCCGCCGGCATGCGAACCGGCGGCCCGTCCGAGTTAGCCCTGGGGACTGATCCGTGCGCAGTTCCCCTCCACCTCGGACGTGGTCGCCGGCAGTGTGCACGATACACCCTGGTCCTCGTTCGCGCCATCGGGCGCCGGACGTATTACAGCTCGTGCAGGAACGCCGTCTCGGCGGCGGCCCGGCGCCGGTACGCGTCCACCTGACGCGTCGTTTCATCCGCTGTCCATCCCAGTTCCCGGGCCATGAGGTGGGCCACCCCGGTGACGCAGCCCAGGCCGTGCTCCCGATCGAGCAGGGCGAGGTGGCTGCGGACGGTCATGAAGTCCGCCACGCGCACGCACTGCTCGGCGCGGCAGGCGTAGACGACGTCGGCCTCGCGCACCGCAAGGCCGGGGACCAGGACGCGTGACAGCGCGGGCTCGGCGGCGATGAGCGCGGCGATCGCCTCGTCGGTGTCATCAAGAGGAAGGGTGGCCGTCCGCGAAGGTGTGCGTCTCCCGTCACGCCGCACCAGCACGTCGACCGTGTCTTCCGCCATCTGACGGTACGTGGTGAGCTTCCCGCCGATGATCGACACCAGAGCGCTGGGGTGCTTGACGACCTCGTGGCTGCGTGACAGCGCCGCGGAGCGCGCGTCCCCGCGGCGGACGAGCGGGCGCAGGCCGGTGTACGCGGCCACCACGGCGTCTTTCCCGATATGCACGGTGAGGTAGCGGTTGAGATGATCGAGGAGGTAGCGGGCCTCGGCCGCAGTCGGTCGCGCGGCGTCGGGGTCTTCCGTCGAGGGCTCGTCGGTGGTGCCGAGGATCACCCGGCCGCGCCAGGGGACCGCAAAGGCCAGCCGGCCGTCGTCGGTCTCCGGGATGACGAGCGCCGTGTCCTTCACCAGACCGGGGGCATCGAGCACGAGGTGCGTCCCCTTGCTGCGCTCGATCCGGAAAGGTACCGGTCCGGCGAGCGCCGCCACCTGCTCCGCCCAGATCCCCGCCGCGTTCACGACGTGTCGCGGGGTGATCTCGATCGCGGATGTGCCCGGCGCATCGGGCACCGGAAGTCCGGTCGGCGCGGCACGGTGCAGGCGGTCGGTGACCGTGACGCGCATGGGACCGCCATGCAACGCGGTGACCTCCGCGTAGTTCAGCGTGACGGCACCGTGAGCTCGCGCTGCGGCGAGGACGGCAAGGGTCAGGCGGACGTCGTCCGTCTGGGCGTCATGATAGAGGAAAGCGGTTCGCATGCCCTCGGTGCGCAGCGCGGGGACGCGCGCGACCGCTTCGTTGGGGCGCAGGGTGCGGTGGGCGAGATCGGTTCGGCTCAAGGCGTCATATCCCCACAGTCCTGCCCGCAGCGCGAAGGGGGCGAACGGCCGGAGCGCCCGAGGGAGTCGGATCCCAAGTGGCCATCTCGCGTCCGCATAGAGGGGGACGATGAACCCCAGGGTTCTGACGAGCCCTGGGGCGAGGTGCCGGAGGCGCTCCCGCTCGAGCAGCGCCTCGCGGACCAGGCCGAACTGCCACTGGGGAAGGTAGCGAAGCCCGCCGTGGACGAGCTTGGTGGAGCGGCTGCTCGTGCCGCCCGCGAAGTCCCCGCGGTCGACGAGTGCTACCGAATAGCCGCGGACGGCGGCGTCGAGCGCGACACCCGCGCCGGTGATCCCTCCACCGATGACGAGGACGTCACATCCGGGACGCAGCGCCTGCCAGGTCTGGGCGCGGGTCGACAGCGGAGCCGACACGCCCCGTTCGTTCGACGGCGGCCGCTCCAACTCCGTTGAGGTGGAGGTGGATCACAGGTGCGTACGTCCGCCGCCTCGCTACGGTCTCGCGGATGAAGTGTAAGGGGATCGCCACGCCGAGGTAGCGGATGGAGATACCCAGATGATCCAGTGATGGATCCCAGATGCGGCCATTCAGCAGGCACCAGCCGTGGGCAAAGGGCGCCAGCATGGGCAGGTGAGCGAATCCCTCACAGTACTCGAGGGTGTGCCCGACGACCATCGCTCCCAGCCCGGAGGCGAGGAGCACGGCCTGCTGCGCATTCGCGTAGCACTGCGCACGCCGGAACCGGAGCGATCGGGAGAGCAGGGTTACCAGGCGCCGTTCGGCTGCGGATCTGGGCTCCAGAGGGGTGTCCATGGCAGTTCCGTCGCTCAGGAGCCATTCCAGGACCGGAGAAGGGCGGGAAAGCCCCCTGAGGCTCTCCTGGCGCTGCTCGAGTTGGATCCTGAGGTCGTCCACGGCTCTGTGACCCGAAAAGAATGAGGGCGGCCCGGCGGGGCACCAGGCCGCCCACTTCGGCGAGGCAGGCGGCACGGCAGGCCGCCGACCTCTATTTATCCCCTGGGCTCCCGTCCTAAACATCACCGGGGAGACTTTCGTCGAGATTATCAACCCCGTGGGACCCCCGCCCGTCCTCCTGTGGGGCGGGAGGGCAAGGAGGACGACGGAGACGGTGGCGAAATTACGGAGCGACCTTTCTGCCTCCGTGGAGGCCCCTGTGAAGAAGGCCATCTCGGTCACCGTGAACGGCGTCCCGTACAGGCATGAGGTGGAGCCGCGGCTCCTTCTGGTGTACTACCTCCGGGAGGTCCTCGGGCTCACCGGCACGCACGTCGGGTGCGACACGACGAGCTGCGGGGCCTGCACCGTGATCATGAACGGCCTCGCCGTGAAGTCGTGTACCATTCTGGCCGTGCAGGCGGAGGGAGCGACGATCCTCACCGTCGAGGGGCTGGCAGAGGACAGTACGCTGCACCCCATCCAGGAAGGGTTCTGGGAGGAGCACGGGCTGCAGTGTGGGTTCTGCACGCCCGGGATGATGCTCACCGCACTGCAGATCCTCGAGCGCAACCCTGAGCCGTCGGAGGAGGAGATCCGCCACGGCCTGGACGGCAATCTCTGCCGCTGCACCGGCTACCAGCACATCGTGAACTCGATCCGCTACGCCTCTCGGAAGATCAAGGAGGAAGGCGGGACGGCCATCCCGGAGACGGCGGGGAGGGAGGGGCGATGATCCCCGCCGCGTTCGACTATCACGCCCCCTCCTCGGTCGACGAAGCCCTGCGCCTGCTGCGGTCCCTTCCCGACGCGAAGCTGCTCGCCGGCGGGCACAGTCTGCTGCCGATGATGAAGCTGCGCGTGGTCAGTCCCGGGCACGTCATCGACATCGGACGGATCCAGGCGCTGCGCGGCGTCCGCGAGGACGGCCGGGAGCTGGTCATCGGCGCGATGAGCACGCACTGGGCGATCGAGTCCTCTCCGCTCGTCCGTGCCCGGGCGCCGCTGCTGGCCGAGTGCGCTTCCCGCATCGGTGACATCCAGGTCCGCAACGTGGGCACCATCGGCGGCAGTCTGGTGCACGCCGATCCCGCCGCCGATTACCCCGCAGCGGTGCTGGCCGTCGAGGCGGAGATGACGGTGGTGGGCGCGGAGGGTCAGCGGACGATCCGCGCTCGTGACTTCTTCACCGGAGTGCTGTCCTCGGCGGTGCGCGGCGGCGAGATCCTCACGGAGATCCGCGTGTCCGCCTTGCCCCCGGGTACGGGGCAGGCCTACCTCAAGTTCCCGCATCCCGCCTCGGGATTCGCCGTGGTCGGGGTCGCCGCCGTCGTGCGTGTGCGCGGAGGCCGGTGCGAGGCCGTGCGCATCGGGATCACCGGTGTGGGGCCGACGGCCTACCGCGCCGAGGCGGTGGAGAAGGCGCTCGTGGGGACCACGCTGGACGATCGCGCGATCGCCGCGGCCGCCGAGCACGCCGCCGACGGGGTCGAGGCGAACGAGGACCTCTTCGCCACGCCGGACTATCGCGCGCACCTCGCCCGCGTGTTCACGAAGCGCGCGGTGCGGGCCGCGCTCGAGCGTTCGGGGAGAGCCTGAGTGGCGACGCGCGAGGAGCTCATCGACCTCCTGTCGGGCCTGGCGCTGTTCGCCGATCTGCCGCGGCCGCAGCTCGAAGCGGTCGTGCACCGGTTGGAGGAGGAGTACTTCGCCGAAGGCCAGCGCATCCTGCGGCAGGGGTTCAGCGGCAGCAACCTCTACATCATCCTCGAGGGCGAGGCCGCGGTCACGATCGACGGCACGCAGCGCAGCACACTCGGGAAGGGGGACTTCTTCGGCGAGGTCTCCCTGCTGCTCGGGGAGCCGCCCATCGCCGACGTGGTGGCGCTCCGCGCGCTGCGCTGCCTCATGCTCCCCGGTCCCGAGGTCGAATCGTTCCTGCTGACGTACCCGCACGTGACCTACCGGATGCTGCAGGCGGAGGCCAGGCGGCTGCGCAACACCAGCTTATGGCGGTAGGCCGCCGCCGGGGCAGGGCGGCAGGAGCGACCGGCAGGCCGTTCCCCCCAGGCACGTATCCCCTCGTCGTCGTGGGCAGCGGTCCGGGGGCGCTGCAGTTCAGTTACTTCCTCGGGCGCCTGGGCGTCGCCCACGCCGTGCTCTCGGCCGACCCCGCGCCCGGGGGGATGTTCAGGCAGTTCCCGCTCTACCAGCGGCTCAACACCTGGTCGAAGCCGTACCCGCCCGTCCCCCCGCATTCCCGGCACTACGCCTGGTACGACTGGAACAGTCTCCTCGCCGACGAACCCCGCCACCGGGCGCTCGTGCCCGAGTTCATGAAGGGCGACTCGTACTTCCCCACGCGCCGTGAGATGGAGCGGGCACTCGTCGCCTTCGTGCGCCGGACCGGCGTGCGTGTGCGCTACGGGTGCCGGTGGGAGTCGACGCGGCGGGAGCCGGGCGGTTTCGTCCTGGGGACCTCCGATGGGGAGTACCACTGCCGGGTCGCGGTGTTCGCGGTGGGCATGGCGCAGCCGTGGAAGCCGGAGATCACGGGGATCGAGCACGTGCCTCACTACGCCCAGGCACGGCCGTCCGGGCAGTACGCCGGGAAGCGCATCCTGATCCTGGGCAAGCGCACATCCGCCTTCGAGCTCGCGGACGCGCTGCTCCCGTACTGCCGCCAGATTATCCTCGTCTCCCCGCGCCCGCCGCTGCTCGCCATCCATAGCCACTCGACGGCCGGGGTGCGCGCGCGGTACCTGCTGCCGTACGAGGACCACGTGCTCGGCGGCGGCGTCGTCATGCTGGACGCGGCCACGAGCCGCATCGAGCGCACCGCGAAGGGCTTCCGCGTCCTCGCCTCCGGCACGACCCGCCCCGGGGACTTCATGTTCGACGTCGACGCGGTGGTCGCCGCCACCGGCTGGACCACGCCGCTTGGGGATCTGCGCACGCTCGGCGTCGCCACGTTCAGCCAGGACCGCATCCCGGCGCTCACCGCGTTCTGGGAGAGCACGACGGTACCGGATGTGTTCTTCGCGGGAGCGGCGACGCAGGGCGCCGTCGGGCTGCGCAAGCACGGCGTGCCGAGCAACTCAGGGGGGCTCGGAGGGTTCCGCCACAACGCCCGCGTCCTGGCCGCCCACCTGGCCGAGACGCGCTTCGGCGTGCGGGTAGACCGGCCCACCCTGGAGCCGGATGACGTGGTGCCGTATCTGCTCTCCGAAGTGAGCCGTTCCTCCGAGCTCTGGAACCAGCGGTCCTACCTCGCCAGGGTGGTGAGCTTCGAGCGGAACCGCGGCATCGTGGACGAGGGTATCCTGCCGCTCCAGCACTTCGTGGACACACGTGGCCCCGACGCAGCCGCTATCGTGCTGGAAACCGACGCGTCGGGGGATCACCACCCCGCGGTGTATCAGCGTCGGAGCGGCAAGGTGAGTGAGCACGTGTTACCCGGCGATCCCCTCCACGATTTCGAGACGGCCTCCCACCGGGCACAGCTCGCGGCGCTGTTGCAGGGCCTGATCTGAGTCAGTGCGTGGGGTGGTCCGTGGTCTCGCGCAGGCGGCGGGCCACTTCCTTGAGGATGGCCAGCGTCACCTTCGCGTTCCGTTCGAGCAATCTCGTGAAGTCCCATGACGCGAGGGCGAGCACGGTGGTCGGCTCCTCGGTCAGGACGTGCGCCATGCGCGGGGTCTGATCGAGCACGGACAGCTCGCCGAAGAAATCTCCCGCCCGCAGCGTGTTGAGGATCCGGTCGCCCCGCTCCACCCGTGCCCGGCCGGCCGTGATGATGTAGAATCCCGTGCCGACCTGCCCCTGGCGGACGATGTAGCGCCGGGCGGGGAACGAGATCTCCTCCATGAGGTCGGCCACGTCCCCCAGACCCTTCGGCCCCACGCCGGCGAACAGCGTCACGCCGCGGAGGAGGTCCACTCTTTGCTTCTTCGTCATGGCCATGCTCGGTGGCTTCTCCCCCGCCGATAACGAGTCCTGTGGCCCGGCCATTCCGGGAGGAGAGGTGGACGGGGGAAGCCAAATTAGTTCCCTTACGACCCGTTTGGATCGCAACGGAGCGAGGGGTATTCCCCGGAGGGGGTGGTGCAAGGGATGCAGGATTCGTCTGACGGCAAGTGGGTCCGGGTGTCCGACAACCGCTGGCGTCGCCTGACGCGCCGCGACTTCCTGAAGTTCACGGCGGGCGCCGCCGGCGCCGCTGCGGCGGCGGGCCGGTTCGGCTCGCTGCTGACCACGGTGGCCCGGGCGCAGCAGCGGGAGCTGCGCATCATGACCTGGAGCCACTTCGTCCCCGCATTCGATACCTGGTTCGACCCCTGGGCGGAGAAGTGGGGCCAGGGCAAGGGCATCAGGGTCACGGTGGACCACATCTCGTTCGCGGACATCGTGCCCCGGGCAACCGCCGAAGTGGCGGCCCAGACCGGGCACGACCTGTTCTTCTTTCTCTCCCCGCCGTCGCAATTCGAGCAGCAGGTGCTCGACCTCACCGACATCAACCGCGAGGCGGAGCGGCGGTACGGGCCGATCGTGCCGTTCGTCCGGAAGAGCACCTACAACGCCAACACCCGGAAATGGTTCGCCTTCTCCGACAACTGGGTGCCGGATCCCGGCGACTACCTGAAGAGCGCGTGGAGCGCCGTGGGCTTTCCGAACGGCCCCGCCACATGGGACGATCTCTTGCGGGGCGGCATCGCCATCAAGCAGCGCTTCCGGGACATCCAGATCCCGGTCGGGATCGGCCTCTCGCAGGACATCGACTCGAACATGGCCACCCATGCCATGCTCTGGGCATACGGAGCCAGCGAGCAGGATGCGAACGAGAACGTGACGCTGAACTCCGAGGAGACCGTCCGCGCCGTCGAGTTCGGGGCGCGTCTGTTCCGGGAGACGATGAACCCCGCGGTGCTCTCCTGGAACGCGGCCTCCAACAACCAGGCCCTCAACGCCCGGCAGACGTCCTACATCCTCAACTCGATCTCGGCCTACCGCACGGCGCAGGACAACCGCCTGCCGGTGGCCGACGACATCAACTTCGTCGGCGCGCTGCGCGGCCCGCGCGCGCGCTGGGCCAGCGAGCATGTCATGGGCGCCTGGGTGGTCTGGAAGTTCGCCCGGAACCCTGACAACGCGAAGACGTTCCTGCTCGATTTCGTGGACAACTACCGGGAAGCCGTGATCGCGAGCAAGCTCTACAACTTCCCGTCCTTCATGGGCTCGGTCGCCGAGAAGAAGGTCGCCCTCGCGGAGAAGCCCACGGAAGGGCGCAAGTGGGTGCGGGCCGCCGTGCTGAAGGATCCCTTCGGGTCCCAGCCGGTGAACAAGCTGGCCGTGCTCGCCGATGCCGAGGAGTGGTCCACGAACCCCGGCCATCCTGGCCCGGCCGGTCCGGCGATCGGGGAGATCTTCGACACCTACGTGATCCCGGACATGTTCGCGAAGGCGGCCACGGGGCAGCTCACGCCGCAGCGCGCAGTCGCGGAGGCGGACCGGCGGGTGAAGGACATCTTCGCCAAGTGGCGACGGCTCGGTCTGGTCGGAGGCGGCAGCAAGGACCGGTAGCAGCGACAGCCGGCATGACGCGGTCGAACAGGGGATGAGGGAGCGAACAGCCCTTTATCCCCTGTCGCCCGTCTGTGAGGGAGCCATGGGATACGTCGAAGCCAGGAATCTCCACAAGCATTTCGGGGAGGTGCGCGCGGTCGACGGCGTGGACCTCGATGTGGCGGAGGGCGAGCTGCTCGTGCTCCTCGGCCCATCCGGCTGCGGGAAGACTACGCTGATGCGGATAATCGCCGGGCTGGAGCAGCCCACCTCCGGGCAGATCGCGATCGCGGGGGAGCTCGTGGACGAAGACGTCCCCCCGCGCGCCCGCGGCATCGCCATGGTCTTCCAGAGCTACGCGCTTTACCCGCACAAGACCGCGTTCCAGAACATCGCCTTCCCGCTGGAGGCGATCGGCAAATCGCCGGGGGAGATCAAGCGGTCGGTGGACTGGGGGGCGGGGATGTTCGGCATCCGCCACCTCCTGGGCCGGCGGCCCCGCCAGCTGTCGGGCGGTGAGCGCCAGCGGGTGGCCCTGGCCCGCTCTGTGGTGCGGGAACCGCGGGTCTTCCTGTTCGACGAACCGCTGTCCAACCTCGACGCGCAGCTGCGCGCGGTCGCCCGCTTCGAGCTCAAGCAGTTCCAGCGCCAGATCGGGACGACGACCATCTACGTCACCCACGACCAGATCGAGGCGATGGGGTTGGGCGACCGCATCGCTGTGATGAACAAGGGCAAGGTCCGCCAGATCGGGACGCCGCAGGATGTCTACAATTACCCGGTGGACACCTTCGTCGCCACCTTCCTCGGCTCACCGCCGATGAACCTCGTGCAGCGGGACGTCCACACCATCGTGGGCTTCCGACCGGAGACCTTCCTGCCGAAGAGCGCGTTCGCGCCGGACGCCGTGGTGGAGACCTTCCAGTTCCGGGTGCGGGAGGTGGAGCACCTCGGCTCGGATCGCCTCATCTACGGGTCGCTCGAGGGCGGCTTCCGCTCCGACGCGACGGTGATCTCGGACATCCCGTTCACGATCACGATGCCGATCGTCGAGGGACAGGCCTACGAGTTCGCCGTGACCCCCACGAACCTGCGTACGTTCGATCCGCAGACGGGTCTGCGGCGGGACGGCCGTGCTGCGTAGGGACGCGCATCCGGGTGTCGCTCCGGCGGCGATCTTTCGCCGGCGCACGCTGGCCGATCGGGAAGACCTCCTCGGCCGGATCCTGCTCGCCCCCGCCCTCATCTACGTCATCCTCCTCGTCGCCGCGCCCCTGGCCCTGGCCATCCTGCTGAGCTTCAGCGCCTCGTTCGCGGGCAGCCTGGAGTTCCACTGGACGGGGTTGCGCAACTTCGCCACGATCATCCAGGATCCGCAGTTCCGGCTCGCCCTGCGCAACACCGCGCTGTTCACGATCATCTCGCAGGCCCTGGTGATCGTCCTCGCCGTGACCGCGGCGCACGTGCTCGATGCCGCCTTCGCCGGCAAGCGCGTGGTCCGGTTCCTCCTGCTGCTGCCGTGGGCTGTGCCGGTGTCGCTCGCCGCGATGGCCTGGACCTGGATCTTCGACTCCACCTTCAGCGTGATCAATTGGACCCTGCGGGTGGCGGGGCTGCTGGACGGCTGGCTCTACTGGTTCGGTGACCCCACGCTGGCCATGATCGCGATCATCACGGTGCACGTCTGGCGGATGTTCCCCTTCGCGACCGTCATCGTGCTCGCGGGGATGACCGCCGTGCCGCTCGACATCCGGGAGGCGGCGGTGATCGATGGGGCCTCGTTCTGGCGCCGGCTGTTTCAGGTGAACCTGCCGCTCCTGCTGCCCATCATCACGGTGTCGGTCCTCTTCGGCGTCGTGTTCACCTCCACCGACCTGGGCGTGGTCTGGCTGCTCACGCGCGGGGGCCCCTACAACAGCACCCACGTCCTGTCCACCCTGGCCTTCCAGCGCGGCATCCTGGGGGCGAATCTCGGGCAAGGGGCGGCGATCGCCATCTTCCTTCTGCCCGTTCTGATGCTTGCCGCGATCGGGATGCTGCAGGTGGCCCGGCGCACCGAGGTCGGCTCGTGACGGCGATGGCCCCGATGACGCTGACGCCGCAGGCCGCCGGCCGGCGCCGGAAGCGGCGGTTCATCCGGGCCATCAAGCGGGTCGGACTGTACCTGGCCGCGGTCGTCTTCACGGTATTCGCCGTCTTCCCGTTCTACTGGATGCTGCTCACGTCGTTCAAGACCAACCGCGATCTCTACGTGGGCGCGACCGATCTCAGCCACATCCCCTGGATCTTCAACGAAATGCCGACGCTGCAGCACGTCCAGCTCCTGTTCCTGGGGACGCCCTACTTGATCTGGGTGCGGAATACGGTGCTCGTCGGCGCCGTCGTCGTGCTCATCACCCTCGCCTTCGCGGTGCCAGCCGGGTACGCGCTGGCCCGGCTCACGGGGCGGTGGGGTGAGCGCCTGGGGATCGGCATCTTCCTCACCTACCTGGTGCCGCCCACGCTGCTGTTCATCCCCTTCGCGCGCGTCATCGCCGTGCTCGGGTTGCAGAACTCGCCCTGGGCCCTCGTCCTGGTGTACCCGACCTTCACCATCCCGTTCTGCACCTGGCTGCTCATGGGGTTCTTCCGGTCGATCCCGCGCGACATCGAGGAGCAGGGGATGATCGACGGCTACAGCCGCTGGAGCGTGATCCGAAAGATCGTCCTGCCGCTCGCGGTCTCGGGCATCCTCACCGCGGTGATCTTCGCGTTCACGCTCGTGCTCCAGGAGTTCGTCTACGCTCTGACCTTCATCAGTTCGGTCGGCAAGATGACGGTCAGCCTCGGCGTGCCGGTGGCCCTCGTTCGCGGCGACGTCTTCTACTGGGGTTCGCTCATGGCCGCGGCCCTCATCACGAGCATCCCGATCGCCATCATCTACAATCTCTTCATCGACCGCTTCATCGCCGGGCTCACCGCCGGCGCCCTGAAGGGGTGAGCGGCGTGACGCGCGCGCGGACCCCGGCCGCGGCCATCGAAGGTCCGCGTGCCTTCGGGGCCTACGTCCGGATGCTGCGCGAGAATGCCCGGGGCGCCGGGCGCGGGAAGACGCTGCGCCAGCTCTCCCGCGAGACGGGCATCGCGCCGAGCGTGCTGAGCCGCGGTGAGCGGGGGCTGCAGGACCTGCGGCAAGCGGGATACATCGAGCGCCTGGCTCCGCACCTAGGCGTTCGCGCTTCCGTGCTGCGCCGCGTCGCCACGGCGATCACCGGGGAGGATGTGGAGCGGTTGCGCCCGGCGCGCACCGGGGACGAGACCGCGGGGCTCCCGGCCCGCAGCACGCAGGCAGTGCTGTGGACCAGGCTCGTGAAAGACCTCGAGGGACTGCACGGCGCCCCGGCGGAAACCCTGGAGGCTCTGCTGGTCTACATCGAGTTCCTCGCCGCCCGGGCTCGCTCGGACGGCACCCGCGCTGGCGACGAGACCCGCTGAATCCCCCGGCGTCAGGGGTGGGGCGTCCCCCCGTCGGGCGAGACGGAGCTCACCACGATGACCGTCGCCGTCTCCGGGTCGCCGCCGCGAACGTAGGCGGTGACCGTGATCGTGTATCTCGCGGCCTGCAGCGACGGCTGCCAGAACGTGTAGCTGAAGTGGCCGTCGCGCATCGCGCCGACGAAGGCCGTGCTGCGCTGCGGCGGTGATTCGGCCGTTTCGACCGTGATCGCGATCTCCACGCGCGCGCCGGGGACCGTGCTTCCTTCGACGGCGAACGGGGCGGACACGGTCTGCCCCTCGGCAGGCGCGCTGAGGCTCAGCGGGAAGCGGCGGGACCGCACAGGCCCACCGTCTTCAACCGTCCCGCTATCTCCACCGGCACCGCCGTCTTCACCGGCGTCGCTGCCTGCACCGGGCTCGCCGGCCGGTCTGCCGGCTGCGGCTCGCCCGTCTCGGGTCCACTGACGGTTCACCCGCACCTCCGTACTCTCGCTGAGCAGGTATTCCGTCGGCTCGGTCCCGCGGATGAAGGCTTCGGGCCGGGGATCGTCGCAGCTCGCCGTCGCCAGGAGACCGGACGTGCCGCACGTCGTGACGACGATGACGCGGGGCGGAACTTCCCAGTCGGTGGGCGGCACCGCCGCGAGCGCCGTCTCCATGAACGCCCGCCAGATCCGGGTGGGGACGCTGGCGCCCACAACCTTCTCCGTGGGCGTGTTGTCGTCGTTGCCCACCCACACCCCGGTGACTAGCTCCGGCGTGTAGCCGATGAACCACGCGTTCCGGTAGTCGTCGGTGGTTCCGGTCTTGCCGGCGAGCGGCCGGCCGAGGTCGGCACCCCGGCCGGTGCCCCGGACGATCACGCCTTTCAGGATATCGGTCATCACATAGGCGTTCTCCGAGCTGAAGACCAGGGTGCGCCGCGGCACCAGCTCCTCCAGGAGTTTCCCTGAGCGGTCCTCGATGCGCTGGATGGCCGCGGGCTCGGCCCGCACGCCGAGGGCCGCCAGCACGCCGTAGGCCGAGGTGAGTTCCAGCAGGGTCACCTCCGAGCTCCCCAGGGCGAGCGAGAGGTCCGGCCGCAACGGGCTGCTGATGCCCATGCGCTGGGCGAACGCGATGACGCGACCGACCCCGACCTCTTCCAGCGTCCTGATCGCCGGGATGTTGATCGAGCGCTCGATGGCCTGCCGCATACGCACCGGACCGGCGAACTCCTCGGTGTAGTTCCTCGGCTGCCAGAGCCCCTGCGGCGTGTCGTACTCGATCGGCTCGTCCACGATGATCTTCGTCGGCGCCATGCCGCTCGCGATCGCCGTGACGTAGACGAAAGGTTTGAAGGCCGATCCGGGCTGGCGCCGCGCCTGCCACGCCCGGTTGAACTGGCTCGAGGCGAAGTCGTATCCCCCGATCATCGCCCGCACGGCGCCGGTGGACGGCTCGAGCGCCACCAGGGCGCCCTGGGTAACGTTGAGTCCTGCCTCCCTCGCCGCGTCGATCTCGCGGCGCACGGCGGCCTCCGCCGCGGCCTGGAGGTCGAGATCCAGAGTGGTGTGCACCCGCAGGCCGCCCCGGTAGACGGCCTCCGCCCCGTAGCGCTCGAGCAGATAGGGGAGGATGTAGGACACGAAATACGGCGCCCGGACCCCCACGAGTCCCAGGTTCCGCTCCTGAGTGAACGTGAGCGGTTCGGTGGCCGCCTCCCGCGCGGCGTCCTCCGGGACGAGGCCGTTCTGGACCATGCGGCGCAGCACCAGGCGCTGTCGTTCCTGCACTCGCGGGAGGTTACGGTATGGCGAATACACTGACGGGGCGCGGATCAATCCCGCCAGAACCGCGCTCTGGGCCAGGGTCAACTCTTCCACCGGCTTGTCGAAGAACACGCGGGCGGCCATCGCCGCGCCGTACGCCCCGTGGCCGAAATACACCTCGTTCAGATAGCGCTCGAGGACCTCCGCCTTGGTGAACCGGCGCTCGATCTCGACCGCCATGAGAACCTCGGCCAGCTTCCGGCTGAAGACACGTTCCGGGCTCAGGAAGACCGTGCGGGCCAACTGCTGGGTGATGGTGCTCCCACCCTCGAGGAGTTCGCGCGCCAGCAGGTTGCGCCACAGCGCCCGCAGCGTGCCCCGGAGATCCACCCCGTGGTGCTGGTAGAATCGCTCGTCCTCGATCGCCACCACGGCCTGCTGCAGGGAGAGCGGGATGCGCTCGAGGGGTACGGTGGCGCGGTTCTCGAGGAAGAGACTGGCCACGAGCTGGCCATCGCGCGCATAGATGCGGGTGGCCTCGGCCGGCGGCGCGTACAGGGCGGCAACGTCGGGGAGGCGGCGGTTGAACGAGACCACCATGCCAACGGCGGCGCCGGTGGTCATCACCGAGAGGAGGAGCAGAAACACGCCGGCCACCACCGCCGCACGAAACAGGCGGCTGCGCCGGGACGTACCGCGGGTGTGCGCCGGGTCGGTAAAGCGGTTCATGGCAGGATACCGGAGGCATTCCCGCCACGGCGGCCCCACAGACGGGGAAGGCCGCCCCCGAAGGAACCCGTCGGCCATCCGCCGTACAGAAGTACGATGGTCGGCCGAGAGAGTCCGGAAGGAGCACGGCATGGTCGAGGTCGCTGCCACAACGACTATCCGGGCACCGCTCGCGGAGGTCTATCGCATCGCCAAAGACGTCGAGCGCTTCCCGGACTTCATGCCGGACGTCGCGTCCATCCGGGTGCTGGAGCGAGCCGGCACCAGCACCGTCACGGAATGGGTGGGGCTTATGCAGGGCCGGAAGATCCGCTGGGTGGAGGAAGACCACTGGGACGATGCTGCCCACCAGTGCACGTTCCGGCAGCGCGAGGGGGACTTCACGACGTACCAGGGGACGTGGGGCTTCGAGGCGGTTCCCGAGGGGACCCGCACGACGCTCCATCTGGAATACGAGATGGACCTTCCCCTGGCCGGGGCGCTGCTCAGCAATCTGCTGAAGGTGCTGGTCCGCAAGAATCTTGAGAGCATGCTCGCGGCGCTGAAAGGCCAGCTGGAGGGCGCCGCCCCGGCCCGGTAGGGGCGGGGAACAACGCCAGCATATCCCGGAGGAGGTGGAGGATGGACCCGCTCATTCCATGGTTGTCCGCCCAGATCCGCAGCCGCTTCGACGGCCGCGGGCAGGCGGAGTTGATCGTCATCGCGCTTGTCCTGTTCCTGCTCTGGCTCTTCGTGACGGGCCGGAGGGTCGTCGTCAACTAGCCGGTGTGCAGAGGGCCTTAGGGAGCTGGGGCTCCCTAAGGCCTTTTCACGCGTGGGGCGGGGCAAGACAGGGAAGGAGAAAGGCACCGGCCGCCTCCGGACACTATATGAGGATAGACGGCACCGGCGGGGCATGAAGACGCGCGCACGCATCCCGATCGCCAAACCACTGATCTCCGACGACGAAAAGCGCCGGGTCCTGGAGGTCCTCGATTCTGGCCACCTCGTGGCCGGAAGCCAGGTGCGGGCCTTCGAGCAGGCCTTTGCGAGTTATCTCCGCGTGCCCTTCGCCGCGGCCACGTCGTCCGGCACGACCGCCCTGCAGGTCGCCCTCGAAGCGCTTGGGATCGGCCGGGGGGACACGGTCATCACGACGCCGTTCACCTTCGTCGCGAGCAGCAATGCCATTCTGTACACGGGCGCCCGGCCGGTCTTCGTGGACGTCGACGCGCGCACGGCCAACCTGGACCCGAATCAAGTCGAGGATGCGGTGCGCCGGGAGCGGGCGAAGGCCATCCTCTGCGTGCACCTGTACGGCCTGCCCTGCGACTTGCCCGCCCTGGTCGACATCGCCGCGCGGCACCAGCTCCTGCTGGTGGAGGACTGCGCGCAGGCGCACGGGGCGGCGGTGCGCGGCCGCAAAGCGGGAACCTTTGGAGACGCCGCCACCTTCAGCTTCTACCCGACAAAGAACATGACCACGGGTGAGGGCGGCATGGTTGTCACCCCGCAGGAAGCCGTCGCCCGCCACGCCGCCGTGCTCGTGAACGTGGGGCAGCACGGCGCCGCGGAGTACGTCTACGAACGGATCGGCTACAACTACCGCATGACCGAGATGGCCGGAGCGATGGGGCTGGGACAGCTGGCACATCTGGATGAGCGCAACGCCGCCCGCCGGCGCAATGCCGCGCGGCTCACGGCAGGTCTCCAGGGGCTGGACTGGCTCGTGCTCCCCACCGAGCCTGCCGGCTATCACCACGTGTACAACCAGTACACCGTGCAGGTTCAAAGCGATCGCGACGCGGTGGCCCGCCATCTTGCGGCGGCCGGCGTCGCCTCGCGCGTGTACTATCCGTATCTCGTCCCGCACTCCCCGGCCTACCGGAGCCTCGGATTCGGCGGCTCCTACCCCGTGGCCGAGGCGCTGACCACCCAGGTCCTCTCGCTGCCCGTGCATCCCGCGCTGTCCGAGGACGACGTGGACTGGGTCATCGAGTCGGTCCGCGCGTTCCCGCGCGGGACGCGGGCGTAGGGGCGGTTCCCCGTGGCGCGCCGCGTCCGCGTGGGCGTTGTGGGCCTCGGCCAGTGGGGCCGGCACCACGCCCGCATCTACGCCGGCCTCCCCGAGGCGGAGCTGGTCGGCGTGGCCGACCTGAACAAAGGGGAGCTCCGCGGCTTCGTCAACCGCTACCGCACCGCGGGATTCACCGACTACCGCGATCTGCTCGGCAAGGTGGACGCCGTGAGCATCGCGGCGCCCACCGCGCTGCACCACGAGATCGCGCGCGCGTTCCTCACCGCCGGAGTCCACGTCCTGGTCGAGAAGCCGATGACGACCACGGTCGGCGAGGCGGAGGAGCTCGTCGCCCTGGCCGAGCGGCGGGATCTCGTCCTCGTCGTCGGCCACGTCGAGCGTTTCAAGCCGGCGGTGCGCCGGCTCATGGAGATGACCCGGGATCCGCTGTTCATCCAGGCCCGGCGGGTGCGCCCCTATGACCGGACGCGGGTGATGGATGTCGGCGTCGTGATGGACCTCATGATCCACGACATCGACATCGTGCTCTCGCTCGCCGGCGGTCGGGTGGTGGATATCGGGGGCCTCGGCGTGAACATCCACAATTCGCATGAAGACCTGGCCGTGGCGCACCTGAAGTTCTCCTCGGGCTGCGTGGCCTGGTTGCTGGCCAGCCGCGTGTCCGCGGACAAGGTCGCCGAGATCGAGGTCACCACCGGCGACCGCGTCATCCGCCTCGACTACCAGAAGCAGCAGATCGCCCTGCATCCGTTCGGCGGCGAGATCGAGCAGATGGTGATCAAAGGCGATGAGCCGCTGCGGGCGGAGCTCCGGCATTTCGTGAACTGCGTCCAGGGGTTGGAGCTGCCGCTGGTGCGCGGGGAGGACGGGCTGCGGGCCCTCGAGGTGGCCCTGCGCCTGGTTGACGTGATGTCCGTCGTCACCCCGGGCGTGCGCGTGTAGCGGCTAGGGGTGGACGACGACGCAGGTGGCGACTTTGGTGACGCCTTCGATGCGCCGGAGCTCGGCGGCGACGGCGGGAAAGCCCTTCGTCGTTTCGTGCTCCACGATCGCAACGACGTCGAAGTCTCCCATCGTGACATGCGCCTCGATGACCCCGGTGATCTGCTTGGCCTCGCGCGCGACGGCAGCGGGGGTGCTGCGATCGAGCGAAAGGAGCATGTAGGCGAGATGCGGCACGTCCGCTAGAGTTCTCCGCGACATGCAGCGTCCTCCTGTCCCGCGTCTGGGGCCATCCCCGGGCGGGCAGAGGATGGGATGAAGGCCCCGACGAGCACCCGTGCAGGGTGCTCGAACTGTTCCCGGGAGCGCTGGTTCACATGCCCCTGGCTACGAGACGATGGGCCGGTGCCTTCGTCCTTGGTCTCGCCCTCCTCATCCCAGCTCAGGCCGTCGCCGCCGGCTCCTCAGCCACGGATATCCCGGCGTTGGTGGACAAGTATGCCCGCAAATACGGGATCCCTCTGACCATCGCCCGGAACCTCGTGCGGGTCGAATCGGGCGGCCGGCAAGACGCGGTGAGCCCGAGCGGCGCTCGGGGCGTCATGCAGCTCATGCCCGAGACGGCCCGGATCCTCGGCGTCGACATCACCGACGCCGAGCAGAACATCGAAGGCGGGATGCGCTACCTGCGCATGCAGTTCGACCGGTTCGGGCGCTGGGACCTCGCCGTCGCTGCCTATCACGCCGGCCCGGTAGCGGTCCAGAAGGCCAACGGAATCCCGGCGAAGTCGGCGGCGTTCGTGCGACGGGTCATGGGCGGCCCGGTGTCCGCCTCCGCCCCGCCTGCGCGCGCCACCGAGGCGACCCACCGGCTGACCGGGGGATTTGCCTGGCCGGTCGAGGGACTCCTCACCGCGCGCTTCGGCACCCGCCACCGCGGGATCGATCTCGCCGTACCGGCCGGGACGCCGATCCGCGCGAGCCGGGCCGGGACCGTCTCGCACACAGGCCGGTACTACGAATACGGGCAGACCGTGATCCTCGAGCATGGGGGCGGGGTGTCGACCCTCTACGGGCACGCCTCGGCCATCCTCGTGCAGAAGGGCCAGGCCGTCAAGGCAGGGGAGGTCATCGCCCGCGTCGGCTGCACGGGGCGATGCACGGGACCGCACGTGCACTTCGAGATCCGGGTGAACGGCCGCGCCGTGGATCCGCTGACGGCGCAGGCCTCGTTGTCGAGCGCCGCTCCCGCTCGTGTGACTCAGGCGCCGCCGATCCAGACGCCCGCAGCGCCCGCTGAGGATCGATCGTCGAGGACGCCGGCAGCCTCAGGCGACACGATCGTCTCGGTGAGGGAGATCATGCGCGGCGGCGAAGTCGTGTATCGTGTCGAGACGACGACGCTCATCCTCGAAGGCGACATGCGCGTGCGCATCACCCGGGAGTACCGGCGTGTGAACGGGGACCTTGTGCTGGTCAGCGAGCACAGCCGGGTGTACCGGGTGGGAGAAGAAGGCGAAGAGGATTGACAGCGCCGCGCCCCTCTCTCTAGGATAGGAGGAGCACGAAGACCCGCAGTCTTCTGGGGCAGGGTGAGGTCCGGCGAACGCCGGGCCGATTCCCGATCGGCGGTGACAGCCCGTGAGGGCCTGGAGCGCCAGGCCCGTGGCCCGGTGGAATTCCGGGGTCGACGGTACAGTCCGTATGAGATGAAGACGGCGGGGACAGGCGCCTGAGCGCCCCCGAGGACGCCCGAGTTCGGGCGTCTCTTTCTTTTGTCCCCGTCCTCCATCACGAAGGAGGGAGCTTCCATGAGGGCACGTGAGCTGGCAGCGGCGGCGATCTTCATCGCCCTGACGTTCGTCGTGACGAGGTACACCGTGATCCCGATCCCGGCGACCAGGGGGTACTTCAATCTGGGCGAGGTGGTCATCTACATCGCCGCGATCGTCTTCGGCCCGGTGGTCGGAGCGCTGGCGGGGGGGCTGGGCGCGGGGCTGGCGGACCTGGTGGCCGCGCCGCAGTTCGCGCCGTTCACCATCGTCATCAAGGGCGTCGAAGGGCTCCTCGTCGGCTGGTTCGCGGGGCGGAGTCCGGCCAGCCGCATCGGGGCCACCGCGCTGGGTGGGGCATGGATGGTCGCCGGTTACTTCGCGGCGGAGGTCCTGTTCGCACAGCGGCTGGGCATCGCCCCGACCCCGGCTGCCGCGGTGGGGGCGGCTCTGACGGAGGTGCCGTTCAACCTCGTGCAGGTCGTCGCGGGCGTGATCGTCGCCGTTCTGGTCGCCGCGCGCCTGCTCAGTCTCGCTCCGGAGCGCCTCGCCCCGTGAGGCCCGGTAAGGTGAGCAGCGACCGGCTCGAGCGCGTCGTCTACCCGCACCTCGGCCGCCGCTCGGACGTCCTCGTGCACGCGCACCTGGGCGAGGATTGCGCCGTGGTGGATTTCGGGGAGTGGGTGGTCGTGCTCACGACGGACCCGGTGACCGGGGCGGCCTCGCA
>DASSGA010000024.1:0-3558 GCA_035693805.1 bacterium | reverse complement strand
TGGGCGACGTCGAAGTGGACCATCACTCCCAGCTCCTTCGTGAGCTCGGCGCCCTTCTTGGCCGCGGCGTCGCGGACGGAGGCCTCGGCCGCCAGACGTGCCCGCTCGATCGAGTCGGCCCGGTCACGGCTGGCCAGCTCGACCTGACGGGCCCGCTCTGCCGAGTCGGCGGCGACGCGAGCCACGGCCGCGAGCGAATCCTGCACTTGGCGCTGCCGCGCGACCTCCGCCTCGTTGGGGTGCGGGGCCGGCGTGGACGGCGCGGGGGATCGCTGGCATGCCGACGCCAGCGCGACGCCGGCGACGGTCATGAGCAATGTGGTGGTGCGCATGATGTTGACTCCTACATTTGTGGGGGCCAGATACCCAGCCCCTCTCCCTGGCGTGGTCCCGAAGACGCGGGGGCGAGGCCCGGAGCGAGCGATTCGTCCGGCATTGCAGAGCACGGTTACTGCGTCGGCGGCGCGAGATTGCCGCAGGCGATGATCGTCCCGGAGTTGGCGGACGACGCGCGGACGACGACGAAGTAGCTACCGGTCCTGGGGGTCCGCACCGCGACCGTCGCGGTCCCGGTCGCCCGGCCGTCGGATTCGACCTCGAGCGCGTCGTAGGCCTCGCTCGGTCCGAACACGCCGTCGTCCATCCCGCTGCCGCACTGGCCCCAGTGCACGGCCCACGGATGGACCCCACCGGGGGAGGCATTGGCCAGGCTGAGGGTGATCTCGGTGCCGGTGCCGTCCGGGCTCGGGGCCATGGACGCCGAGCCGTTCATCTGCACCGCGCCAGCCAGGCTCGCCGGAGAAGCGAGGTTGGCATGCCAGCGGCTGTTGAGCGTGGCATCCTGGGCGCTCACCTGGACCGCCGGGTCCTGGCGGAAGGCACCGCATGCCGCCGACAGGACGATCGCAAGGGTGATCAATAGACGGGGGGACATTGGGCCGCTCCTTCGCGGGGTGCTTTGACTCTGCAGGGTGAACCGACAAGGTCCCGCGCGCCGCGTGCCGGAAGGACCACCTGTGGGGCGAAACCGAGAGAGGTGCTACGTGGAGCCTAGCTCAGGTCGCGCTCGGGCGGTATCGCTCAAAGGGATGAACTGGCGGCTCAGGCCCGTCGTCCGCCACCGCCATGGGCGCGGTAATCGAGAACCCCACGTTCAGCGCGGCCAACTCGGCTTCGAGCCGGCGGTTCGCCTTGCCGCCCTGCTCGGGGGAGTCACTCACGATCAGGATATGCGTCATCATCTGTGCGAGCACCACGCGACCAACCCAGGTCCGCGCTGCGTGGCGGGCCTCCTCGTGCTCGCGCTCGAGGAGGCTCGCGAGGGCGTGCAGCCGTTCCTCAGCCTGCGGTGGGACGATCTGATAGGCATAAGTCCACACCGGCGGCGACGATTTGCTTTCTTTCCCGACCATACAGTCCTCCGTGACGGGCCCGGTATAGCAGGAGACTAGGTCGGGTTGCGTTGAATAGCTATCGCCCAAAGGGGTGAACGTTCGCGATCCGACTCGATTACCGGTGAATTGCCCGCCTCCCCTCAGTTCCCCACGATGAGCCGCCAGCCCTTCCACTCGACCACCGTCCGGTCCGACGGAGATCCGCAGGTCACCCGCTCGAGGACCAGCCGGCGGTACGACCGCAGCAGACCCGAATAGCCCAGGATGCTCAGCGCGTGTTCGATCTCCTGCGGCTGCCGGCCCTGGAAACACTCACGCGCGATCCTCAGCGTGAAGGTCGGGCTTCTCAGGACGCCCCGTCCCGTGGCCATTTCGAAGTACGCGTCACATGCCGTCGGTTCGTCCGCCTGACCCTGCGGGAACGTCGGCAGTAACGCGTCCCGGATCGCTTCCAGGTGCGGGGTGAGCGACGACCGGGCGATCCGATCGGACCTGCCCTCGACCCAGTTGCGCGCTGTGCACGTCATAGACTTCCTCCGCCGCCTCCAGTGAGACTGACAAAACGTCCGCGCGCACGGCCACAAGGGAGCCGGTTGGCGACGAACGTCGTCACATTACCCACAGCCGGTTGCCGCAGGTATCGGGCGAAGGAATGAAAAAAGGACGAGGCGCGGCGTCCGCCGGGCGAGGTAGGCCTCGGGGGGGAGGGACGACGGGCAGGTAGGCCGATGGGAGTACGCCGACAGGAGTACGCCGGTCGTCATCCCGGTTTCAATCCTTCGCCCGATACCTGCGGCGGGCCGTGGATGCTAGTCATTGTGGCGCGCGGGAGCCCGCGCGCCCGGTCCCCCCTGCCACCCCCCCCGGCGGCGACCGGCCAACGTCGGGGCTCGATGCCTTTCGATGAAACGGAGAGGGAATGACGGTGCGATACCGCAGGAAGCACGGTCGGCGGGCGCGGGTCTGCGTCCTGAGCCTCGGGGCGATGTTGTCCGCCTGCGACCGGCCCGACGCCGGCGCCCCCGGACCAAGCGAGCGTCGACCCCTGGATCCACAACTGGTCGCCGACGGGCGGGAGATCTTCCGCCACGATACGTTCGGGAACGAGGTGTTCTGGACCGACACGGCGCGCCTGCATGAGGTGATCGCCGCTTCCGTGAGCCCCGCGCTGGCGCTTTCCGTCGGCTTGAAGGTGGACGCCGACGCGCTTCCGCAGACGGTCCGGGACGCGATCGCGGCGGGACAGGTGGACCTCCAGGACCCCGCCACCACCGTGACGCTGCTCCAGCTGAACGCCGTGCTCGGCGTGCGCGGAACCGTGGAGACCGTCGCCGGTCAGGACCGGCTGGTGCGCGTCGGGATCACCTGCGCCCTGTGCCACTCGCGCGTGGACGATTCCTTCGCCCCCGGGATCGGCCGGCGGCAGGACGGGTGGGCGGCCGGCGACCTGAACGTCGGGGCGATCGTCGCGCTGTCGCCCGCGATTCCGGACTCCCTGAAGACCGTCATGCGGTCGTGGGGGCCGGGAAAGTACGATCCGCGCAGCAATCAGGACGGCGCGAACGCACCGGTCGTGATTCCTCCGGCGTACGGGCTCCACGGGGTGGCGAAGGAGACCTACTCCGGGGATGGGCCGGTGTCCTACTGGAACGCGTACGTGGCGATCACGCAGATGCACGGCCGCGGGAGCTTCGACGATGCGCGGCTGGGAATCGCCGTCCGCGCCGACACGGACCTGGTGACCGCCAAGCTGCCGGCCCTCGCCGAGTACCAGCTCAGCCTCCAGGCGCCGCCCGCCCCCGGAGCCGCGGACACCGCCGCGGTGGCGCGGGGGGAAGCGGTCTTCCGGGAGCAGGCCCGCTGCGCGACCTGCCATCTCCCCGACCGGCAGTTCACCGACATCGGCCTGGGCCGCCTGCACCAGCCCGGGGAGACCGGGATGGACCCCACGTACGCGGCCCGCACGGCCACGAAGCAGTACCGGACCACGCCGCTCCGGGCCCTGTGGCAGCACCCGCCGTACTTCCATGACGGCAGCGCGGCGACGCTCGCGGATGTGGTCCGGCACTACGACCAGGCGCTGTCGCTCCGCCTGTCCGCCCAGCAGACGGCGGACCTGGTGGCGTATCTCGGGCGACTATAACGATCGTATTGAACACCCAGC
>DASSGA010000023.1:0-4838 GCA_035693805.1 bacterium | reverse complement strand
ATGGCACGCTGGTCGGCCTGCGGGGCCGGACCTACGCCAACCTCGGAGCCTACCTATCGACCGCCGCGCCGGGCGTCCCGACGATCCTCCACGGGCTGATGCTGTCGGGGTGCTACACGCTTCCCGCCGTCGACTACGAAGTCGTCGGCGTGCTTACGAACACCACGCCCGTGGACGCCTACCGCGGCGCGGGCCGGCCCGAAGCCACCTACATCCTGGAGCGGCTGATGGACCTGGCCGCCCATGAGCTCGGCCTCGACCCGATCGAGATCCGGCGCCGGAACTTCATCCGCAAGGAGCAGTTCCCCTACACGGTCTGCACAGGGATCACCTACGACAGCGGCGACTACGAGCAGGCGCTGGACGTGGCGCTGCGGATGCTGGACTATCCGGCCCGGCGCGAGCGGCAGCGCCGCGGCCCCACGAACGGGATCTACACCGGGATCGGCGTCAGCACGTACGCTGAGATCTGCGGCCTGGGTCCCTCGCCGGTCGCCGGTGCGGTGGGCTTCCAGGGCGGGTTGTGGGGCAGCGCGGTGATCCGCGTCCATCCCACCGGGAAAGTGACCGTGTTCATCGGCGAGAAGCCCCACGGGCAGGGTGAGGAGACGACGTTCGCGCAGATCGTGGCCGACGAATTCGGCGTGCCCATCGACGACATCCAGGTGGTCTGCGGTGACACGGCGATCACGCCGATGGGGTGGGGGACGTACGGCAGCCGGACGACCCCCGTGGGCGGCGGCGCCTGCGCTGTAGCCGCCCGGAAGATCGTCGAGAAGGGGCGCAAGATCGCGGCCCACATGCTCGAGGCGCCGGAAGCAGACATCCGGTTCGAGAGCGGCCGCTTCTTCGTGGAGGGCGCCCCAGCGCGCGCCAAGACGTTTCAGGAGGTCACGCTGCAGGCGTACCTTGCCTGGAGCCTGCCGCCGGGGATGGAACCCGGTTTCGAAGCCTCCGCCTTCTACGATCCTCCGAACTTCACCTATCCGTTCGGCACCCACCTGTGCACCGTGGAGGTGGACGCCGAGACCGGGCGTGTGGCGATCACGAACTACATCGCGGTGGACGACTGCGGCCGAGCGATCAACCCGCTCATCGTGGACGGCCAGGTGCACGGCGGGATCACGCAGGGCCTGGCGCAGGCGCTGCACGAAACCGCGATCTACGACGACCAGGGCCAGCTTCTCACTGGCACCATGATGGACTACGTGGTGCCGAAGGCCTCCCAGGTACCGCTCTACGCAACCGCCAGGACGGAAACCCCGTCGCCACACCACCCGCTCGGGGTCAAGGGGGTGGGGGAGACCGGCACCATCGCGTCGACGGTGGCTGTCGCCAATGCCGTGCTCGATGCCCTGCGGCCGTTCGGCATCCGTCACCTGGACATGCCCTTCACCGCGGGCCGCATCTGGGAAGCCATTCAGAACGCCCGGACGACGAAGCAGGGGGTGAACCCATGATCCCGGCTGAGTTCGAATACCATGCACCCTCGTCGGTGTCGGAGGCCGTGCGCCTACTGACTACATTGCCGGATGCCAAGCTGCTCGCCGGGGGGCACAGCCTGCTGCCGTTGATGAAGCTGCGTCTGGTCACGCCGCCCCACCTGATCGATCTGGGAGGCATCGACGGCCTGCGCGACATCACGGATGCCGGTTCGGTCCTCAGCATCGGGGCGCTCACAACCCACTGGGCGATCGAGTCTTCGCCGGAGGTCCGCGCGAAAGCGTCCGTGCTGGCGGAAGCAGCGGGATCCATCGGCGACGTTCAGGTGCGCAACTTCGGAACGATCGGTGGCAGCCTCGCGCACGCCGACCCCGCCGCCGACTATCCCGCCGCGGCGCTGGCGCTGGAGTGCGAAATCGTGGCGGAAGGCCCGAAGGGCCGGCGGACGATCCGCGCCGACGAGTTCTTCAAGGGCGTGTTCACGACGGCGCTGCATCCGGATGAGATCCTGGTCGAGCTCCGCGTCCCGGTCCCGCCCGCGCGTACCGGAGGCGCCTATCTCTCGTTCCCGCACCCGGCGTCGGGATTCGCGGTCGTCGGCGTCGCCGCGCTCGTCACGCTCGATCCGAAGGGAGCCTGCCGCACGGCCCGGATCGGTATCACCGGGGTCGCTCCTGTTCCCTACCGTGCGCGGACGACCGAATCGCTGCTGGCGGGCAAGACGCTCACCGACGACCTGATCGCGTCGGCGGCTCAGCAGGCGGCGGACGGCGTCGAGGTCAATGGAGACCTCTTCGCCTCCGTGGCGTACCGCCGGCACCTGGCGGAGGTCTACACGAAGCGGGCGATCCGCTCAGCCCTGGAGCAGGTCCAGGCCTGACGGGGAACGGACATGAGGGGCGCCGGGTGTCGCTTGCCGGTCAGGCGACATCCGAGCGCCCTACTTTATCCATCGCGTGATCAGCAACCGGAAAGGCCACGTGCCGAGCAGAAGGGCGCCCATCCCCGGCAGGAGCCAGGAGACCGGCGTCGCTATGAACGCTGAGACAAGAAAGAAGATCCCGAGCAGGATGTAGCCCGTCTCTCTGAGCGCAACGACGACCATTGCACCGCGCTCTTCTTTGGTCGCGGACTTCCAGATCGGTGCTGCACCAGGATTCCTTCGCAAGACCCAGGCAAAGATGAAGGGCTTCCAGAGCAAGAAGACGGCGAGGAGGATGAGGGGCCAATTCCTCATGCTTCACCCATTACCGGAACACCACCATCACCATCGCCAGCACGGCGCCGGACAGCGTCCCAAAGAAGTTGACAGCATTATTGTTCATCCAGCCAACCGTCCCTTCCGCGGTTGCCCCCAGGATGCTGTCCACGGTCATCCCGATGATCCCCGCAAGCCACACGACCGCGGGACTGACATCGAAGAACGCGTACGTCTCCGCCGAGATGATCGTCGCACCCAGGATACCCGCGATGGTTCCCCACCAGGTCACGCCGCCGGATGTTCCGGGCGGAACCGGCCGCCGTGTGGTGATGAGGCGAGGCTGCTCGGGGCTCAGCGTTCCGATTTCCGTCGCCCAGGTGTCGGCCGTGGCGGTCGCGAGCGCGCCGGCCAGCGCCGCTGCGGCGAGACCCGACGGCGCGACACTCCACCAGACCGCGGCGACCGTCGCCGCCGCACCATTCGCCATGACCTGCGCCGCGGTGCGTCCACGCCGGTGCTCGGGATGTGGTTTGCGCTCCGCGCGCCATCGGGTCAGCAGGCTGCTCGTGATGAAGAACGTGACGAGCAGCACTCCCGCACCCAGCCCGCCGAAGCCGAAGACGAGCGTGCCCGCGATCACCGCCGCGACTGCGCCGTCGCGCGTGAGCGCTCCGGCCGCGCGCGCACCGATTGCGATCGCAATGCTGAGGAGCGCGCCGAGGACGATCAGAAGACCTCTTGACAGCACGACGTTCTCCATGGGCCAAATGATGGGTCGCGGTTCCTTTCGGGATTGACAGTCCAGGCCCTCGCTGGTAGTGTAAGGGTGCGATCGGCGGGTTAGCACCCCGCTGTGAACCTTGAAAACTGCATAGTGGTAAGGGAGCCGTTTTGCACACCCACCTCTGACGATGCCTCCCCGGCGGATCCGATGGATCTGGCGGGGTGTTGTTTCGTTAGAGGATGTGGTTCCTCGGAATAGCCTTTGAGAAGATTCCGACGGAGAGTTTGATCCTGGCTCAGGACGAACGCTGGCGGCGTGCCTCAAACATGCAAGTCGAGGGGGGGTTGGCCGCTCCGCAAGGAGTGGTTCAGCTCTACCGGCGAACGGGTGAGTAACACGTGGGCAATCTGCCCTGAAGACGGGGACAACCTCGGGAAACCGGGGCTAATACCCGATACCCTCACCGGGTGGCATCACCTGGTGCGGAAATCCCGCAAGGGGCTTCAGGATGAGCCCGCGGCGTATCAGCTAGTTGGTGGGGTAACGGCCTACCAAGGCTTAGACGCGTAGCTGGCCTGAGAGGGTGGTCAGCCACACTGGGACTGAGACACGGCCCAGACTCCTACGGGAGGCAGCAGTTGGGAATTTTGGGCAATGGGCGAAAGCCTGACCCAGCGACGCCGCGTGCGGGATGAAGGCCTTCGGGTCGTAAACCGCTGTCAGGGGGGAAGATGCCCGCAAGGGTGACGGTACCCCCAGAGGAAGCCCCGGCTAACTACGTGCCAGCAGCCGCGGTAAGACGTAGGGGGCAAGCGTTGTCCGGATTTACTGGGCGTAAAGCGCGTGTAGGCGGCCTGCTAAGTGGCGTGTGAAAGCCCACCGCTCAACGGTGGGAGGCCGCGCCATACTGGCGGGCTTGAGGGTGGCAGAGGGTGATGGAATTCCCGGTGTAGCGGTGAAATGCGTAGATATCGGGAGGAACGCCAGTGGCGAAGGCGGTCACCTGGGCCGTCCCTGACGCTGAGACGCGAAAGCTGGGGGAGCGAACGGGATTAGATACCCCGGTAGTCCCAGCTGTAAACGATGCTCACTAGGTGTTGGGGGGTTACTCCCTCAGTGCCGCAGCTAACGCATTAAGTGAGCCGCCTGGGGAGTACGGCCGCAAGGTTGAAACTCAAAGGAATTGACGGGGGCCCGCACAAGCGGTGGAGCATGTGGTTTAATTCGATGCTAAGCGAAGAACCTTACCAGGGTTTGACATGCAGGCAGTACCGACCTGAAAGGGAAGGGACTCGTAAAGTCGAGATCCTGCACAGGTGGTGCATGGCTGTCGTCAGCTCGTGCCGTGAGGTGTTGGGTTAAGTCCCGCAACGAGCGCAACCCCTGTCCTTAGTTGCCAGCGGGTGATGCCGGGCACTCTAAGGAGACTGCCGGCGACGAGCCGGAGGAAGGCGGGGATGACGTCAAGTC
>DASSGA010000022.1:0-8732 GCA_035693805.1 bacterium | reverse complement strand
CCCTGATCGTTTCTTTAGCCAGGTCGTCTACGCAGGCGGCCACGACAAGGTGGTCCTGGCCATCTATACGGGATCTGTCGACGCCGGCGCGACGTTCGGCGATCCGAACAACCCGGCCTTTGAGGCCCGCGAGCGCGTTGTCGGCCAGTACCCCGATGTACGCGATAAGGTCAAGGTCCTGATGTACACCGAGCCGATTCCCAACGATACCGTGTCATTCCGCCCCGGTCTTTCCCCAGAGGTGAAGGACAAGGTCACGAAGGCGATGTTCCGCATCGCCGCCACGGCACCGGGCCGGGAGACCATCTTCAACCTCTACCAGCATGAGGGATACGCCGATCTGCAGGCGCTCCGGACGACCTACAAGCAGCCAGCATTGCGCTCGGTCGACGACCTGTACAAGGTCGTCCGCGATGCGATCAAGCTGCTGGGGCTGGATCTGACGAAGATTGTGCGCTGACGCTCTATGGGATTGCAGGGACGTGCTGGGGGAGGGGGGCAAACGGCACCCCTCCCCTTCTCCGTTGGAGGGGGCGCCGTGAGAGGCGCAGCCGTGCGTGTGGAGCACCTCGTCAAAGTCTTCCCGGACGGCACCCGGGCGCTGGACGACGTGAGCTTCGAGGTCAATCCTGGGGACTTCATGGTAATCATCGGGCTGAGCGGTTCGGGAAAATCCACCCTCATGCGGTGCATCAACCGCCTGATCGAACCTACGAGCGGCAAGATCTCCATTGACGACGTCGACATGACCGCGCTGGCCCCTGAGGACATGCGCCGTCTGCGCCGGCAGATCGGCATGGTGTTCCAGCAATTCAACCTCGTGAAGCGCTCCTCAGTCCTCACCAATGTGCTGTCGGGCCGGCTCGGATACGTGCAGCCATCCTGGGCGCTGATGAACTACTTCCCGAAGGACGAGGTGGCCCGCGCTCTCGCGAACCTCGGGCGCGTCGGAATTCCCGAAAAGGCGCGCACGCGTGCGGACCAGCTCTCGGGCGGTCAGCAGCAACGGGTGGGGATCGCGCGGGCGCTGATGCAGGAACCCAAGCTCATCCTCGCGGATGAGCCCGTGGCCAGCCTGGACCCGGCGACGTCCCATTCGGTCTTGAAACACATCGAGGAGCTCAACAAGAAAGACGGCATTACCGTGCTGTGCAGTCTGCACTTCCTCAGCCTGGCGCGCCGGTACGGCACCCGGATCATCGCCCTCAAGGCCGGGCGCGTCGTCTTCACCGGCTATCCCTCGGACATCGACGAACGGCGATTCAAGGAGATCTATGGCGAGGAAGCCGTCGAGGTAGAGATCGCCTGATGGCCAACGAGACGCTCGCGGAGCGCATCCACCCCGTCCCTCGGACGGCCGCCCGTCCCTGGACGTTCGTCCTTCTGGTGGTCGCGCTCGCCGCCGTGTACGTGTACGGCTGGAGAGTGACGCAGATCAACCTGGGGGAACTGGTGACGAAGGCGTACCTGGTCAAACCGCTCGTCCGAGACCTGATCCGCCCCGATCTGCTGGCCTGGCGGCCGAGGACGCAAACCGTCGATGTGCCAATCAGTTTCACCCGCGAAGGCGCGCCACCCGTTCCGGCGCAGCCCGCAGCGGGGCCCCGTCTTTGGTTGTCCACCTCAGTGGCGGAACCGGGTCAGCCTCTTGTGGTTCGCGGCGAGGGCTTTGCACCGAACCGGCCGGGGGCACTCATCTGGAGAGACCAATCCGGTGCCACGGCCAAGGCCGAGGACTTCCGGACGGATGCGCAGGGGGCCATTGCGGTGAGCCTCACGGTACCCAGTATGATCGGGGAACACCATGAGATCATTGCCGAGGTGATGCTGGAGGGCCGGATGCTGCGCCCGAGTACGGCGCTGGGGCTGGTCTTCGGCCGGCTCGTGGAGACGGTGTTTCTCGCGTTGATGGGGACCACCCTGGCTGTGCTCCTGGCGGTTCCCTTGAGTTTCCTCGGCGCGAAGAACCTCATGGCCCGCACCCCGCTTGGCACCGGCCTCTACTACGTCGTGCGCACCATCTTCAACATTACCCGGTCGATCGAACCGCTGATCATGGCGACTGTCTTTGCGGTGTGGGTTGGCATCGGGCCATTCGCCGGGGTGCTGGCACTCGCCTTGCACTCCATTGCATCCCTGGGGAAACTGTACTCCGAGCAGATCGAATCGATTGACCCGGGCCCCATCGAAGCGATCACCGCTACCGGCGCGGCCCCCCTGCAGGTGATCCGGTATGCCGTCGTGCCGCAGATCGTGCCACCGTTCATCGCGTTCACGATCTATCGCTGGGACATCAACGTTCGCATGTCCACGGTCATCGGCATGGTGGGAGGCGGAGGCGTGGGCTTCCTGCTGATGCAGTTCATCAACCTGCTGCAGTGGCGCCAGGCAGCCACGGCCGTGTGGGGGATCACGTTCATCGTCGCGGCCATGGACTACTTCAGCGCCAAGGTGCGCGAGAAGGTTGTGTGACCTCGCCACGCCTGCTCTTCTCCGATAAGCTCCGTGCGCTTGGCATTCCTCACGCGTTTACCACTCGACAGGGAGGGGCCAGCACCGGCCCGTTTGCCTCATTGAATCTCGGTCGCGGCGTCGAGGATAATCCTCGCACTGTGGCCGCCAATCTGGCCGCCGTGCTGCGAGTACTCGGTCTGGACCCGGCCCGCCACGTGGAGGCGGACCAGGTGCACGGGTCGGTTGTCGCGGTCGTAGGGGCGCGGGACGGCGGGCGTTCTGTCCCTGAGGCGGACGGTCTTGCCAGCATGGATGGGGGGACGGTGCTTGCCGTTCACGCCGCGGACTGCGTGCCGCTGCTGTTCGCTGACCCTCGCCTCGGTACGGTCGCGGCCGTCCACGCGGGATGGAAAGGCGTAGCCTCGGGCATTCCGGTAGAAGCCGTGCGGGTCCTAGGGGGGCGGTTCGGGAGCCGTCCGCAGGAGCTCGTCGTCGCGATCGGCCCCTCGATCGGGCCTTGTCACTACGAGGTGGACAAGCCCGTCATGGATCGGATGCGGCGATGGCCGTGGTGGACCGACGTGGCGCCCGTGAACGCGCAAGGCCGGTGGCAACTGGACCTCCGGGCGGCGTGCGTCCGGCAACTGATCGGGGCGGGCGTACCCCGCGGGCGCATCGACGTCCTTGACCTCTGCACCTACGATTACCCCGAGCTGTTCTACTCGTTTCGGCGCGATCGGATCACCGGCCGCATGGCGGCGATCATCGCGGTTCCCCCTACCCCCACCGGAGGGAACGGGTGACCCCCGAAGAATACGGAGCCGCAATAACGGATGTGGCCGCCGGTGTGGCCCGCGTGCGTGAGCGCATCGCCGCCGCCGCCCGCCGGAGCGGCCGGCGCCCCGAGGACGTCGCCCTCGTCGCGGTAACGAAGGGTGTCGATCCGGACCGGATCCGGACGGCCATCGCGGCGGGCGTGGCGGACCTGGGCGAGAGCCGGGTGCAGGAGGCCGCTTCCAAGATCGAGGCGGTGGGCCGGTCGGTGCGCTGGCACCTGGTCGGCCACCTGCAGCGCAACAAAGCCGCTCGCGCTGCCGCGTTGTTCGCCGTGATCCACTCCGTGGACAGCGCGGCCCTCCTGGCTGAGCTCAGCGCCCGGGCGGAACATCCGCTGGACGTGCTGCTCCAGGTGAACATCGCCCGGGAACCGCAGAAGCACGGGGTGTTACCGGACGCGCTGCCGGCGCTCGTGCGGGACGCCGCCGGACTGCGCCGGGTGCGGATCGCCGGGCTGATGACGATCGCCCCGCAGGTGCCGGAGCCGGAGCAGGCGCGGCCGGTGTTCCGGCGGCTGCGCGAACTGCGCGGGGAACTAGGCCGCCTGCTCGGCGCTCCGTTGCCGCACCTCTCCATGGGGATGACCGACGACTTCGAGGTTGCCGTCGAGGAGGGCGCAACCCTGGTGCGCATCGGACGTGCAATCTTCGGAGCGCGGGGCTAATATTGGAGCGAATCGTCACGTCACGGGAGACGCAGGCCAGGGAGGGAGGACACTCGACCAGGAGGGATCCGTCTTGGGCGCGATGCATCGCGTGATACGCTCGACGGCCACACCCTCTCCCCCCTCGAGTGCCCCCCCGGCCGGGGCGACGGTCGTCGCGCGGGTGACCGCGCGCAGCGCGCACGACCGGGTGGAGGGCTGGCGCGAGGGGTACCTCGTGGTCCGCACCACCGCGCCGCCTCTCGAGGGACGGGCGAATGAGGCCGTCCGGCGGCTCATCGCCCGGGCGGCGGGTGTGGCGCCGTCGCGAGTGCAGGTGATCCGCGGAGAGCGCGCTCGGGAGAAAACCGTCCGCGTGTCGGGACTCCTTCGCGACGATCTCCTCCGCCGGCTGCGGCATCCCGACTACGGTTAGGTCACGAACGCGATGCAGAAGAGCATGCGCTGGGATCACGACACCTTATACCTCCTCGACCAGACGGCCCTGCCGCACGCAGAGCGTGTGCTGGCGTGCCGCACGGCGGCGGAGGTGGCGGAGGCCATCCGCGCGCTGCAGGTGCGGGGCGCGCCGGCGATCGGTGCCGCGGCGGCCTATGGGCTGGTCCTCGGTGTCCGCCAGACCCGCGCCGCCGACCGGCCGGCCTTCCTCCGGGAACTTGCCCGCGTGGCGGCCGATCTGGAGGCGACCCGCCCGACGGCGGTGAACCTCCGCTGGGCGCTCGCCCGCATGCAGCAGGTGCCTGATCGCCGTCCGGACGCATCGGTCGCCGAACTGCGCGAGGCCCTGCTGGCCGAGGCGGAGGCCATCGCCGGCGAGGATGTCCGCGCGAACCACGCCATTGCACAGTTCGGAGCGGCGCTCATCCGCCCGGAGGAACGCATCCTCACCTACTGCAACACGGGCAGCCTGGCCACGGTCGACTACGGGACGGCCTTTGGCATCATCCGCGCCGCCCACGACCAGGGGAAGCACGTCCGGGTCATCGCCTGCGAGACCCGCCCCGTGCTGCAGGGCGCGCGGCTGACGGCGTGGGAAGCGCAGCAGGCAGGCATCGACGTCACCCTGATCACGGACAATGCGGCAGGCGCGTTGATGCGCCGGGGGCTGGTCGACCGCGTCATCGTCGGGGCAGACCGCGTCGCGGCGAACGGCGACGTCGCGAACAAGATCGGCACGTATACGCTGGCCGTGCTGGCCCGCGCGCACGAGATCCCCTTCATCGTCGCCGCCCCGCTCTCCACGGTCGATCTCCGGATCCCGGATGGAAGCGGGATCCCGATCGAGGAGCGCCGCCCCGAGGAGGTGACGCATCTCGCCGGCACGCGCATCGCCCCAGAGGGGGTGGCGGTGATGAACCCCGCCTTCGACGTCACACCGCACCATCTCGTGACCGCGATCGTGACCGACGTCGGCGTGGCCGCGCCTCCCTACATCCGCTCGCTCCGCGCGCTGGCCGGGGCGAAGGCCGGAGCGTAGCGATGCGCCACGTCATCCTCCTCATGCTTGGGTTGCTGTGGCTTGCCGGCATCGCGGCGAGCACCCACTACCGCGACATCACGTGGCTGCAGTACCTGTTCTTCGACGTGAAGTGGATCCAGATCGTGTTGCTCACGGCCGGCGGCTACGGAGCCTTCCTCGTCGCCGTGGGCACGCTGGCCAGGCGGTCGCCGCCCACCGCGCCGCCGCTGCGCGCCCGGCCCCTGGTCAGCATCGTGGTTCCCGCGAAGGACGAGGAGGCCGTGATCGAGGGCACCATCCGCAACCTCTGCGCCCTGGACTACGGCGAGCAGGGCGTGCCCCGCTTTGAGGTGATCGTCGTCGACGACCGGTCCACCGACGGCACCCGGGCCGTGCTGGAGCGTCTCGCCACGGAGCTGCCGCTCGTCATCGTGCGCACCCCTGACGGCAGTGTCGGCAAAGCCGCCGCGCTGAACCTCGGCATCGCCCGGGCCAGGGCGGACCTCATCGCCGTCTTCGACGCCGATGCCCGGGTCGGCCGCGACTTCCTGGACTGGATGGTGCCCGTCCTGGTTGTGCCCGGGGTCGGGGGCGTGCAGAGCGCGCGCATGCTCTACAACGCGGGCCAGAACGCGGTGACCCGGATCCAGGACGACGAGTACCGCCTCTTCCAGCGCAACCTGCAGCGGGCGCGTAAGGCCCTGGGGGGGATGGTCTGTTTCTCCGGCAACGGCCTGGTGTTCCGCCGCGAGGCCCTCGAGGAGGTGGGCGGGTGGAACGAGGCCGCCCTGACCGAGGACATCGACCTGTCCGTGCGCTTCCATCTCGCCGGGTGGGAGATTCGCTACTGCGATGAGGCGGTGGTGTGGGAGGAGGCGGTTCCCGACCTGCGCGCCCTGATCCGGCAGCGCACGCGGTGGTTCGAGGGCGCGATCCGCTGCCTGGGGGACCACCTGCCCGGCATCCTCTTTGCCCGGGGCAGCGTGTTCAAGCGGGTGGACATGCTGTTCTTCCTCGGCGGCGCCCTCCTGGTGACGCTCGCCTTGCTCACGACCTATCTGTATGCTGTGATCGACCTGGCAGGCGCCGTGGTGCTCTACCTACAACTGCCGCGGCGGATCACGACGCTGTCCTCCGTCGTGATGACCGGTGCCATCGTGGTCGCCGCCGCCGCCGAATACCGCACCCGCCCCTGGCGGCTCCTGCCGGCGCTCCTGCGCCTGGTGGCCTTCTCCACGCACCGCCTGGTCGTGCTGCCCCTGGCCGTGTACCGCTACGTCCGGAGCGCGATCACCGGGGAAGTGTCGTGGGAGAAGACGGCCCACGGCGCAGCCCCGCAGGCCCGGGTCCGCACCGAAGACGACCTCTAGACGAGCTGCGTGTAGATCGAGCGCAGGCGCTGGCCCACGAGCTCCAGCGAATGGCGACGAGCAACCTCGAGTGCGCCCTCGGAGAGCCGGGCGGCGAGGGCAGGATCCTCGGCGATCTGGCGGATGAGGGCGGCGAACTCCTCGGGGGTGTTGCCCTTCAGGCAGTTCACGCCATGCTGGAAACGTCCCGCGAAGCACTCCGCGTCGCGCAGGACGAGCGGTTTCCCGCAGGCCGCGGCCTCGAGCACGGCGATGCCTTCGTTCTCCACGGAGCTCGGGAAGAAGAAGATATCCCCCGCCGCGTAGGCTTCCACGACGTCCTCGACGTAGCCCGTGAACAGGACGTTCTCCGGGGCCGACTCGATCACGCGCAGGGTCTCGAGCTTCACCGCCTTGTGGACGCGGCCAAACCAGGCCAGGGTGAACTCGGGGAGCAGCCGGCCCACGTCGCAGAACAGGTCCACGCCCTTGCGGAGAAACACCAGGCCCACCGAGAAGGGCACGATCCCCTCCAGACCGTAGCGGGCGCGGCCGATGAGGCGCTTGCGCCGGTTCGGGGCGAAGCGGCGGACATCGACGCCGTTGCTGACCACCTCGATCGGGCGGTCCAGATCGTACCGCTGCAGTACCTCGCGGGCATAGGGCGAGGGCGCGATCAGCATGTCCGCCTTGCCGTAGAAGAAGCGCAGGTAGCGCCCGAGGTACGGAGCGATGTGGTCGCTCATGCGGAACGAGTTGGCGAAGTCCTCGGCCGTGGTGTGGCTGTGGATGACGAGCGGCCGCCGGCCGATGTACTTCTCGGCCAGGTACAGGGAGATCGGGCCGACGGAGTGGAGGTGGAGGATGTCAAACGACTCGCTGGGGTCGCTCGTGACGTGCACCCCGGCGCTCTTGAGGGCTTTGATCTGGTTGTCGTGAGCCCGGCGGATCCCCCCTGACCAGTTGGAGGAGTAGCCGGTCTCCAGGTACACGCAGACCTTCACCCCTGGGCCACCTCGAGCCGCTGGGGTATTTCCGCTTTCGCTCATCGAGTTTCCTCTGCGCGCCGGTCGTTCACGGGCCCGATCGCGGCGGGGTCGGCGCCGGAGCGCGTGATGCGGAGACGCTCGCTGCGGGCGAGGGCGTCCCGCACCAGGGCGTCGGTGTCGAGGGCCGCTTCCGCGCGCTGCGCCTCGTCGAGCGAGGGTTGCGTCCGCGGGTGGGTGGGGACGAACAGGCTGCAGCAGTCCTCGTACGGGCGGATCGAGATCGCGTACGTGCCGATCGCCTCCGCCTGCGCCATGATTTCCGTCTTGTCGGCGCCGATCAGAGGACGGAGGACGGGGAGCATGGTGGCCGCGTTGATCGCCGCGATGGACTCGAGCGTCTGGCTCGCCACCTGCCCCAGGCTCTCCCCGGTGACGAGGGCCAGGGCGCCCAGACGGGGGGCCAGCCGGTCGCAGACGCGCATCATCAGGCGCCGCATCACCAGCACGCGCAGGGCGTCCTTCACCTGAGTCTGGATGGCGCGCTGGATCTCGGTGAAGTGGACCACCCAGAGGTCGAGCGGCCCGGTGGACTGCGCGAGAACCCGGCAGAGGTCGACGACCTTCTCCTTCGAGCGCTCGCTCGTGAACGGGAAGCTGTGGAAGTGCACCGGGATGATGACCACGCCGCGGCGGGCGGCGTACCAGGCCGCCACCGGGCTGTCGATCCCCCCGGAGACCAGGGCGAGCGCGCGGCCCCCGGTCCCATAGGGCAGGCCGCCCGGCCCGGGGATGGTTTTGGTCGACAGGTAGGCCCGGTCCCGCAGCTCGATCCGGACGAGGAGGTCCGGATCGCGCATCCTGGCCCGCAGCTGCGGAAGGCGCTCGTGGATGGCGCGACCCACCTCACTGCTCGTCTCCATGGACGTCAGCGGGAAGCGCTTCTCGGCGCGGCGGGTGTCCACCTTGAAGGTGACGATCTC
>DASSGA010000021.1:0-7834 GCA_035693805.1 bacterium | reverse complement strand
CGGTCGTGGATCTTGACTTCGACGTGATCGAGGCGCTGCGCCGGCGCGGGATCCCGGTGGTCTATGGCGACGTCGCGGGCGAGCCCGTGCTGCGCACCGCGGGCGCCGAACGGGCCGGTCTCGCGGTGGTGGCCACGCCGGACTTCGAGCGGACGCGCCTCGCCGTGCGCCGTCTGCGCCGCCTGAACCCGACGATGCCGATCCTGGCCAGATCCACCCACCCGACGCAGCGGCCGGCGCTGCTCGAGGCCGGCGCCACCGAGGTCATCCAGCCGGAGTTCGAGGCGGCCCAGACGCTCATCCGTCACGGTCTGGAGCACCTCGGCATCCCGCACGAGCAGGTCAAAGCGTACATGACCCAGCAGCGCGTCGTGGAGCTCTCGGCGGGGCGCGACGCCCCGAAGCTGCCGCTGCATCACCTCCTGGAGACAAAGACGCTGCGCATCGGGCCGGGCTTCTGCGTGGACTGTTCGCTCCGCCGGGCCCGGGTCCGGGAGCGGACCGGCGTGTCGGTCCTCGCCGTCAGACGCATCGACGGCAGCGAGGTCGTCAGCCCCGGCCCGGAGGTGGTGCTGCGCAGCGGGGATGAGGTGACCGTGATCGGCCTGCCGGACCAGATCGTTCTGTTCGAGCACCTGAACCAGGAGCGGGCCTGATGGGCCACGACGAAGACATCCTCGTCGTGCCGCGTGCGGCGCTGCTGTCCGGTGCCGTGCACGGCTTCACGACGCAAGGAGCGGCGGACTACGTGGCCCGCGTCCGCGACCATGCCACCTTCCGCCGCCGGGGCGACATGGAGCACGACCCGTCCATGAAGCAGATCATCCCCTATCTCATCATCCGCCACCGCGGCCGGCTCTTTCTGTTCCAGCGATCCACGGCGGGCGGTGAGGCGCGCCTGCACGGCAAGTTCAGCATCGGCGTGGGCGGCCACATCAACCGTTCCGACGTGGAGGGCGCCGCAGACGTCCTGGACGCGGGCCTCCGCCGCGAACTCGACGAAGAGCTCGTGATCGATGCCCCCTGGCGGGTCCGCCTGGTCGGCGTGCTGAACGACGATACGAATCCGGTCGGACAGGTCCACTTCGGCCTCGTCCACGTCGTGGACGTCGAGTCCCCGGCCATCACCGTGCGGGAGTCAGACACGCTGTCCGGCCGGCTCACCGATCCCCGCGAGGTCCGAGCACTCTACGAGAGGATGGAGACATGGTCGCAGCTGATCCTCGACGCCGGCGATCCGATGCGGCTGTAGCGGCGCGCTCCGTCGCCGTCCTGCGCGCGCCTGCGCCGTACAACGTCGTGCGCACGCTGTCGTGCGGACAGGCGTTTGGCTGGCAGTGTGAGAACATGTCCGCCGCCCGCGTCTTCGCCGGCCGGCGGGTCACTCTCCGGCAGCTTGGCGAGGAGATTACGGTCACGGGCTTGGACGATGAAATCGCCCTGCTGCGTCTCCGCCATTACCTGAGCGTGGACGATCCGCTTGCGGAGATCGAAGCGACGCTGCGAAAGGATCGGGTACTGCGGACCGTCATCCCGGAAACAAGCGGCATCGCCATCCTGCGCCAGGACCCCTGGGAGTGTCTGGTCAGCTTCATCGCCTCCGCGTTCAACAACATCCCGAAGATCGAGCTAACGCTTGGGAAGCTCGCCGACCGGTTCGGGGAGGCGGGGCAGGACGGCCTGAGGATGTTCCCGACCGCGGAGGCGCTGGCCGCGGCCTCACCGCGTGCCCTTCGCGCGTGTGTGCTCGGCTACCGGGCGCCCTACGTTCGTGCGGTCGCCCGTCTGGTGGCCCGCGGGGGGCTCGACCTGAACGAGCCGGGGCTCGCGCCGTACGACGAAGCGCGGAGGATGCTGCTGGCGCTCCCAGGCGTGGGCGAGAAGGTGGCCGATTGTGTGCTGTTGTTTGCCTACGGGAAGGGTGAGGCGTTCCCGGTGGACGTGTGGGTGAAGCGCGCGGTCGAGCGCCGGTACTTCGGTGGGCGCACGCAGAGCGAGCGCCGGATCAGGGAGTTCGCAAGGGAGCGGTTCGGGAGGCTCGCCGGGTACGCCCAGCAGCACCTCTTCACGTCCGCGCGCTCGCGGCCGCGGCGGTCGTCGGGGGTTACGGCCGGGGGTGCGCGGTAAAGAACGCCCAGATCACCTCGTTCGCGCTGATGTCCCGGGAGACGCGGCCCACGATCCCGCGGGGAAGGTACTGGGAGCCCCCCGGCCAGGTGTGGCCGCCCCCCTCGATGGTGTACAGGACGACCACTGACTGCTGCGCGCACGCCGAGTAGGCGGTCTTCGTCACCCGCGTGCCATCCGATGGATCGGTGTCGGGAAGTTGGGCGGCCACCGGATCACCGGCGCAGTGGTTCGCTGCGACCCACTTCCGGATGATCTCATCGGTGCTGATCGTCTCTCCACGATTGCGCGCCACGGGACCGCCCCCGTAGGGGACGAGCGGATCGTTCGTCCCGTTTATGACGAGGACGGAGACCGGTGTGCTCGGCTTCAGGGCCGCGGCCACGGCCGGGCCCATGCCCGCCGCCACCGCCGCAATCGCCGCGATGCGCTCCGAGAGGCGCGCGGCCAGCAACTGGGACATGAATCCTCCGTTGGAGATCCCGGTGGCGAAGATCCGTTTGGGATCCACGCGGTATTCGTTCGAGAGCAGCGAGATCACGGCCGAGATGAAGCCGACGTCGTCGATGCCCTCGGCCTGGGACCGGATGTGCGGATCCCCCCGACCGTCGTTCCAGTTGCGATCGACGGCGTTGGGATAGACGGCGATGAAGCCCTCGCGGTCGGCCAGCCTGCTGAAGCCGGTCTGGCGCTCGATGCCCGCGCCGGTCCCTCCGCCTCCGTGCAGCACGAACACGAGTGGTACCGAGGCCCCGGAGGGGACCGACGGCGGAAGGTGGAGCACGAACGTCCGGCGCAGGCCCCCGGCGTCGATCGTCCGAGTGGCAGATGCGCCGGAGACCGTAGGCGCAAGCGTCTGCCAGGCCAGCAGAGACCACAGGATCGCGAGCGCTCCAACCCTGCGCATCTAGCGCCCGACCTCGATCGTGCCGTCACCCTCCCCGGTGATCTCCCCGATGTGCGCGGCGGGCACCCGCCGGCGGGACAGGGCCTCCGTCAGCGCGCCAAGCCGCGGCGTCGCCACCGCCATCAGGAGGCCGCCCGAGGTTTGCGCGTCACAGAGGATGAGCTGGTCACCCTCGTCGAGTCCGGCGAACTCGACGCGGGGTTTCAGATACTCGTAGTTGCGGGATGTCCCGCCCGCGATGGCCCCGCGGCGTACGAGCGCGCGGGCTTCCTCGAGGACCGGGATCGCATCGAACGAGAGGCGCGCCCTCACGCGGCTGCCGGACGTCATCTCGAAGAGATGGCCGAGGAGGCCGAACCCCGTGACGTCGGTGGCCGCATGGACGCCGACCTGTGTCATGGCCTCGGCGGCATCACGGTTGAGAAGCTCCATGATCGCGATGGCTGCTTCCACCGCCTTCGCCGAGGCCATCTCCTGCTTGATCCCGGTCGTGATGATCCCGAGCCCGAGCGGCTTCGTGAGCACCAGCTGATCGCCCGGCCGAGCGCCGATGTTGCGCACAACGCGCTGTGGGTGCACGATCCCCGTGACGGCCAGGCCGTACTTCGGCTCCGGGTCGTCGATGCTGTGGCCGCCGGCGATGATGACGCCCGCCTCCCTGGTCTTGTCCACCCCTCCACGCAGGATGTCTTCCAGGACCGACATCGGCAGCTTGCCCCGGGGAAAGCCGACGATGTTCAGCGCGAGGATGGGCCGGCCGCCCATGGCGTAGACGTCGGAGAGCGCGTTTGCCGCCGAGATGGCGCCGTAGTGGTACGGATCGTCCACGATCGGCGTGAAGACGTCCACGGTCTGGACGAGGGCGAGGTCGTCGCTGAGGCGGTACACGGCCGCGTCGTCGACGGTGTTCGTCCCCACCAGGAGGTTCGGATCGGTTGGAACCGGCAACTGGCGCAGGACCTGCGCCAGGTCCTCAGGACTGAGTTTGGATGCTCACCCGGCGCAGGCGACCATCGCGGTGAGCCGGATGCGATCGCGCTCGGTCACGATCCTCACCCCCTTTCCGCGGCAAGCCTTGGGGTATTGTAGCACGCTTGCTAGTATGGAGCTGTTGTGACCCTTCATCAGCTGCGGATCTTCCACATGGTTGCGCGCCTGGGGAGCTTCTCACGCGCCGCCGAGGAGCTGGGGATCAGCCAGCCTTCGGTCAGCATCCAGGTCGCGGACCTCGAGCGCTCACTCGGGGTCGAGCTGTTCGCGCCGGAGGGGAAGCGGAGCCAGCTCACCGAGGCCGGGCGCATCCTGAACGACTACGCTCAGCGCATCCTCGGGCTCGCCGCCGAGGCGGCCTCGGCCGTGGCGTCGTCCGCCAGGCCCCCTCTGCCCGCATTCGAGGTCATCGAGCACACAGCCGAGGTCGGGATCATCGCGCACGGCCGCACGCTGCCCGAGGTCTTCGCCAACGCCGCGGCGGGGATGATGTCATTCCTCATCTCTCCCGACGCGGTCCGATCGGTGGAGGCGCGGAAGGTCGCGGTCGAGGCCGACGATCGCGAGGGGTTGCTTGTGGCCTGGCTGAACGAGCTGCTGGTTCTGCTCAACGGGGACGGATTCATCCCCGGCGAGTTCCGCATCGAGCGTCTCACGGACACGAATCTGGAGGCCGGCGTACTGGGAGAGCCGGTGGACGCGGCGCGTCACCGATTCCGGCTGGACGTCAAGGCCGCGACCTACCATCAGGTGGAGATCCGCCAGAACCAGTTCTGGCGCGCCCGCGTCATCTTCGATGTGTGATGTCCTGTCAACGCGAGCCGCGAAGCGGCGCAGCGATCGCTCTTCAAGGAAGAGAGGAGATTCCTTCGCCTCGCACGCAATCACCATAGAGACTCTTCATGCTTGACCTCAAGCTGATCCGCGATAACCCCGACATGGTCCGCGCCGGGCTGCGCAGGCGTGGGGCGGACCCTGCCCTCGTGGACCGCGCCCTCGAGGCCGATCGGCGCCGGCGCGAGCTGGTGCAGGAAGTGGAGCGTCTCCGCGCCGAGCAGAACCGCGTCTCGGCGGAGATCCCGAAGCTTTCCGGCGCAGGGAAGCAGGCCCGGATCGGCGAGATGCGCGAAGTCGCCGCGCGCATCAAGGGCCTCGAGCCGGACCTCAAGGTGGCGGAGGAGGCTCTGGCCGCGATCCTCCTGCTCTTCCCGAACCTCCCTCATGAGAGCGTCCCCGCCGGGGCGGATGCCTCCGCCAACGTCGTGCTGCGCACCTGGGGGACGGCGCCCCAGTTCGGGTTCACACCGCGGGACCATGCGGACCTCGGGACGCAGCTGCGCATCCTGGATATCGAGCGCGGGGCGAAGGTTTCGGGCTCGCGCTTCTACTATCTGCGGGGAGCGGGGGTGCTGCTCGAGCAGGCCCTGATGCGTTTCGCGCTCGACCTGGTGCTTGCCGACGGCTTCACGCCGGTGCAGACGCCGTTCCTCGTCCGGCCCGAGGTCATGCTCGGCGCGTACGGCGGCGCCGAGATCGATGCACAGCAGATCTACCGGATCGAGGGGGAGGAGCTCGTCCTCATCGGGACGTCCGAGCAAAGCCTGGCCGGGCTGTACAAGGACGAGACGCTCGACGAGAAGCTGCTGCCCATCCGGCTTGCCGGACTCTCGTGGTGCTTTCGCCGGGAGGCCGGGACCTATGGGAAGGACACCCGCGGCGTCTTCCGCGTCCACCAGTTCGACAAGGTCGAGATGTTTTCGTTCACCGCACCCGAGGTGTCCTGGGACGAGCATGAGTTCCTGCTGGGCCTCGAGGAGCGGCTGCTGCAGCGCCTGGGCCTGCACCATCGCGTCGTGCTCCTCTGTGGCGGCGAGGCGGGGACCGCGTCGGCGAAGACGTATGACATCGAGACCTGGATGCCCGGCCGCGGCGGCTTCGCCGAGACCACGTCGTGCAGCAACTGCACCGACTTCCAGGCCCGCCGGCTGGCCATCCGGATCCGGCGGTCGAGCGGGGCCGTCTACGCCCATACGCTGAATGGGACGGCGGTCGCCACCCCGCGTGCCTGGATCGCCGTCCTCGAGAACTACCAGCAGGCCGACGGGAGCGTGCGCATCCCGGATGCGCTTGTCCCGTACATGAATGGGATGAAGGAGATCAAGCCGTGATCTTGAGACTTGTCGTGTTCGGATCCGGCGCCGTGCTCATGGCACTGGAGATCGTCGGCAGCCGCATCCTCGCGCCGTACTTCGGCAGCTCGGTGTATGTCTGGGGGAGCCTGATCAGCATCTTCCTCGCCGCCCTGAGCCTCGGCTACTATTTCGGCGGCCTCGCCGCGGACCGCTGGCCGCGCCCCGGCGTTCTCGCCCTGACGCTGGGGACGGCGGGCGTCCTCATCCTGCTCCTGCCGCTGCTGTCCCGGTCCATCCTCGAGGCCTTCTCAGCGTGGGACCTGGGGCCGCGCACGACCCCGCTGCTTGCGTCGATCGTCCTGTTCGCGCTGCCGAGCATCCTCATGGGGGCGACGTCTCCGTTCGCGATCAAGCTCGCGGCGACGAACCTGGCCACGGTCGGCAACACCGCCGGCATCCTCTACGCGATCTCTACCGCGGGCAGCATCGTGGGCACCTTGCTCACGGCGTTCGTGCTCATCCCGGCGATGGGCGTACGCGCCATCCTCTACACGCTGGGCGTCGCCCTGGTGGTTTTCTCGGGTCTCATGGCGATGCTGGCCGCCCGCACCGTCCGGGCTGCGGCCGCGGTCGCCGTGGTGGCCCTGGTCATGGGCGCCGTCCCCGCGGGTGCCCAGACGCAGTGCGGCGAGTCACGCGTCGTGTTCCAGCGCGACACCGTGTACCATCAGATCCGCGTGGCGGAGGACAAGTGCTACCGCTGGCTGCACTTCGACCGGTCCCGTCAGGGCGGGATGTACCTCAGTTCCCCGCTGGAGAGCCCCCTGCGCTATCCTGACTACTTCTTGCTGGCGTGGCTGTTCAATCCGAACATCAAGAAGGTGCTCGTCGTTGGGCTCGGCTCCGGCTCGGTGCCCAAGCGTATCCTCAGCGACTTCCCGGGCGTGCAGGTCGATTCCGTGGAGCTCGACCCGGTCGTCGTCGAGGTCGCCAAGCGCTACTTCGCGGTGCCCGAAGGCCCGCGCCATCGCATCGTCGTCCAGGACGGACGGCAGTACATCCGCCGCGCAGACACCCAGTATGACCTCATCGTCATGGACGCGTACCACGCGGAGGGGGTGCCCTTCCACCTCGTCACACAGGAGTTCTTCCGGCAGGTCAAGGCGAAGCTGGCGCCGGGCGGCATCGTCGCGGCCAACATCGTCGGGTTCCTCGCGGGGCCGGAGAGCAAGCTGTTCAAGGCCATCTACAAGACCTACGCCGCGGAGTTCACCGGGCTGTACCTGTTCCCGGTGCAGATCCAGTACTACCCGGACGAGGAGGAGGTCCGCACGATCATCCTCTTCTCGGGGGCGAAGCCGGGGTTGACGAAGCGCGACCTGCTCGGGGCGATGGGGAAGCTGCGGGCGGGGAAGCAGATCCCTCCGGCGTTGCACGCGGACTTCCTCGGGGATTTCTACGAGAAGCCGGTCGCGACGGCGGACGTCCCGGTCATGACCGACGATCGATCCTTCACGGACATCCTGCCGGTCTGGGGCTGGGATCCGGAACGCCGCTAGGCCTACTTCGAGTGCTTGTCCGCGACCTTCGTCGCCCCGTAGGCGTCCGGCTTGGTGACCGCGAGATAGCCTGACCCCGTCACCATCCCCACGACTTCCCGGATCACCCGCTTGGTGTC
>DASSGA010000020.1:0-4406 GCA_035693805.1 bacterium | reverse complement strand
GCCGTTCATCGGCCTGCTCGGCACCGTGATCACCGGTAGCAACACCAACTCGAACGTCCTCTTCGGCGCGCTCCAGCGGGACGCGGCGGGCCTCCTGCGCCTCGACCCGGTGCTGATGGCGGCGCTGCAGTCCGCGGGCGGCGCGCTCGGCTCGATGGTCGCCCCGGCCAAGGTGGTCCTCGCCACAGCCACGACCGGTCTGGCCGGGCAGGAGGGCCAGGTCATGCGCGTCACGGGCCGGTACGTGTTGGTCCTCACCGCGGTCCTCGGCCTGATCGGTCTGATCTGGACCCTTGGACCCTGAGGTCGGCCGATTCCGCCCTGCTTCCGGCTCGTGTATGCTGGGTTCAGCGCGACGACGGGAGGGGGGGCAGGAGCATGCTAAGGGAATTCCGTGAATTCATCGCCCGCGGGAACCTCGTCGATATGGCCGTGGGCATCATCCTCGGCGTGGCGTTCGGCCGGGTGATCACATCCCTGGTCACGGACATCGTGATGCCCCCGATCGGCCTCTTGATTGGGGGTGTGGACTTCACGAACCTCTTCATCCGCCTGGCCGGACCGCCGGTGACGACGGTGGCGGCGGCGAAGGAGGCGGGCGCGGTCACCATCAACTACGGGATCTTCTTGAACGCGCTGTTGGACTTCATCATCGTCGGATTCGTCGTCTTCCTCGTCGTCCGGCAGATCAACCGGTCGCGCCGTGCCCCCGAGCCGGCGCCCGTGCGGGAGTGCCCTTACTGCTACTCGCCCGTGGCGCCCGCGGCCACCCGGTGCCCGCATTGCACGTCGGCGCTCCAGCCGGCGTCCTGAAGGAGCATCGGGCTCGCCCCGGGAACACCCCCTCACCATGAAGATTGCGCTGAACGGCACCCGCTTCGCGTACGACGACCAGGGACAGGGGGTCCCGGTCGTCCTGCTCCACGGCTTTCCTTTCTCACGCCGGATGTGGGCCGCGCAGGGCGGCCCGCTCGCGCGAGCGTGCCGGCTCATCACACCGGACCTCCGCGGGTGCGGGGAGTCCGAGGGCATCCCGGAAAGTATGGAGCAGCTGGCGGCCGACGTGCACGCGCTCGTCGAGGGGCTGAAGCTGTCCTCCTTCGTGCTCGCCGGCTTCTCGATGGGCGGCTACGTCGCGTTCCGCTACCTTGCCGCACATGCCGGGCGCGTCCGCGCGCTGATGCTGCTGGACACCCGGCCGGAGGCGGATACGCCCGAGGCCCGGCAGCGCCGCTACACCGGCATCGAGCGCATCGAGCGGGAAGGGCCCTCCGGTTTCCTCGATGACTTCGCGAAGCTCCTCGTTTCCCCGCGCACGGCGGAGTCGCGTCCCGAGGTCGCCACCGAGGTGCGCCGGCTGATGGAGGGGATGAAGGTGAAGTCCCTGATCGGCAGCCTGCGCGCCATGGCCGAGCGCCCCGACAGCACGCCGCTTTTGGCCGGCCTCACGGTCCCCACGCTGGTGGTCGTCGGCGAGGACGACAAGGCCACCCCGGTGGAGAGCTCGCGCAAGATGGCGGCGACGATCCCCGGCGCGGAGCTCGTCATCATCCCCGGGGCCGGCCACGTCACGAACCTCGAGCAGCCGGCCGCCTTCAACCAGGCGGTGGTCGCCTTCCTCCGGCGGCTCCGCTGACGCGGCTAGGCGGGCGGCGCGGGGGCCCGGCGCCTGCGCACCTGCCAGAGCCGCGGCAACCACGAGTAGCCGAGCACGTAGGCGAAGACGCAGCTCCCCAGGAAGAAGGCCATCCCCCCCGCCGTGCTCACGGCGCGTTGTCCGGTGACGATCCCTGTGCTCATCAGCGGCGCTCCGAGACCCAGGAGGAGGAGCGAGGGCAGGCTCCACCGCGGCCAGTACGGCGCTTCCAGACGCGGCACGTCGTAGGCCGGCATCCCCAGGGCGAACCGGTAGTACCACATGAGGAACGGCGTGACCTTGTACGCCTGCCCCGTGATCGCGAGCGTTACCCACCCCGTGAGGAACAGCGTCACGCCGGCCACGATCCACGTGGTCGGCGAGCCGCCCAGCAGACCGAGCGCGTACGCGATCACGCCCGCGCTGAGGGCGGCCGTCTCGACCATGAGGAGCTGCCAGTGCACGCGTGAGATGTCACGGGCGCGGCTCCATGTGGCGACGAACCGGCGAACATCCTGGACGTAGACGAGTCCCGCAGCACCCGCCGCGAGCAGTCCGGCGCGCACGAGCACCTCGGAGGCGAAGGCGCCGGTGAGGAGCGCACTGACGGCAATGACCAGGAGCGCAAAAACCGCGCGGACCCGCGAGCCTTCGAGCGAGCGGCGCGTGGTGAACCGCTGCAGCAGATAGTACGACACGCCGGTGATGAGGAAGGCGAACCAGCCGAGCAGGCCGAGGGTGAGGTGCACGACCAGCCCCATCGGCCGGAGCAGCGCAGGCCAGAAGGCATAGCGCAGGTTGAGCCCCAGCACTACACCCCAGGTGGTGACGAGGACCAGGGACGCGAGCGCGACGGCGACAAAGGCCAACGGTTCGTTCCAGCGGGTGCGTCGCCGGAGCACCCACGCGGCGGTGACGGCGCTCGCGAGCACGCTCAGGACGACGGCGCCGCCGCCCGTGACGAGGATCAGCGCCGCCCGCCACCAGAACCCGAGGGCCAGCAGCACGACGCCGCCGACGTGGACCCCGAACTGGGCGGCGACGAGAGGCCCGGGGTCATGGCGGACGCCCGCGGCCGCGGGGAGCAGCTGGTGCAGCGCACCGAGCGCGATCATCGTGCCCCAGCCGAGCGTGACCAGATGGTTCGCGGTGAGGACGACGGGCGTGCGGTGCTGGAGCGCGGCAAGATGCGGCGCGGCAGCCGCGACGAATCCCCCGACGATGGGAAACGTCAGCACGGCCCCGGCGAGGAAGAGGCCGGAGCGGGTGAGGTGAGGCCGGTCGGGCGGAATCCAGGCCTGCGCCACAGCGGGCTAGGCGGGCAGGCGTCCCTTGAGGTCCTTCGCCGTGAATGGCCCTCGGTCGGCGATCAGCCGGCGGGCGTGCTCCACCTGTTCCCACACATTCCACAGCAGCACGGCCCGCACCCGCCCGTCCTTGAGGTAGTAGACGACGCCTTCACGGAAGGGTTCCTTCCAGTCTTCGACCGTCTGCAGACGGCTGTCCATGTCCCCGACGGCTTCGTACCCGAGGTCGAAGAGATCGGAGTAGAAGAACGGCAAATGGTCGTATGGCTCGCTGTGCCCGGCCATGTTGCGGCCGGCCACGGTGCCCATCGTGTTGGCGTTGTCTTCGTGCTCGACGCGTAAGCGTCCCAGCGCGGGGTTCTGGAAATTGGCCACGTCGCCGGCGGCGAAGATGTCCGGCCGGGTGGTGCGCAGGAGCTCGTTCACGACGATGCCGTTCTCGACGCGCAGGCCCGCCGCGCGGGCCAGGTCCGCGTTCGGCTCGATGCCGATGCCGGCCACGATGCCGTCCACCTCGACCGTCCCGCGCTGCGTTCGCACCACCCCGCCCGTGCCCGCGGCGTCGAACCCCATCGCGGTCTCGCCGGGGCGGACGTCCACGCCCTTGTTGCGGTAGTAGTCGTTGAGGAAGCGGGTGAGACCCGCCGGGAAGATGCGCGCGCCGATGCCTTCATCCGGGAAGAGCATGACCGCAGTCTTGCCGTTCATGGCGAGCGCCGCCGCGATCTCGGAACCGATGAAGCCCCCGCCGATCACGGCGAACCGTTTCCCGCGCTCGCTCAGGTCGCGGAGGCGCCGGTAGTCGTCGTAGGTGCGGAAGTAGATGATGCGGTCGTCGCCGAACGGCAGCCGCCGCGGCGTCCCGCCGGTCGCCAGGAGGAGCTTCTCGTATGCGTAGGTCTCTCCGCGGTCGTCGGTGACGATGCGCTCGCCGGGATCGAGCCGGACCGCCCGCCGGCCGAGATGCACGCGCCCGCCGTGGGCCTCCGTCCCGCGCCAGATCTCCTCCTCGGACTGGCCCTTCCACAGCCCCTTCGTGAGCGGGGGGCGGTTGTACGGGGGATGGGACTCGGCGCTGACGACGCCGACCGTCCCGCGCGCATCCACCTCGCGGATGCCCCGCACGGCCGCGTCTCCCGTCATGCCGCCACCGACGATCAGGTAGGTGTATCGCTGCATGGCTCCACCTCCATCTTTCCAACAACGCGGGCGGCGTCAACCCTCTTCCAGGCTCTTGACCGGGCGGCCTCCCCTTTGCTATCATCCACGGTAAGGTTTCCATAGACGTTCGGGCCACGGCGCCCCTCCACCCTGGGGGGCGCCGTTTCGCTTTTCTCACTTCATGCCGGGGAGGCGGGGTCGATGAAGGAGCAGATCCGGAACCACATCTCCGACCGGGCGATCGCCAATCCATCCCAGGTGATCGAGTTCTGCCGCGCGCAGGAGGTGCAGATGGTGGACTT
>DASSGA010000019.1:0-23082 GCA_035693805.1 bacterium | reverse complement strand
AATGGCCTGAACCTCCTCAACGTCTCCTCGTTCTACCAGCAGGTCGTGAAAGGCGTGGTGATCCTCCTCGCCGTGCTCCTCGACCGTCGCCTGCGCTAGAATCGAATCAGGCCCGCGCCCGATTGTTCATTCCCGGGAACTCTACGTACGCTGAATTCGCTCAGAGCCCAGAGGAGGGAAGAGAATGCAGAGAGCCATCCTGATCGTGCTTGCCGCCGTCCTCGTCCTGACCGTCGTGCCCCTGTACGGGGCGGCCATGCCCACCGTCGGGTTGTCCATCTCGACCTTGAACAACCCGTTCTTCGTCGACCTGCGCGACGGCGCGCAGGCGGCGGCGAAGAAGCTCAACGTCAACCTCATCGTCCTCGACGCGCAGAACGACTCTGCGCGGGAGGCGAGCGGCATCGAGGACCTCATCCAAAAGAAGGTCGCGGTCATCGCGATCAACCCGACCGATAGCGACGCGATCGTGCCGACGATCAAGAAGATCAACGGCGCGAAGATCCCGGTCGTCACCGTGGACCGCGGCGCCAACGGCGGCACCGTGCTGGCCCACATCGCCTCGGACAACGTGGCCGGCGGCGTCATGGCCGCAGAGTACGTCGGCAAGCGCCTGAACGGCAAGGGCAGCGTGGTCATGCTCGAGGGCATCGCCGGCACCTCGGCGGCCCGGGACCGCGGTAAGGGCTTCAAGGACGGCCTGAAGAAGTACCCGGGCATCAAGCTCGTCGCGGTGCAGACCGCCGACTTCGACCGCGCCAAGGGCCTCGCCGTGATGGAGAACATCCTGCAGGCGCAGAAGACGATCAACGCCGTCTTCGCCCAGAACGACGAGATGGCGCTGGGGGCGATCCAGGCCATCCAGGCCGCGAAACGGCAGTCGCAGATGTTCGTCGTCGGCTTCGACGCGATCGCAGACGCCCTGGCCGCGGTGAAGGCCGGGACGATGGCCGCGACGATCGCGCAGCAGCCCAAAGAGATGGGCCGTCTGGCGGTCGAGGCCGCGGTGAAGATCATCACCAAGAAGGCCGTGCCGAAGTTCACGCCGGTCCCGCTCAAGCTCGTCACGAAGTAGTCTCAGACCCGCATCAGCCCCGCGCGGTTCGCCATGAGGACCGCGCGGGGTTTTCTGTGCCTGCGACGAACATCGGAACACGTATGCCCCGCCTTGCGGTCGTCGGCAGCCTCAACACCGATCTCGTCATCAAATCCCGGCGCCGGCCCGAGCGGGGCGAAACCGTGACCGGAGGCGTGTTCGCGACCTTCCCCGGCGGCAAGGGCGCGAACCAGGCCGTGGCGGCCTCCCGTCTGGGTGCTCAGGTCGCGATGGTGGGCGCGATCGGGGAGGACGCCTTCGGCCGCCAGCTGCGGGAGGGGCTTGAGCGCGACCGCATCGATACGCGGCACGTCACGACGGTCGCCGGCGAGGCCTCCGGCGTCGCGCTGATCACCGTCGATCCCCGCGGGCAGAACACGATCGTCGTCGCCCCCGGCGCCAACTGGCGCCTCACGCCGCAGCACGTCGAGGCCGCGCGGGAGGTCATCGCGAGCAGCGCCGTGCTCCTCCTCCAGCTCGAGATCCCGCTCGAGAGTGTCGTTCGCGCGGCGGAGCTTGCCCGCGACGCGGGCTGCCGGGTCATCCTCGATCCCGCGCCGGCGCCGCCTGCCCCCCTGCCTGAACGATTGCTGCCGCTCGTCGACGTCATCAACCCGAACGAGGTCGAGGCCAAGGTCCTCACGGGGATCAGCGTGCAGGATGAGCAGGGTGCCCGCGCCGCTGCGGAGCGGCTGCTGGCGATGGGCTGCCGCGCGGCGGTGATCAAACTCGGCCCTCGCGGGGCATTCGTGGCCGGCGCGCTCACAGCGGGCGACACGACGCGTCAGACGGTGCCCGGGATCCCCGTTGACGCGGTGGACACCACGGCCGCCGGAGACGCCTTCGCCGGCGCGCTGGGCGTGGCGGTGGCGAACGGAAGGGCGATCCTCGACGCGGTGCGCCTCGCCAACGTGGTCGGGGCGATCTCGGTAACCCGGATGGGCGCGCAACCCTCCATGCCGACCCGGATAGACGTCGACGCCTTCGCCCGGGCCCGGGGCATCGCGCTGTAGTCGATGACGCTGCCCCCGCGCGAGCGCGCGACCCTCCGGGCGATCTGCCGCGCGATCGTCCCGGCGACCGACCTCCCGCTCGTCGACCTCATCGATGACGGCCTGACCGATACTCCCGAGCACCTGCGCGCGCGGTTCCGGCTCCTGCTGCGGGCGCTGGGGAGTTCGGCGGGCAACCTCCTCCTGGCGGGCCGTCCGCGCGGAGTCGACGCGATGTCCGACGAGGACGCGCAGGCGTTCCTGCGGTCGCTCGGACTCAGCCGGCTTAGCCTCGCGCGCTCCGCCTTCCATGCCTTGAAGAGCGTGATCGGCCTCCTTGCGTACGCGGCACATCCGCCGGGCCAACCGAATCCACTCTGGCAGGACATCGGCTTTCTCGACTCGAGACCCCCGTCCGCGCTGGCGGCGGCCGCACCTGCCCCAACCTCAATCCGGCCGCTGGCGATCAGCCAGGACACCACGCTCTCGGCCGACGTCTGCGTGATCGGCTCGGGGGCCGGAGGCAGCGTCGTTGCGGCGGTCCTGGCGCGCAGTGGAGCGGACGTGCTCCTCATCGAACGCGGCGAGTACCGCGCGCCCGCGGACTACACGGGTGACGAGTATGAGACCCTCCAGCGCGTGTCGCTCGGGAAGGGCGTGTTCGCCACCGACGACAACGCGATCGGGCTGCTCGCGGGGATCGGATTGGGCGGCACCACGGTCATCAACTGGACGACGAGCCTGGAGCCGCCGGCCGACGTGCTGCAGGAATGGGAACGCGACCACGGGATCGACGGCCTCACGGGACCGGCATTCCGGGCCACGCTCGACGTCGTGAGGCGCCGGGTGCACGTCACCACCGCGCTGAGCGCCCACAATGCCAACAACCAGATCCTGGCCGCGGGCGCGCAGGCACTGGGCTACACCGTAGACACACTCCCGCGCAACGTCGACGGGTGCCCGGATCCGGGCGAGTGTGGGCCGTGCGTCTACGGGTGCCGCCGGGGAACGAAACAGGACGCCCTGTGCACCTGGATCGCAGACGCCGCCTCCGCGGGGGCGCGCATCGTCGTCAACTGCGCGGCGGAGCGCATCCGCTCACGCGGAGGGACGGTGACCGGGGTCGAGGCGAGCGTCCGGGATCCGCACACGGGAGCCCGCCAGCGCGTCGAGATCAGCTGTCGCGCCGTCGTGCTGGCCGGCGGAGCGATCTTCTCGCCGGCGCTGCTGTTGCGCTCCGGTCTGGGGAACGCGCAGGTCGGAAGGGGTCTGCGCCTCCATCCGGTCACGGCGGCGCTGGGGATCTACGACCATCCCATCGAGATCTGGCGGGGCGCGGCGCAGACTGCGGTGTGCACGACCTTCTCTCGGGTGGCCGGCCGGCACGGCTTCTGGCTCGAGGCCTCGCCGGGGCATCCCGGGCTGGCCGCGATGGCCATCCCGTGGAGCTCACGCGAGGACCACGCGGGGTTGATGCGGCGCCTCCGCCACACAGCCGCGCTCATCGTCCTCGTCCGTGATCGGGGCAGCGGCAGCGTGCGCATCGCGCGCGACGGGACCCCCATCGTCCGCTACCGGCTGCACCCGCTCGACCGGGAATTGATGGTGCGGGGGCTCGAGGAGATGGCGAAGATCCATCTTGCCGCGGGAGCGACCGAGGTGTTCTCGCTGCACACCCGGCGGATCCACGTGCGGCGAGAAGAGCCGGATGCCGCGGGCCGGTTCTCGCGGGCGGTGTGGGCGGAGGGGATCCGGCCGAACGCGGTTACGCTCTTCAGCGCGCACCTCATGGGCGGCCTGCCGATGGGCGCCGATCCCTGGCGCGCGGCCGTCGACCCCTCAGGACGGCTCTATGGGATCCGCAACCTCTACGTGGCCGACGGCAGCCTCTTCCCATCGGCGCCGTCCGTGAATCCGCAGATCACCATCATGGCGATGGCGCACCGGATCGCGCAACGCATCCGGTAGCTCCCTGAACGCGCGTCAATGTAGAGAAGGGACTGTCCCCCTCGAGGGGGACAGTCCCCGGACATCAGTCCCGTATCGTTCAGTCGTAGGTCAGGCGGCCCTGCGGGCGCCTCCGTTCGCGCGGCGCTTCTTCGGGAACATCCACCCCGTAAGAAAGGCCGGACCCGACTCAGTGCGCATCGTGATCGCGGTCCAGATCAGCCAGGCGATCATCCCCAGTGAGCTCACCATGAACAGGAACACGTGGGAGACGAAGGCCGCGAAGACCATGACCGTTCCGACCGCCACGCTGAGGTAGCCGACGCTGCTGAACTTGCGGTCGGCCACCATCAACCGGCCGATGATCAAGACGCCGAGGCCTGTGGCCAGCGCGCTCAGGGATTCCAGTGAGTACACGAGACCCCGCAGCGCGTAGAACGCGTACGCGCCGCCGGTGGCGTTCGTCGCATAGAGCCCGGCCAGCGCGTCGAAGCCGGCCTGCCGCACGAGCACGGCGGCCGCGAGGGTCCCGGCCCCGAACAGACCCGCCCCCGCCCCCAGGCGCGCGTTGCCCGCGTTATCCGAGCTGAAGCGGTCCTGCAGTGCGGCGAACAGCACGGCCGTGCCGAGCGCGGCCAGTAATCCGCCCAGGATGTGCACGCTCCAGACCATCGCCGGGTGCTTGGTCATGAAGGGCAGGTACCGGTGTGGGTTGACCTGGTCCACGAAATCCAGGCCGGCGGTGGGGAAGATGAAGACAAAACCCAGGAATACCCAGGCTGTCGCGATGCCAGCCACTAACCCTGCTTCGCCGCCGAGGCGGCGCAGGTTATCCATGGATGAATCCCTCCCCTATCTAAGGTTGAACGAACAGCGTTCTCGGGCTGGTATCCGCGTACTCTGCCCGCCCCGGGGAGGGGTTAGTCCTCTGGGAGCTCGGTCGGCTGCGTCAAAAGGGTCAGCCGCTCGGCCCCCCGCAGGATGTCCACCATGAGGGCCTCGCCGATCGGGTGCCGGGCCAGCGCCCGCTGCAGGTCGTCGGGCGAGGCGACGGCCGCTCCGCCCACCCGCACGAGGACGTCCCCGGGCGCCAGGCCGGCCCGGGCTGCCGCGGTGCTGGGCTGGACCTCCACCACGCGGACAGCCGTCGGAGCCGTCAGAGCGTACTCGACCGCGAGCTGCCGGTCGACGGCGACCTGCTGGCCGGAGATGCCGAGGTAGGCGCGGCGCACGCGGCCGTCACGGATCAGCTGCGCGGTCACCCACTTGGCCGTGTTCGCCGGGATCGCGAAGCAGATGCCCTGGGAACCCATGATCACCGCGGTGTTGATGCCGATGACGCGGCCGCGGAAGTCTACCAGCGGCCCGCCCGAGTTGCCGGGGTTGAGGGCGGCGTCGGTCTGGATGATGTTCTCGATGAGGCGGCCCGACTGCGCGCGCAGGGACCGCCCGAGCGCGCTCACCACGCCGGTGGTCACCGTGGCCTGGAAGCCCAGCGGATTGCCGATCGCCACGACGAGCTGGCCCACCCGCAGGCGCGAGGAGTCGCCGAGTTCGGCCGAGGGCAGCCCGGACTCCAGGAGTCGCACGACGGCCAGGTCGCTGTGCGGATCGTCCCCGACCACCTGCGCCTCGAGGGTGCGGCCGTCCTGCAGCCGGACCTCGATGCGCCGCGAGCCGGAGACGACGTGGCTGTTCGTCAGGACGTAGCCGTCGGGGGTGATGATGAGTCCGCTGCCGGCCCCGTGGAACTCGTCGAGCCCCCGGCGGCGGAAGCGCTCCGGCGCGGGACGCGCCACCGACACGCTGACGACGGCAGGGCCGGCCCGCTCCACGGCATCCACGACGGCACGCGAGAAGGCGTCCATCGCCTCCCGCTCCTCGCTCAGGCCGGAATCCACCACCTGATTGACGTCGACCTCGGATAGAATCTGCTCAACCCGCACCGCTGCCACACCTCCGATGTGTCCGAGCGAACGCGCGCGTGTGATGCGCTATTCCGAAGGAGGAGCCGAACTGTGACCTAGGTCACTTTTCAAATCGTCCCGGCGCAGGGATAATGCTGTCCATGCGGCCGTGGGGCGCGTTTCTTCTGCTGGGAACCATCTGGGGCTCGTCCTTCCTCTGGATCAAGATCGCCGTCGGGGATATCGGCCCGGCCACCCTCGCCGCCATCCGGCTCGCCTTCGGGCTGCTCGGCCTGCTGGCCGTCGTGCGCCTCACCCGGCAGCCGTTCCGGAACCTGCGGACCTACCTCCCCGCCTACCTCTTCATGGGATTCTTCAACACGGCGCTGCCGTTCATCCTGATCTCCTGGGCGGAGACGCGCATCGACTCGGCGCTCGCCGCCATCCTCAACGCTACCGTGCCGCTGTTCGCCATCGTCATCGCGCACTACTGGCTCTCGGATGAGAAGATCACCCTCACCCGGATCGCGGGCCTCGTCGTGGGGTTCGTCGGGGTGGTGGTCCTCATGAGCCGTGAGTTCTCGGCGCAGGGCATCCACGGCAACATCTGGGGACAGGTGGCGATGCTGGCCGCGTCGGCCAGCTATGCGACCTCGGCCACGTTCTCCCGCCGCCACCTGCGCGGCCACCCGCCGCTGGTGCAGGCGACGATGGTCGTCCTCATCGCGGATGCGATCACCTGGGCGGTCGTGCCGGTGATGGACCGGCCGGTAATCTTCCCCCCCTCCGGGCTGACCTGGTTCGCGCTGGCCTGGCTGGGACTGCTGGGGTCCTGCGTGGCGTACCTCCTGTACTTCTACCTGATCAACGCCTGGGGCGCCACGCGCGCCTCGCTCGTGACCTACGTGTTCCCGGTGGTGGGGCTGCTGCTGGGCATCATCTTCCTCCATGAATCCGCGGACTGGCGGCTGATCGCCGGCTCGGCACTCGTCGTGGGTGGGATCGCGGTCGTGAACCGCCGCACCGCGGCGCCGTCCGCGGTGCGGGTGGGCGCCGAACGCCCGCAGGAGATGTGAGGACGGAGTTCCTCGCCGGGGTCAGAGCAGAGATCCCCCTGATGTTGGGCGCGCTTCCCTTCGGCCTCATCTATGGGGCGCTGGCGCGGGAGGCGGGGATCCCGCCTGCCGCGGCCCTGGCCATGTCGTCGATCGTCTTCGCCGGCTCCGCCCAGTTCATCGGCACGGAACTGTTCGCCTCGGGCGCGCCCGGCGCCGTCATCCTGCTCACGACCTTCGTGGTGAACCTGCGCCACCTGTTGTACAGCGCTTCGGTCGCCCCCCGCCTGCGCCGCCTGCGCCCGGCGTGGAAGTGGCTGCTCGGGTATCTCCTGACCGACGAAGCGTATGCCGTGACGATCACGCGCTTTCAGGTCCGGACGCCCACCGACGCGGACGGGCACTGGTTCTTCCTCGGGGCAGGACTCACGCTGTGGGCCGGCTGGCAGCTCAGTACCGCCGCCGGGGTGCTGCTCGCCGCCGGCATTCCCACGGGCTGGGATCTCGAGTTCGCCCTACCGCTCATCTTCACCGCCATCGTCGTCCCGATGCTCACCGACCGGGGATCCCGCCTGGCCGCCCTGACGGCGGCGGTCGTCGCAGTCGCGGCCGCGGGCGCGCCCCTGCGAGCCGGGCTGATGGCAGGCGCCCTGGCCGGCATCACCGCCGGGTGGCTGGTGGACCGGGGATGAGCGCGTTCTTCCTGCGGGGCCTGCTCATCGGGTTCTCCATCGCGGCGCCGGTCGGACCGATCGGCGTGCTGTGCATCCGCCGCACGCTGACCGAGGGGCGGGCCGCGGGCCTCGTCTCCGGTCTGGGCGCGGCGACGGCCGACGCGTTCTACGGCGCCATCGCCGCGCTCGGCCTGACGTTCGTCTCGAGCTTGCTCGTCCGCGAGCAGGTCTGGCTGCGCCTGGTCGGCGGACTGTTCCTCATCCATCTGGGCATCCGGGCCTTCACCAGCGAGCCGACCCCGCTCCGCGGAGACGGCGCCCGTTCGCTGACGCTCGGGAGCGCCTACCTGACGACGCTGGCCCTCACCATAACCAACCCAATGACCATCCTGTCGTTCGCCGCGATCTTCGCGGGGCTCGGCGTGGCCGCCGCGCGCGACTACGCGACGGCCGGGGCGCTGGTCGCCGGGGTGTTCAGCGGATCGGCCCTGTGGTGGCTCATCCTGAGCGGCGCCGCCGCGATGGTCGGGACGCGCCTGCGCCCGGAGACGCTGCGCTGGGTGAACCGCGCGGCGGGGGTGGTCATCACCGCCTTCGGGGTCGCGGCGCTGCTGAGCCTGCGATGAGAAGCGCGCAGATGTACTGGCTGATCATCGCCGGGATGGGCGTGATCACGCTCGCCATCCGGCTGTCGATGATCCTGCTCCTTGGGCGGCTGCGGTTGTCGCCCGGCGTCTCGCGCGCGCTGCGGTTCGTGCCGCCCGCGGTCTTCTCGGCGCTGATCGCGCCGGCGCTCGTCCGGCCGGCCGGGCCGCTGGATCTCTCGGTGGGAAACCCCTACCTGCTGGCCGGTGCGCTTGCCGCGGCGGTGGCCTGGCGCGGGAAGAACATGCTGCTGACAATCGCGGCGGGGATGACGGCGTTGCTCATCTTGCGCTGAAGAAGCCCCCGAAAACGGCGGCACCGCGTGGTCGCCCACACGGTGCCGGATCCGTTCTTACTTCTCGCCCTTCCCCGTGTGCTGGTGATTGTCGTCGCCGTACCCGTTGCCGGGTCGGACGGCCTCGTTCCCGACATCGTGCTTCTTCTGCTTGCTCGCCTTCTCTGCGCCCTTGCCGCCCGGTCCGGTGTGGTCGTGGTTCTTGTCGCCGTGGCCCCAGCCGGGGCGCTCTTCCAGCGACGCTTCAGTCGGCTCATCGAAGTTGTAGCCGTACGGGTACTGCTTGGTGGTCGAGCTGACGAGGATCCCGCCGGCGTACGTGCTGACGGTCACGACCCACACCTGGGTCCCATCCGCCAGCATCGTCAGAATCCGGTCCTCCTGGGTGAGCAGAAGCCCGGTGCTATCGTACGTAGTGATGGACTTTACGGCCAGCTCCCCGTTCAGATACAGCTCGGCGACTTGAGAGAGCAGAACGCCGGTGTCGGAGTACTGGCGCGTGATGAGCGTCGGCGACGTGGACGAGTACCGCCACTCCTCGGACGTCTTGACCATCCCGTTCGGGTAGTACTCCCACGCCTTCAGCATCTTGAGGAAGCCGTCCGGCTGCACTTCGCGCATGACCTGGGAAGTCAGCACACCGTCGACGTAGGTCGTTTCGACGGTGACCGTGTTGCCCAGACGGTTCACGAAGCTGGTCGTGTAGGTGATCGTCTCGGCCAGGGCCGGCGCCGCGAGCACCGCCACCAGGGCCATCGTCACCAGGATGATGACTGTGGTTGTCGCCTTTCTCATCGCCGTGTGCTCCCTTTGTCCGGGGTGACCCGGCTACCGACACCCGGTCCCTACCGTTCAGTAAAGCAAGCGGGATGCCGCTATCCGGGCAAACCTTCCCCCGAACTTCCGGTGAACTTCCGTCCTCTGGGGCGACGAGGAGGCCCTTTTGGCGCCGAGAATACCGACTCTGTGGCGGCCCAGCTGACCGAAACGCGCGTGCAGAAGGACATCCTCGTCTTCTCGCTCGGCGGGGACACGATGCCGACGAGCTACGGGGCGAACGCCGTCGCCGTAATCGGGGAGCGGGCCATCATGCTCGTCGACCCGCTCATCGCACCGGCCCACGGCCGGCTGATCGAGGCGGCCCTGCGGCGGCACACCGACGCCCCCGTGCGCTACGTGGTCTTCACCCACCACCACACCGACCACTCGCTGGGCGCGGCCGTCTTCGAGGACCGTGGAGCGGCCCTGATCGCCCACCGGGCCTGCCGGGATCGCATGGCCGAAGAGCATCCGGCACTCATCGCCTCGCGGCAGGCTCAGCCCGGGCTCGCCGAACTCTTCGCGGACGCGCGGCCCGTGCTGCCGTCCATCACGTTCGACGACGGCCTGGTGTTGCACGTGGGGGGCGTGGAGGTAGAGATCTGGCATCCGGGCTGGGCGCATACCCCGGGGGACGCCTTCCTCTTCGTCCCGAACGCCCGGGTGGCCATCTGTGGTGACCTGCTCTTCGCCGGCTATCACTACAACTACGAGCACGCCTCTCTGCCCGGGGTGCGGGAGGGCCTGCGGGCGCTGCGGGCGCTCGACGCCGACGTCTTCATCCCGGGCCACGGGGCTCCCGGCGGTCTCGACCTCCTGGACGCGCAGACGGCCTATCACGACGCCGTGGCGGCGATCGTCGCCGACGCGATGGAGGCCGGACGCGACGACGAGGCGGCCGCGGCCGCCATCCGCGAGCGTTTCCCCGATCACCCCCTCGGGATCGTCCTCCCGACCACCGTGACGCGCCTGCGGGAGCATCTGGGAAGAAGAGGAGGACGATGAAAGTCATGGTGGAGTGGACGCACGACATCATCCTCGACGGAATCTGAACGCAGCCCGGCCCCCCAGCAGGCCCACCAGCACGCCCAGACCGTTGACGACGAGGTCCGCGACCTCAGCGGCACGATAGCCTAGCACCCACTGGATCGCCTCGATCAGCGCGCCGTACGCGAAGCCCAGCAGCCAAGCGAACCACAGCGCCTGCCCGCGTCCGAGGAGCACTCCGAGGACGGCGTAGCCCAAGAGGTGCCACCCCGGCCCGCCGGGTGCACCGATCGTCGTCGGCAGCAGGGAACCGGCCAGGAGGACCGCCATCCAGACCAGGGTGGCGGCACGCCACGCCCACCTCATCGGGACACTACATTCCGCGTCCCGAGCAGTCCGCCTTTACGTCGTTACTCTTACGGCTGCAGGAGGCGCGGGAGGAAGAGCGGGATGGCGGGGACGTAGGTGACGATGGCCAGCGTGATCAGCAGGCAGATGATGAAGGGGATCGCCTCGCGGAACACTGTGCCGACCGGCTGCTTCGCCACCGCGCACGCCGTGAGCAGCACCGAGGCCACCGGCGGGGTCTGCTGCCCGATGGCGAGGTTGAGCGTGACGATGATCCCGAAGTGGGTGGGGTCGACCCCGACCTGGCGCACGAGCGGCATCACGATGGGCACGATGAGCAGGATCGCCGCGGCGCTGTGCAAGAACATGCCGGCGACCAGCAGGAAGACGTTCAGGAACAGCAGTACGAGGATACGATTGTTCGTCAGTCCGAGGACCCAGGCGGCGAACTGCTGGGGGACCTGCTCGTTCGTCAGATACCAGCCCAGCACCGCGGAGGCCGCGACGATGAGCATGACGCTGGCCGTGGCCACGACGCCGTCCAGGGTCACCCGCCAGAGCTGCGAGAAGTTCATCTCACGGTAGAGGAACACTCCGATGAGGAACGCCGCGAGCACCGCGAGGCCGGCCGCTTCCGTGGCCGTGACGATGCCCCCGAACATCCCGCCGAGGATGATCACGGGGAGCACGAGCGTCCACCCCGCCTCGCGGAACGCCCGCCCGAAACGCCGCAGTGAGAACGCGTCCTCCACCGGAAACCCGTACTTGCGCGCCTTGTAATAGACGACCGCCATCATCAGCCCGCCGCCGATCACGCCGGGCGCGAACCCGGTGAGGAACAGGCGGGTCACCGACGTCTCCGCCATCACCGCGTAGAGGATCATCGGGATGCTCGGCGGGATGATGATCGCAAGCGACGCGGTCACGGAGGTGAGCGCGGCCGTAAAGGCGGGCGTGTAGCCTTTCTGCACCATGGCCGGGATGATGATGCTGCCGAGCGCCGCCACGTCGGCCACCGCGGAGCCGGAGATCTCCGCGAAGAACATCGAGTCCAAGACGTTCACCATGGCCAGCCCGCCCCGCACGTGCCCGACCAGGGCGGAGGCCAGGTTGATGATGCGGAGCGAGATGCCCGACGAGTTCATCATCCCCCCGGCCAGCACGAACAGGGGGATGGCCAGGAGCGGGAACTTCGCCGCGCCGCTGAACAGCTGCAGCGGGATGACGGTGGGCGTCGTGCCCCCTCCCACCAGCAGCGCCAGCAGGACCGCGCCGATCAATGCGAAGCCGATCGGCACGCCGATCACGGAGAGGACGACGATCGCGCCGACGACGGCGAGGCTCACGAGCGCTCCCGTCCGATCGCGCGCCGGACGAGCCGCGGCAGCCCGATGAGGAAGACGAGGGCGCCGCTGATCGGGATGGCGCTGTAGATCCACGAGAGGCGCACGGCCCGGAGGCTGATCGCCGTGTCGAACGAGGCGGCCTGGGCGAGCTTCCAGCCGTAGACGACCAGCGCCGCCTGGATCAGCAGCACGATGAGATCCGCGAGGACGAGCAGACCGCGGCGCACCCCGCGCGGAAGATAGTCGAGCAGCGTCTCGAAGCTGATGTGGCCGCCGCGGTGGGCGGTCAGCACCGAGCCGTAGAACGTCAGCCAGACCAGCAGGAACTCCGCAAACTCATCGTACCAGGGCAGTGCCCGCTCCACGACGTAGCGGTACCAGACCCCGAGCAGCACGATGACCGCCAGCGCGAGCATGAGGAGCACGCACCAGATCTCCAGCGCGACGATGAGACCGCTGTAGACCCGGGCGAGGGTGGAGGGCCGGGGCGCAGCCAGCGACTCCCGGCCCTCGACGACGGTGTTCACCTAGCGCGGCGCGAGCGATTGGATGAGCTTTACCAGCCCCGCGCCACTGGGGACTTCCTTGGCGAAGTCGTCGTAGATCCTGGCCGAGGCGGCGATGAAGGCCCGCTTGTCCACCTCGTTCACGGCCAGTTTCGGATTCGCCTTCTTCATCTCGGCCACGAGCGAGTTGTCCAGACGCTCGCCTTGCTGCCGGGCGTAGTCGCCCACTTCTTCGGCGATCCGCTTGATCGTGAGGCGGATGTCGGGCGGCACCTTCTGCCACCAGGTCTCCCCCGCGGTCGGGTACGCGGGCGTGTAGACGTGGCCGGTCATCGACAGGAACTTCTGCACCTCGTGGAACTTCGCGCCCCAGATCTGAGCCAGGGGGTTCTCCTGGCCGTCCATCACGCCGGTCTGCAGCGCCGAGAACACCTCGGCGAACGCCATCGGCGTCGGGTTGGCGCCGTAGGTCTGGAACATCTTCTGCCGCCAGACCCCGCGCGGGATGCGCAGCTTGATCCCCTTGAGGTCCTCGGGCTTGTTGATCGCGCGGACGTTGTTCGTGACGTGGCGGTACCCGTTCTCCCAGTAGGCCAGCAGCCGCAGCCCCTTCACGGCCTGGGCCTCCAGGAGCATCTTCTTGATCTCCGGATGCTCGGCCACGGCCTTCATGTGCCGCCGGTTGACGATGATGTACGGCATCTCGAAGACGCCGAAGGCATCGTCCACCGAGCTCATGATCGTGGAGGGTAGGAACATCTCGAGCGCCCCGACCCGGACGCCGCGGATCATGTCCTCGTCGGTGCCGAGCTGGCTGCTGTGGAAGACGCGGACCTCGACCCGCCCGGCCAGCTCGCGGTTCACGCGGCGGGCGAACTCCTGCGCGGTGAGCTCGAAGAGCGAATCCGGGAAGCCGACGTGCCCGAGGCGGATGATGATCTTCTGCTGCTGCGCGCCGGCCCGCGGCACGTTCGCCAGGCTGAGCGCAAAGACCAGGACGAGCGCAGTGATTCCCCAGCGCATCAGGCGATGCGTCCTCATGGCTCTCTCCCCCGTTTCGTGGACTGCTATCCCCCGGTGGTGCGAGCGAGCAGCGTTTCCATGAGGAACTGCTGGCAGGCGGCGACGCCGCCGCCCACGGGTACCCGGACGCCGGCCAGGGTCAGCGCCATCTCCACCCCGGCGAGGGTCGCCAGCACCTCGAGATCGTTCAGGGCACCCAGGTGCCCGATCCGAAAGGCCCGGCCGCGCAGCCGGCCGAGTCCGGTGCCGAGGGAGAGGTTGAAGCGCGCCTCCGCGGCGCGCAGCACGGCGTCGGCATCCGTCCCGTCGGGCATCACCACGGCCGTCAGGGTGTTGCTGTACTCCGCAGGGTTCTTGCAGAAGATCTGGAGCCCCCAGGCCCGCACCGCGCGGCGCACCCCCTCGGCCAGCCGGGCATGGCGCGCGAACACCGCGGGCAGGCCTTCCTCTTGCAGCAAGCGCACCGCCTCGCGCAGGCCGTAGAGCAGCAACGTGGCGGGCGTGTAGGGGAAGTAGCCTCGCCGCATCTCGGCGATGACGGGCCGCCAGTCAAAGAAGGAGCGGGGCGTGCGGACCTGCTCGGCGCGGGCCAGCGCGCGCGGGCCGACGCACAGCACGGCCATGCCGGGCGGGAGCATAAGGCCCTTCTGCGTTCCGGTCAGGGCGACGTCGACGGCCCACTCGTCAAAGCGGAAGTCGATGCTGGCCAGCGAGCTCACCGTGTCGACGAGCAGCAGCGCGGGGTGCTTCACGCCGTCGATGACCGCTCGGATGGCGCGCAGGTCGGAGGTGACCCCGGTCGAGGTCTCGTTGTGCACGACGAGCACCGCCGCGTAGCTGTGGCTGCGGTCCGCCTCGAGCCGCTCCTGCAGCAGATGCGCGGGGACGCCCTGATCCCAGGGGAGGTCGACCTCGTCCACCTGCATACCGTGCCGGCGTGCGCACTCGGTGAAGAGATGGCTGAAGTGACCGACGTTGAACGCGAGCACACGATCGCCGGGGTTCAGCGTGTTGACGATCGTCGCTTCGGACGCGCCGGTGCCCGAGGCGGGAAAGAGCACGATCTCTCCGCGCGACGTCTGGAAGATCGCCCGGAGGCCGGCGACGATCTCCGCGACGAGCGGCGGCAGTTCAGGGCCACGGTGATCGGGCACGGGCCGGTCCATCGCCCGCAGGATGCGCTCGGGCACGTTGGTGGGGCCGGGGATCTGCAGGAAGTGCCGGCCGGACATTATCGCTACCTGTTCGGCGCCCCGGGCCGCGCGCCTGCCGCGGAAGGAGGTTGCCCCGTGCAAAGCCAATGCGGCGGAAGATGAGCGCAGGAGGGGCCCTGGACGGCGTGCGCGTCGTGGACCTGAGCCAGGTGATGGCCGGGCCGTATTGCACCATGCTCCTCGGCGACCTCGGGGCGGACGTCATCAAGGTGGAGCCGCCCGGCGGCGACTCGACCCGGCAGATGGCCGGGGCCTCGGGCGGAGAGAGCCCCAGCTTCTGGGCGGTCAACCGGAACAAGCGCGGTATCGCCGTGGATCTCAAGACGGCGGAGGGGACGGAGATCATCCGGGCGCTCGCGATGCGAGCGGATGTCTTCGTGGAGAACTTTCGTCCGGGGACGCTCAGCCGATACGGACTTGACCACGCGTCGCTCCTCGCGGAGCGCCGCGGACTTATCTACGCGTCCATCTCCGGCTTCGGGCAGACCGGCCCCTACGCGCAGCGCGGCGGCTTCGACCTCATCGCGCAGGGGATGTCGGGCATCATGTCGGTCACGGGGGATGCGGGGCTGCCGCCGATGAAGAGCAGCCTCCCCATCACCGACCTCGGCGCGGCGCTCTTCACCGCGAGCGCCATCCTCGCCGCCTACATCCACCGCCAGCGCACCGGAGGCGGGCAGTACATCGACGCCTCGCTCCTGGAGGCCGGCATCGCGCTGTCGGTGTGGGAGTCGGCACAGTACTTCGCCGGACGCGGTGTCCCGGAGCCCGCCGGCTCGGCCCACCGCATGTCGGCACCCTACCAGGCCATGCGCTGCGCGGACCGCTACATCAACGTGGGCGCGGCCAACCAGCGCACCTGGGAACGCCTGGCGCGCGCGATCGGCCGGGAGGACCTGCTCGCGCGGCCCGAGTACGCGACCGACGCGCAGCGCACCGACCGCCGGCGCGAGCTCGCCGCCGAGATCGAGCACACGATGGCCGCTCACCCCGCCGCGCACTGGCTCGCCGTGCTCGAACGCTCGGGTGTACCCTGCGGCCCGATCCTCGACTACGCCGAGGTCTTCGCCGATCCGCACGTCCGGCAGCGTGGGATGGTGCAGGAGCTCGACCATCCCTCCGGAGGCCGCATCCGGCAGCTCGGCCCGGCCGTAAAGCTCTCTGCGACGCCGCTGCGGCTGCGCCGTCCCGCGCCGACGCTCGGGCAGCACAGCGCCGAGATCCTCCGGGAGCTCGGATACGAAGAGGAGACGATCAACGACCTAATGACGCGGGGGATCGTGGTCGCGTCGCGCGTGTGAGCACGCACACACCCGGCACGACCCCCCGCTGACATGGAGGCACACGTGGCCAAACCGACCGAAGAGATCCTGCTGCAGCGCGACGGCGCGATCGCCATCATCACCTTCAACCGGCCGCACGCCCGCAACGCGCTGACCTGGAACATGTACGACCGGCTGGTCGAGTTCTGCGATGAGGTGGACCGCAGCCCCGACCTCCGCGTGGTCATCCTCCGGGGCGCGGGCGAGGCGGCGTTCGTGGCCGGCACCGACATCAGCCAGTTCCAGACCTTCCAGCGCCCGCAGGACGCGATCGCGTACGAGCAGCGCATCGAGCACGTGCTCGACCGGCTGGAGCGGGTACACCAGCCCACGATTGCGATGCTGCGCGGCTACTGCGTGGGCGGGGGACTCTCCATCGCCGCAGCCTGCGACTTCCGCTACGCGGCGCCGGATCTGCGCCTGGGGGTGCCGATCGCCCGCACGCTCGGCAACTGCCTGTCCATGAGCAACTACGCGCGGGTCGTGGACCTCGTCGGACCGGCGCGGGCGAAGGAACTCATCATGCAGGCGCGGATGCTCACCGCGGAGCAGGCGCTGGCCCTGGGGCTGGTCAACGAGGTCGTGCCGGCCGACGATCTGGAAGGACACGTACACGACGTCGCCGCGGCCCTCACCCAGCTCGCGCCGCTCACCCTGCGCGCCACGAAGGAGGCGATCCGCCGCATCCAGGCCCGCAGGCGCATCGAGCCGCGCGAAGGTGAGGACCTCATCGTCTCCTGCTACATGAGCGAGGACTTCCGCGAAGCGGTGCGCGCCTTCCTCGACAAGCGCGCGTACAGCTGGACGGGGCGCTGACCACCCTGCGCAGGATAGCGACCTAGAGGGCCTGCGCGACGAGGCGGGTCGCTTCCCCCGGCTGCGGGAAACGGCCCGCGTCCTTCTTATCGAAGATCTCCTTGTCCCCGACCTGAACCACGAACCGGCCGCCCGAGCTCGGCACGATGTTCAGTCCGCTGATGCGCTCGGCGTGATCGGCGAGGATCTCCGCCGCCACACGGGCGGCGTGGCCTTCATATCCTCATTCCGCGCAGTACTCGATCTGGACCCGCACCTTCGCTGCCATGGCGCCTCCTAGCGCGTCGGGGCCTTCCGGTAGCGTCCCTGCGCCTCGCGGACGGTCTGTTCGGCCACGGCCGCGCCGGACCATCCGACGATCTCCGTCGATTTCTCCTCCAGGGTCTTGTAGACCTCGAAGAAGTGCTGGATCTCGGCGAGGAAGTGCGGCGCGAGATGCGCCAGGTCGGCGATCTCCCGGAAGCGGGGATCGCCGTCGGGGACGGCGAGGATCTTCTCGTCGCGGCCCTTCTCGTCCCGCATGTCGAGCACGCCGACGGGCCGCACCGGCACCAGGCAGCCGGGGAACGTCGGGTCGTAGGTCACGATGAGCACGTCGAGGTGGTCGCCGTCCTCGGCCAGCGTGCCCGGGATGAACCCGTAGTCGGCCGGATAGTGCAATGGGGAATAGAGCACGCGGTCGAGGCGCAGCCGCCCGCTCGAGGGGTCCAGCTCGAACTTGTTCCGGCTGCCCTTGGGAATCTCGACGAGGGCGTCGACGATCATGCCTGCTGCGGCTGCCTCGGCTCCCGGCGGACGGTCTGCACGAACCCGATGTAGTCGAGGTCCTCGGCCGCGATCCCGAACTGCCGCAGCATCGCCATCGCCTGGGCGCGGTGGTGGACTTCATGCATCAGCAGCTGCATCGCCAGATCCCCCTGCGCAGCTCTGTACGTGGTGAGCCGCTCTCGCCCGATCAGCCGGGTCTCGACCACGCGGTCCGGATCGGTGATGGCGGCCAGCGTCGCGCGCGTCTCCGGCATCTGAGCGCGCCACACCCGCTCCAGATCGGCGAACGTGGGACAGGTCTGCTCGCTGATCGGCCAGTCATCCCACGAGAAGGGGACGGGAAACGTCTCCTCCCGGATGCGCATCGCCAGCCACCGCTCCGTCCCGGCGAGCTCCACCATCGTCGTCTGCAGGGTGTGCAGGCCGAAGGGGAACGACTGCGTGTACTGTGTCGCGCTGAGAGGGCGCACCCAATCGAACAACTTCTCGCGGGCCTGGCCGAGAACGTCGTAGACGCGACCGTAGGGAATCATGGCTTCATGATGACCGATGCGCCGCTGGCGCACAAGCGGGGCGCGGTGTATCATCAGCGACATGCACCTGTCCACGATCGGCCAGATCGCCGTGCAGATCAAGGATCTCGACCGCGCCGTGCAGTTCTACCGCGACCGCCTCGGGATGACGTTTCTCTTCCAGGCGCCGCCCGGGCTGGCGTTCTTCGACGCCGGCGGGGTGCGCTTGATGCTCAGCCGGCCGGAGGGCGAGGGCGGGGGGACGTCCGTTCTCTACTTCAAGGTAGACGACATCCAGCAGGCAACGGCATCGCTCCGGTCCCGCGGCGTGCGCGTCACGGACGAGCCGCACATCATTGCGAAGATGGATACCTACGATCTCTGGATGGCGTTCTTCAAGGACTCCGAGGACAATACGCACGCGTTGATGAGCGAGGTCCCGCGCCGGTGAGTTCGCCGTCCCGGAACTCCCTCCCCGCTACCGCCGCGAGGCACCCGGCGGCGTGGCGGTCGGGCACCGGAAACGGGCACAGGAGAGGATGGAGGGACACGCGTGGTGGTGGTCGGGTTCCTCATCACACTCATCTTCGGCGCGTTCGTGCTCTCGATCGCCTTTGTCGTCCGCTAGGCGATCCGGACGCTGCCCAGCGCGCGCGATCGGCCGGCCGGGGATGCGGCCGCGGTGGCGACGCCCGTCCACGCGCCGGAGCTGCCGGACACGGCAGGCCCGCACGTGGCCGGGCCGACGCTCGTCACCACGCTACCGCGGCGGGGTATAATCGCTTCGACTAGCTGCACATCCTCCCACCCTGGGGGAGGCGCCTCGTGGGTTGGAAGTACCCGCTGCTCCTCTGGCTGACGGCACTCCCGCTCCTGCTCGCGGCCGCGTATGCTGTCCTCCTCCGCCGGCCGAAGCGCCGCCTGGCCGTCCGTTTCCCCGCGCATCCCCTGGCGGAAGCCGCCGCCAGGCGGGTCTCGCCGCGCCGGTACGTCGCGCCCGCCCTGTTCGCGGGCGCCGCCACGGCGGCGCTGGTCGCGGCCGCAGGCCCCATCGCCCCGCTGCGAACGCCGACGGGCCATCCCGTGGTCCTCATCATCGATGTGAGCCGGAGCATGGAGGAGACCGACATCGCCCCGACCCGCATCGAGGCGGCGCAGTCGGCGGCGCGCGAGTTCGTGAGACACCTCCCCCGCAAGAGCCGCGTTGCCCTGGTGACCTTCGGCAACTACGCGAGTGTCGTCGTGCCGCTCACCGAACGTCGAGAGGTGATGCGGGACGCCATCACCGCGCTGCGGACGCAGCTGCGCACGCAGTTGGGCCCGGGATTGCTCGAAGGGGTGCGCGCGGTGACCGGTGAGGGCCCCGCGCCTCCGCTCGCTCCCGGGCTCCCCTTCCGCGCCGTGGCCATCCTGCTCTCCGACGGTCGGGCCAGCGACGGCATCGCTCCGGAGGAAGCGGCGCAGGAAGCGAAGCGCCGCGGGGTCCGGGTGTTCACCGTGGGCCTGGGCACGGCAGCGGATCCCTCGACGTTCCGCAGCGGGGTCTTTGGCGTGCTGGATGAGCCCACGCTGCGGATAATCGCGGATGAGACGGGGGGCCGGTACTACCGGGCGGATGAGGCCGGGCGCCTCAGGGAGATCTACCGCGATCTCGCCCGCGCCATCGGATGGACGCGCCGTCCCACCGACGTCTCCCACGCCGTCGCGGCGGGCGCGCTCGCGCTCCTGATCCTCTCCATCGTCTTCCGCCTCCGGTACACCCCTGTCGGCTGAAGGCTGTCCCCGCCCCCGCTGAGACCGCCAAAAGCGCCTAAACTCCAGCTACGTTCCAGCCATACAGTCGTGGCCTGATTGTCCCCATCGTGTGCTCTCCATACGATTGAGTGCAAATGCATGGGCACGACCCCCCCACGCGTTACCCGCTTGCGCTTTGGTCGCGTCACACCACATCAGGATAGGAGGTCCACGTGAGCCCCACGCTTGATGAAGCTGCGGTTGCAGTCGAGAAGAGTGCTTCCGGGAAGAGCGTGTCACGCCGGTCCTTTCTCAAGGGCATGGCCGCCACGGGGGTCGGCATGTCGGTGCTCGCCACAGGGCTGAAGTCCGTGGCCCATGCGCAGCAGCTGACGCCCGACCTCACCGATGCCAAGCTCGTGGACATGTACGCCAAGATGCTGCGGATGCGCTGGTGGGATCGCACCTACGGCGACATCCTGCTGACCGATCAGAACTTCCGCTCCTGGGCGCACATCTGGTATCCCTACGCCGGCCAGGAAGCGGTCGCGGTCGGCGTCACCACGGCGCTCAACCAGGACGACTGGATCGCCACGACCTGGCGCGGCGCCGGGCACATGATCGCCAAGGGCGGGGATCTGAAGAAGATGACCGCCGGGATCACCATGAAGGCCACCGGGCTGAACGGCGGCTACGGCGCCAGCATGCACTGGACGGACAAGTCGATCGGCTATCTGTTCTCCACCGGGATCGTCGGTCCGAACGTCGTCCTCATGGCCGGCGTGGCGGCCGGCATCAAGCAGCGCGGCACGAAGCAGGTCGCCGTCGCCTTCGCCAGCGACGGGGCGCACGCCTCACCGTACTTCCACGTCGCGCTCAACGAGGCGGCGCTGCTGAAGCTGCCGCTCCTGTACATCATCGAGAACAACCTGTACGCGGGCGGGGCCTACTACAAGGTGCAGAACCACCTCGATGACATCGCGACCTCGGCCAAGGGATACGACATCCCCGGCGTTGTCGTGGACGGCCAGAACGTCCTCGCCGTGTTCAACGCCGCGAAGACCGCGGTCGCCCGGGCGCGCGCCGGCGATGGCCCGACGCTGATCGAGGCCAAGACCTACCGCTATTACGGTCACTCCGGCGGCGCAGGCGTCAAGGTCGGGCGCATGGGTTCGTTCGGGCTGGCCTACCGGCCGGACCGCGAGGTCCTAGCCTGGATGGCCCGCGACCCGGTCGAGATCCAGAAGACACTGCTGCTGAACCTCGGGATCATCACCGAGGCCAAGGCCGAGGAGATGGTACAGGCGGCCAAAGCCGAGGTCGCCGAGGCATTCAAGTTCGCCGCAGACAGTCCCGTGCCGAAGGCGGCCGACGCCCTGCGGCATGTCTATTCGTCCGGCGGCCCGGTTGCCGCGCGCCAGTTCGCCAACACCAAGCTCTTCTAGGGGAGGACGCGACGATGCCAGTCAAAGGATGGACCTACGCGAAGTTCGAGGGCATTGTCCAGGGAGTCGGCGACTCGAAGGACTTCCTGTACACGAGTGAGGGCGGCGCCGGGACGGCCAGCTGGCAGGGGTATCCCACGATCGATTTCAAGAAGCTCTACGGCCCCAACAGCGTCATCGTCACCGGCATCGACGAGATGTGGTACACGGCGGTCGGAGTCGGCGCCGCGCTGATCGGGTTGAAGACGGTCGTGGACCACGGCATGTACATGGCCAACGCCCTGACCTTCGACCTGATCCACCAGCAGGCGTCCAAGCTGCACTTCATGCACGGCGGGGACCTGACCGTGCCGGCGGTGTTCGTGCAGTCCATTGCCGCGCAGGAGAAGGGCCTCGCCGGCCAGCACGCCGAGTACGAAGAGGACTCCTGGTACATGCACTCCGCGGGGCTCAAGACCGTGATCCCCACGACCCCGTACGACATGAAGGGGCTGATGATTGCGGCGCTGCGGAGCGGCGACCCGGTGGTGCTCCTGGAGTACGCGGGCTTCCGTGGACTCTCCGGCGAGGTGCCGGACGAGGCCTACGAGGTCCAGATCGGGAAAGCGGCCGTGCGGTCCCGAGGGAACGACATCACCATCGTCAGCTCGGGCAACGGCACGCCGCAGATGCTCGCGGCCGCCGACCGCTTGAAGAAGGAAGGCGTGAGCGTCGAGGCCATCGACCTCCTCACGCTGCACCCGCTCGACACGGAGACGCTCGTCAAGTCGGTGCAAAAGACGAAGCGGCTGCTGACCGTCGACCAGTCGAAGTACACGCTGGCGCCGGGGGCGGAAGTCGTGGCCCGCGTGGCCGAGGCCGTGCCCGGAGCCAAGTTCAAGCGGATCGCCTTTCCCGACGCGCCCGTTGCGGCGGCGCCGGAGCTGCTCGAGTACAACCGGATCAATCCGGAGCACGTCTATCAGGCGGCCAAGTGGCTGCTGGCGAAGTGATCTCGCCGGGGGAGGCTCCGGCCTCCCCCGGCTTCTTGTACTGGAGGAGATGACCGATGGCCGAAGAGACATACGCCTGCGAGCAGTGCGGATCGTCGACGCATGAGGATCTCGTCAGCATCTGCCTGTCGCACGGCGAGCGGATCGTGATCGTCGAGAAGGTCCCGGCCCGCGTCTGCGACCGCTGCTTCGAGCAGTACTACGATCAGCTGACGACGTTTAGGCTGGACCAGCTGCGGGGCACCGGGTTCAAGCCCGCCGACGCGGCCCGGATCGTCGAGGTGCCGGTCTTCACCTTCCCCCAGGACGCGGCGCCGGAGGCCGAGGCGAAGGAGCCGGTCACCGTAGACCGGCGGGGCACCGTCTACGACTGGTGGGCGGACGTATGACGCGGCGCCGCATGCAGCGCTGGACACGCCGCGTGCTGCTGGCGGCGGCCGCGGCGCTGGCTCTGGGCGGGCTGGCCCGGGCCGCGGACGACAAGCTGGCCTTCGTGCCGAAAGGCGGGGTGCAGCTGCTGCTCGAGGTCAAGGCGAAGTGCGCGAACTGCGACGATCTCGCCACGCTGGTCACGACCAAGCGCACGGCCGACGACTGGCAGAAGTACTTCACCGGCAGGCAGAGCACGGTCACGGGCCT
>DASSGA010000018.1:0-2196 GCA_035693805.1 bacterium | reverse complement strand
CTGTATCTCGGTCGTGAGATTGAACTTTGGTGGCTTACTTGTCCGCCGCCGGAGACGCAGACGGGGTGGACGGGAGTTCCTGGGCTTTCTCCCGCTGGCGGAAGAGTCGGTCGATCAGGCTGGGCGTGCTGGCCTTGGGGTTCCAGCCCAGGCGCAGGACTACGATCTGCATGCTGCGGCGCCCGAGCTCGAGGGCCTCGTGGCAGCTCCACATGTAGATGTCGATGTGGCGGCCCTGCACCTTTGGGCCCGTGTCCATGATCGTATAGATACCGTTGTACTTCTCGCCTAACCGGTCGACCTGGATGACCGATCCGACCGGGAGCAGGTCCGGGTCGGCGGCGGCGATTCCCGTCCGCACATTCACCCCCGAAGCCGTCGTCGTGCCCTTGCAGTACCCGGTGGCGGTGAATCGGAGCCGGGCGCCGGGGGCGGGGGAGGCGCTCGTTTCGCGGACCTCCGCCTGCCGGGCCGCATAGCGGGAGTCCAGCGTGGTCACCTCATAGAGCAGTGCGAAGGTGACGGCGGCCGTGGTGGTCGCCACAATCTTGCGGCCGGTCGATCGCGACAGAAACATCAGTTCGATCTGACGCTGGGGGGCGTGTCCACTATACCGGGGCGGGGCCCCGGGGTCAAAGGGGACCGACGTCCATACTGCCGGGGGGTTCCAACCTGAAATGGCCGCGAATCAGCCTGTTTCGCCGGGGGTCTGGTCGGTCATCTTGCGGTGGGCGAGAATCATCACGAGCGAGACGCGGTACGCGATCGCCGAGAGGAGGACCGCGCCAACGGTGGACCCGAGGGTGTAGGCCCACATCAGGGGCGCCAGCCGCCGCGCCAGCCCGCCGACGTCTCCCCAGGACGCGGCCGACACGGCCTGCATCGCCTCCTCGAGCGCCCGGGGCTGGACATCGACGCCCAGAACGGCCGCGCCAGCGATGGTCGCCAGCGTGTAGTAGGCGGGAACCAGCCACGGGAGGTTGGTGTACACGCCGAGCACGACGGCCACCCGATTCAGCCCAAAGAGAAAGGCCAGGGCCAGGCCCATCACGGTATGAAGCCCCAGCATCGGAGAGAAGGCCAGGAACACCCCCAGTGCGTACGCGCCAGCAGTGCGGCGGGGGGTGTCGTGGGTGTGGAGCAGTTGCTCGAGCCACGCGCGGATACGGGAGGGGCCAGCCATGCGGAGACGTCGCGCTCTAGAAGTGGACGAATCCGGCCGGCAGCGGTTCGCCGGTTCCCTCGCGATCGATGACCAGCCGCCGGTCGCTCGTGAGCTCGCCGATCCGTGTCAGCTGCAGTCCGCGAGCCTGCCGTTCGACGAGCCGCAGCCGGCCCCGCGCCCGGTTCGAGCGGGCAAACAGCAGTTCGTAGTCATCGCCTCCCGAGAGGCAGGCCGCCACGGGGTCCTCGTTCCGCGCCAGAAACCAGCGGGCTGCCCCGGGGTGAATCGGCAATGCGGCGGCCTCGATCTTGGCACCCGCCCCGCTCGCTTCGGCGATCTGCCGAATGGCATCCGCCAGCCCGTCGCTCAAGTCCATGCAGGCCCGGGCTGCGCGGGTTCTGCCCAGCAGAGCGCCGAGGCGCGCCCGCGGCTCCGGACGGCGATGCCGCACGACGCACCCGGCCAGCTCGGGATCCTCGGGAAGCTCAGACCCTGTCACCCCGTGCGCTCGCAACCACCCGAGGCCCGCGGTCGCGGCGCCAATCGTGCCGCTGACGTAGAGGCTGTCGCCGGGATGTCCGCCGCCCCGCGTGAGGATGCGCCGCGGCCGCACGGCTCCAGTGACGGTTACATCCACGACGAGCGGACCGGGGGAACGGCTGATGTTGCCGCCTGCCAGCGTGACGCCGGTCGCCGCTGCCACCTGCAGCAGGCCGTCGAGCAGGCCGTCGACGTCGGCGAGCGAGGTCGCCGGCGGGAGCATCAGCGACAGCAGGGCGAGACGAGGCGTGCCGCCCATAGCCGCGATATCACTGACGTTGACGGCGAGGGCCTTGTAGCCGATGTCGGCGGGCGTCGAGAAGCGGCGGTCGAAGTGCACGCCTTCGACCAGGGCGTCAGTCGTCAGGACCTGAAGCGCACCCCGGTCCACTACCGCCACCGCCGCATCGTCGCCGATGCCGACGACGAGCGACGTGGGCGCTTCAGGAAGGCGCCGGCGGATTCGCTCGATCAGCGCGCGCTCGCCGATA
>DASSGA010000017.1:0-29259 GCA_035693805.1 bacterium | reverse complement strand
CCCCAACCTCATGACGTACGAGTACTTCTTCGCGCCCAACCCGCTGCGCGATCTCTTCACCGAGCCCTTCCCGGCGCCGGCGGAGGGGTTCATCGACGTCCCGCAGCGGCCGGGACTCGGGCTGGAGCTGGATGAGCGGATCGTGCGGAAGTTTGAGGTAACATAAAGACACGATCGACATATGCCTGCGAATCTCACGCCCGATTTCATGGCCGCCGACAAGAAGTTCAAAGCGGCCGCCACGCCTCAGGAGCGTCTTTCAGCGCTGGAAGAGATGCTCGCCACCATCCCCAAGCACAAGGGGACGGAGAAGATGCAGGCCGACATCAAGCGGCGCATCGCCAAGCTGCGGACCGAAACGCAGCGGCGCCGCGGGGCCGCGCGCGGGAAGCCCTTCTACCTGGTGGACAAGGAGGGGGCGGGCCAGCTCGCGCTGGTCGGCGCCCCCAACACCGGAAGATCCTCGCTCCTGGCCGCCCTGACCAACGCGGAGCCCGAGGTGGCGGACTACCCCTTCACCACCCGCGTGCCGCTGCCGGGGATGATGACGTACGAGAACGTGCAGATCCAGCTGGTAGACCTGCCGCCGATCACCGCGGACTTCCAGGAAGGGTGGCTCTACGCGATCATCCGCACGGCGCACGCGGCTCTGCTGGTGGTCGATCTCGGCGCAGATGATCTCCTCGAACAGGCCGAGGCGGTGCTGGCGTTGCTGGCACAGGCCAACATCCATCTGGTCGCGGAGCCGCACGAGCCGCAGCAGAAGCGCGCCATCGTCGTCGCCAACAAGCTCGACGCGCGCGGGGCCGCCGATCGTCTGGCGCTGTTCCGCGAGTTCATCGGCGACCGGCTGACCGTGTTGCCGGTCTCGGCGAAGGCGGGGACAGGTCTGGACGCGCTGCGCGAGGCGAGCTACAAGCTGCTTGGAGTGATCCGCGTGTACAGCAAGCCCCCCGGCAAGAAGGCCGACATGTCGGCGCCCTTCATCCTGCCGAGGGGTTCAACGGTGCTCGATGCCGCAGAGGCGATCCACAAGGACTTCGTGGAAAAGCTGCGCTTCGCGCGGCTCTGGGGCCGTGATGGGTACCAGGGACAGATGGTCGGCCGTGACCACGTCCTGGAGGACGGCGACGTCCTCGAGATCCACGCGTAGAGAACCCGCCTAGCTCCTGGGCATGCTCTGCCAGAGGTAGAGCTCCGCGCCCTGCGGGTCCTTGAATGCCGCCCACCAGCCGAACGTCGGCACCTCGGTTTTCTTGACGAGCACCTTGCCCCGGGCCTTCTTGATCTCTGCGAGCTTCGCGTCGATGTCCTCGACCTCGATGTAGGCGCGCACCGGCGACTTTGCCGCCATCTTCTTGACGACGTACAGCCCGCCGCCGGCGCCACCCGCGCTCTGCCCGCCCGAGGGATTCCACACGGCGTAGTCCTTGCCCATGTCCTGCATCGTCCAGCCGAAGAGCTTCGTGTACCACTCCTTCGCCCGCTTCAGGTTGGTGACGGGGATCTCGACGTGCACAACACCATGCATGGCGGTACCGCCTCCCTTGGCTCTGCTGCACCTGGTCACTTCTGCTTGCGGAGGGATGCCCCTCCGGCGCGGAGTAGGGTGATAGGCGGAGGTGTTCGGATGGCCCGATCGATCACGAGGTCGCTCGTGGCAGAAGCGGTGGGCGCGCTCGCCCTGATCTTCCTCGGGGCCGGATCGATCATCGCGGACCAGCTCAGCGGCGGGAAGGTCGGCGTGACCGGCATCGCCTTCGCCCACGGCCTGGCCATCGCCACGATGGTGGCGGCGGCGGGGCACGTCTCGGGCGGTCACTTCAACCCCGCGGTGACGCTGGGGTTCCTGGCCACCCGGCGGCTGCCGGTAGGTACGGGCATCAGCTACATCCTCGCGCAGTTGGTCGGGGCGTCGATCGGCGCGCTGTTCTTGACGGCGACCTTCCCCGAGGCGGCGCGTCAGGCCGTGGGGCTCGGGACGCCGGCGCTGGGGCGTGGGATCTCCGCCGGCACGGGCATCGTCGTCGAGGCCGTGCTGACATTCTTCCTCGTCTTCGTCATCTTCGGAGTCGCCGTCGACGCCCGAGCGCAGCGGCCGGCGGCGCCGCTTGCGATCGGGCTCGTGATCACGATGGATATCCTGGCCGGCGGCGTGCTCACCGGCGCAGCGATGAACCCGGCGCGGGCCTTCGGGCCGGCGCTCTTTTCCGGGGTCTGGGCAAACCACGCCGTCTACTGGATCGGCCCGGCCGTCGGGGCCGTGCTCGCGGCGTGGATCTATACCTATCTCATGGACCGGCCGGAGCGCTGAGAGGAGGACGCGGATGAAGCTCACGTATCTCGGGCACGCCAGCTTTCTCCTGGAGAGTGACGGGACCTCCATCCTGATCGACCCGTTCAACGAGCAGTGCGGGTACCCGTTCCCGAACGTCTCGCCGACGGCCGTCGTCGTCTCCCACGAGCACTTCGATCACAACTTCGTGGAGGTCGCGAAGGGGTCGCCCCGCGTGATCCGCGGCCTGCGGGACGGGGGTAAAGACTGGGCCGACGTGGCCGAGCGCGTGGGCCCGGTCTCGCTCGCGACGGTCAAGGTCTACCACGATCCTTCCCAGGGTGCCGAGCGGGGACGGAACGCGATGCTCATCTTCGAGGCGGAGGGCGTGCGCCTGGTCCACACGGGCGATCTCGGCCACACCCTGTCCCAGGATCAGGTGAAGGCCGTGGGCCGCGCGGACGTCCTCCTGATCCCCGTCGGCGGCTACTATACGATCGGCCCGAAGGAGGCCGACGTCGTGATCGGGCAACTGCGCCCGCGGATCGTCGTGCCGATGCACTACAGGACTGAGGTGAACAAGGACTGGCCGATCGGCCTGGTGGATGAGTTTCTGCGCGGAAAAGAGCGCGTGAAGCGTAAGGACCGCAGCGTTCCGGTGACCGCCGCGGCCCTGCCCAAGGATCAGGAGATCTGGGTCCTACGCCACGCCTGAGAGATAGGTAAGCAGCGTGCGGACGCCGTACCCCGTGCCGCCCTTCGGGAGGTACGGCCCCGTGCCCTCGTCCTTTTCGAGGAACGCCGTCGGGGCGATGTCGAGGTGCGCCCACGGTTTCCCGCCCACGAACTCCCGCAGGAAGATGGCGCCCTTCTGGGCCCCGCCGTAGCGCCCGCCGGAGTTGCGCAGGTCCGCGACCTGGCTTCGCATGTCCTCCAGGAACTCATCGTAGAGCGGCAGCTGCCACAGCCGTTCCCCGGTCCGTGCCGCGGCATCCAACAGGCGGGAGGCGAGGTCGCCGTCGTTGCTCAGCAGGGCCGCGGCGTGGTAGCCGAGGGCGACCATCGCCGCGCCGGTGAGCGTGGCCAGGTCGACGATCTCGTCCACGCCTTCCTGGGCGGCGTAGGCGAGGGCGTCGGCCAGGATCACCCGGCCTTCGGCGTCCGTGTTGTTGATCTCGATCGTCTTCCCGTTCATCGCCCGCACGATGTCCCCCGGCTTCACGGCCTTTCCGCTCGGCATGTTCTCGACCGCGGCCACGATGCCCAGCACCCGCACGGGCGGCCGGAGGGCGGGGAGGGTCTTCATCGTCGCGATCACGGCCGCGCCGCCGGCCATGTCGCCCTTCATCCACTCCAGGTCGGTGTGCTTCAGGTTCAGGCCGCCGCTGTCGTAGCAGACGCCTTTCCCGACGATCGCCACGGAGCGGCGGGCGCGCGGGGGCGCATACTCCAGGACGATCAGCCGCGGGGGCTGGTCGCTGCCGGCCCCGACGGAGAGGATGGCGCCCATGCCGAGGGCCTTCATGGCGTCCTCGTCCAGGACGGAGCACTTCAGCCCGCCTCTCCGCGCGGCTTCCGAGGCGATCTCGGCCAGGCGCGTGGGGGGGAGCTGGTTCGGCGGCTCGTTCACGAGATCGCGGGCGAAGTTCGTCGCGTCTGCGAACAGCACCCCCCGCTGCTGCCCTTCCTCGACGTGGCGCTGCTGCTCGTTGCCGCCCGCGAGCAGCGTGACGCGCCGGACCGCGCCCGTGTCATCCTTCTTGTAGCGGGTGAAGCGGTAGGCGCCCAGTACGATGCCTTCGACGCGGGCCTGCGTCACGGCCTCGACCGAGGTCGCGGCCAATGCCGCCGGCGAGAAGGCCACGTGGGCGGCGTGCATGGCCGCTGCGAGCCGGACCACCGCGCCGGCCGCCTGCCGCAGCGTCTCCGGCGTCACGGAGGCGCTGGGGCCCAGCCCTACGACGATGACGCGCTTGGCCGGGATCTTCCCGTGCGTGTGCAGGACGAGCGTGCGGGCGGGCTTCGCCTCGAACCGCTCCTCGGCGATCACGGCCCCGAGCAGCCCTCCGAGCGCCCGATCCACGCGCGCCGCGGCACCGTCCAGCTCCCGGCGGTCTTGGTGGAGCGCCACGGCCAGCGCATCGCACGCGACGGTTTCGGGCGCCTCGGTCGAGATCGAGAACTCCATGGTGCCTCCCCCGGTCAGGTCCGGATCGATTCTCCGATGCGGCGCTCGCGCGCCAGGTCGTAGGCCAGCTTCATCGTCACGACATCCTCGATGGCGACGCCCTGTGACTCGAACAGGGTAATGTCATCAGCGCGGGTTCGCCCAGGGATCTCCTTGGCCACGATCCGGCCGAGTTCCACGACCCTGTCCCAGGAGATGGTGCCGATCTCCACCGCGCCGATGAGGTCTCCGCTCTCCACCTTCGCCTGCTCCAGGTCATCCACGGCCCGCACCGCCGCGCGGGCCACGGCAGGCGCATCGAGCTCGCGGCGCGAGGCCGCGTTCGATCCGACCGCATTGATGTGCATCCCCGGGGCGAGCCACTCTCCGCGGAGCACCGGGTCGCGCGCATTCGTCGCGGTGATGATGATGTCGCTGCCCTCGACGGCCTCCTGCGGGGACTCGACGGCGACGACTTCGGCGCCAAGCTCCTGTACCATCTCGGCGGCGAAGGCATCGCGCCGCTGGTTCGACCGGCTGTAGCATGTGACGAGGGCCACCGGCCGCACCCGGCTCACCGCCACGACCTGCCCGCGCGCCTGCCAACCGCTGCCGAGCAGCCCGATGCTGCCGGCCGCCGCAGGCGCCATGTGCTTCGTGGCTACCGCGCTGGCGGCGCCGGTGCGCAGCTGGCCCAATCGATCCGCTTCCATCACGGCGAGCAGTTCCCCGCTCTCGGCGCTGTAGAGGTGGCCCAGGAACCGGGTCCTGCCGCGCCCGCCGGCGTACGCCTTGAAGCCCATCACCCCGAGCCCCGGGACCGCGCCGGTCATGACGTGCAGGGTGCTACCTCCGCCCGCCACGCGCTGACGCGGCCGGTTCACCGCTGTGCCCTGCCCGTGCTGGCGGAATGCCTCCTCGACGGCGGCGATGACGTCGTCGAGGCGCAGCAGATGCGCGATGTCATCCTCTCGGAGGTACAGTGCCATGGGTGACACTCGTGAGTTCTGCGCGTGGCCTTGCGCGCCTGCTGCGCGATGATAGACTGTGGGCTGGTCATGCAGATCGACGACTCGTGGTACCGGCGGCCGCCGGGCATCGGCACGCACGACTCGGCGGGGGGCGTGATCGTGCGCCCGGAGGGGGAGACCGTCCTCGTCGCGCTCTTGCGCGAAGGCGGGCGGGAGTCCTACTCCCTGCCCAAAGGGCACGTCGAGCCCGGCGAACGCCTCGAAGACGCGGCGCGGCGCGAGATTGAGGAGGAAACGGGCATCCGTGGGCTCGTTCTGCTCGGCCCGCTCGGCGTGCGCGAACGGCTCGACTTCGAGCGGGCATCATGGAAGCGGACGCATTACTTCCTCTTCCTCGGGGGAGCCCCGGCGCCAGAGGCTGAGGCCGCGCCGACATGGTTCCCGCTCGACGCGCTGCCGCCGATGTTCTGGCCGGAGCAGCGCGAGCTGCTCCGGACCGAACGGGAGCGGATCCATGCCTCGGTCGCGCGCCACCTGGTGCAGCGACAGTTCAACCGGCAGGCCGCGAACTACGCACGGAGCGAGAGCCATGCGCGCGACCGGGACCTCGACCTGCTGATCGATCATCTTCACCTCCGCCCAACGGACCGGGTGCTCGACGTCGCCACGGGAACGGGCTTCACCGCGTTCGCGCTTGCCCGTGCTGCGGGGTGGGTCGCCGGGCTCGATCTCACGCTGGGGATGCTGCGTGAGGCGCAGCACCTGTCGCCGGCCTCAGGCATCCGGTGGGTGGCCGCGGATGCAGGCGCGCTGCCGTTCGGCGACGCGACCTTCGACGCTGTGACCGTGCGCCGCGCCCCGCACCACTTCCCCGATCTCGAACGCGCGCTGCGTGAGATGCTGCGGGTGCTGGGCGTCGGCGGGCGGATCGGCGTGGTCGATCAGGTGCCGCCGGAGGATGAGGCGGGTCGCGTCCTGATGGAGCGGCTGGAGAAGCTGCGCGACCCGAGCCACGTGGAGGCGTATACGGCCGGCCACTGGCGGGCACTGCTCGAGCGGCTCGGGGTTCGCGTCACCTTCGCCGACGTGGTCGAGCATCCGGTGACGTTCGAGACATGGTTGGAGCTGGCGGGGGCCGATCCGGCGCGGCGCCGAGCTGTGGAGGACACGCTGGCTCAGGCGACCCGCGCGGCGCGCGCGGAGGTCGGTGACGACGGACATGAGCCGCTCTCCTTCATGAAACGCTGGGTCGTGCTGGTCGGGACGAAGGGCTGAGCAGCGTGTCCACGAACCCCGTGCGCGCCTCGAGGGCCGGCGCGCCCGTCTCCGTGTACGTCCTCCAGGCGGCGTGGATCTGCTCCGCTTGAACCTCGGGAAGGGGCAGGCCCAGCGCCGGTTCGTCCCATCGCCGGACCTCCCTGTCGAGCGCCAGGTCGTCGCAGTAGTCCAGGCAGGCGTCGAGGAAGCCGGCCGGATCGGAGAGGGGACCGTTCCCTTGCGTGAACGGGGCGGCGGCACGGTCCTCGTAGGCGGCGATCAGGACCTTCGTCATCGCGGCAAGCCCGGCGAGGGCCCGCACTTCGCTCCAGCGGGCCTGGATGTTCTGTCCGGTATCGCGCTCCGCCCACCGCGCCAGCGCGGATACCCAGCGGTCGACCGCGGCCAGACAATCGCCGGCCGCGCTGCGGAGCGCTCCGTCGTCCGCGCCCGCGCGCACGAGCACCGCACTCGCGCCGTCTCTCGCCTTCCCTGACTCCCGGGGCGTGGCGATCCGCGGCATCACCACTTCCCGCTCGAGCAGGGTGTCCACCAGGAGCTCGATCTCCGGCCGCGTCGCACGACGCCGGGCGCCGCGGTGTGCCTCCGCTCCGAGCCGCCGGCGGAGGGCCGGGGCGAATGTCTGCGCCGCCTCGAGCAGGATGCGCAGCGGGACGTACACGACCAGCGCCCAGACCAGCAGGATGAGCAGCCACAGGTCCAGCGCGCGGCCGGCGGCGGCCAGCACGATCAGCGATAGGAGGTAGCCGGCGGCGGTGAGGAGGGCCAGCGCGCGGGCCGCGGAGCGGCGCGTGTCCGCGGAGGCGAGCCGGCTGATCAGGAGACGCAGTCCCATGGGATGAGGGAATCTTCGTCACCACGCCCGCCGTTCTCCTTGACACCGCCGTGACGAGGCCGGCGTATGGATGAGGTGTCATGAAGGCCATCCTGGCGCTTGCACTGTCGGCCGTCTCACTCCTGCCGCTCGGCTCGTTTGCCGCCGATCCCGAGGGGGGCCGGGTGGAGTTCGCTGTCCGCGACAACCGCGGCGGATTCACCGGCGTGGCGCGGGCCGTGGACGTGCGCGCGGTCGTGCGAGAGCAGGGGGAGACCTTCGCGGCGGACGTCGAGGCTCGCCTCGACGCCGCCCTCATCACGACCGGCATCGCGCTGCGTGATGGTCAGATGCGGCGCGAGTTCCTGCAGACCGATCGCTATCCCGTCATCACCTTCCGTGGCACCGCGGTCCCGCGGGACCGCCCCGGCGGACTGCCGTTTGCGGTGGTGCTGCGCGGGACGCTCACCATCCACGGGGTGGGCCGTGACGTGGAGATCCCGCTGCGCGTGACGGCGCTCGCCGACAGCTATATCGCCGAGGGCCAGGTCACGGTCCGGCTCTCGGACTTCCGCATCCCGATCCCGCGCTTCTTCATCTTCGTCGCCGAGGACCCCGTCGTCGTCTCGCTCAAGATCCGCCTCATCCGTCCGTAGCAGGCCCGTCCGCGCCTCTGTCGAACCCATCACGACGTCCCCTGTCTCGCCCACGGAGGTGAGCGCATGAGCGCCCGATCGTACGCGCAGGACCACCGCGCCCGGTTCCTCGAGGAGCTCAAGATCCTGGTGCGCATCCCGAGCATCAGCGCGATGCCCGCGCACCGGGGTGACGTCCGCCGCGGCGCGGAGTGGCTGCTCGATCACCTCCGCAGCCTGGGATTCGACGGCGAGCTCATCCCCATCGAGGGCGGCCATCCGATGGTCTACGCGGAGTGGATGCGCGCGGGTGGCCGCCCGACCGTGCTCTTCTACGGACACTACGACGTGCAGCCGGTGGACCCGCTCGAGGAATGGACCTCCCCGCCGTTCGAGCCGACCGAGCGCGGCGACAACCTCTACGCCCGGGGCGCAAGCGACGACAAGGGACAGGTCTTCGCCGTCGTCAAGGCGCTCGAATCGCATCTGCGCGGCGAGGGACGCCTGCCCCTCAACGTCAAGGTGCTCATCGAAGGTGAGGAAGAGGTCGGCAGCCCCGGAATCAACCGGTGGATCGAGCGGCAGGGGAAGAAGAAGGTGGCCTGCGACTTCGCCTGGGTGTCGGACGGACAGCTCTTCGCGCCAGACCTGCCCACCATCGTCACGGGTCTGCGCGGTCTCTGCTACACGGAGGTGGAGGTGCGGGGACCCTCCCACGACCTGCACTCCGGGCAGCACGGCGGGGCTACCCCCAATCCGATCAATGCGCTCAGCACGATCATCGCCGGATTGAAGGACAAGCGCGGGCGGGTAACCCTGCCGCGCTTCTACGCGCCGGTGAAGGAGCCGGCATCGGAAGAGAAGGCGTCGTGGGAACGCCTGCCGTTCAATGAGGAGGCCTACCTCAAAGAGCTTGGCATCCCCGCCTCGCCGGGCGAGGCGGGACATGGGATCCTGGAGCGGCGCTGGTCCCGGCCGACCCTGGACGCCAACGGCATCATCGGGGGATGGACCGGCGCGGGACCCAAGACCGTGATCCCCGCGAAGGCGGTGGCCAAGATCAGCATGCGCCTCGTCCCCGAGCAGCGGGCCAAGAGCGTCTTCAGGGCGTTCGAGAAGCGCGTGCGCAAGCTCGCTCCGGAGGCGGTCGAGGTGGATGTGCGGCTGCTCTCCGGCAGCGACGCAGTGGTGATCGATCCCGCCGCCCCGCCGATCAAGGCCGCCGCCGCGGTCGCGCGGGAGCTCTGGGGCAAGGACCCGATCTACATCCGGGAGGGGGGCAGCGTCCCGGTGGTCACCCAATTCTCGCGCATCCTCAAAGTCCCGACCGTGCTGTTCGGTTTCGGCCTGCCCGACGACAATCTGCACGCGCCGAATGAGAAGTACTACCTCCCGTACTTCTACCGGGGCATCGACACCGTCATCGCCTGGCTGGACCGCGTCGGCGGGTAGATGCCCTCCGTCGCCGAGACCACCCTCGAGATGATCCAGCTCGTGCTGCCGGAGCACGCCAACACGCGCGGCACGCTCTACGGCGGCACGATGATGAACTGGATCACGACCGCCTCGACGATGGCGGCGATGAAAGTGGCTCGAGGGACGGTGGTGCTCGGGAGCATGGACGACCTGGACTTCGTGGCGCCGGTGGCCATCGGCGATCTCGTCACGCTGCGGGCTCAGGTGGAGTACACCGGCCGGTCATCGCTCGAGGTCGGGGTCGAGGTCCACGCGGAGAATCCCCGGCTCGGAGTCCGGCGGCTCACGACCGCGTCCCACCTCGCCATGGTCGCGGTCGACGATGCCGGACGGCCGCGCCCGGTCGGGGCGGCGATCGAGCCCGCCGGGACGGCCGAGGGGACGCTCGTCGCCGCGGCGCGAGCGCGCAAGGCGGAGCGCGACGCGGCGCTCCTGGACCGGGGCGAGCAGGCCGCCCGCGTTGAGGCGGACGACCGCGGGCTCACCCATGCGATCGAGGTGGCTCGGATCGTCTTCCCCGAGGACGCCGTGCTGGGGACGATGATGTTCGCGGGGCGGCTGATGATGCATCTGGATGAGGCCGCCTCGATCCTGGCCCTGCGGTACTGCCGCTGCCCGATCGTCACCGCCTCGATCGACGCCCTGGCGTTCTATGCCCCGATCCGGGTAGGGGAGATCGTCACGTACAAGGCCGCGCTCAACCACGTCGGCCGCAGCTCGATGGAGGTCGGCGTGCGGGTCCTGGCCGAGCACCCCCTGCGGGGAGGGCGCCGCCACACCTGCACGGCGTTTTTGACGATGGTGCACATCGACGACGAAGGCCCCAAACCCGTCCCGCCCTTCACGCCGCGGACGGAAGAAGAGCATCGGCGCTGGGCCGAGGCGGAGCGGCGCCGTGCGCGCCGGCAGGCCCGGCGGCTGCGGCTTCGCGCGATCTCCTGATGCTCGAGTTGCTCGAGTTCCTGCTGCACATCGACCAGCATCTCGACGCGTTGCTCCGTCAGTACGGCACCCTGACCTACGCCCTCCTGGCCGCGGTCATCTTCCTGGAGACCGGGCTGGTCATCACCCCGTTCCTGCCGGGGGACTCGCTGCTGTTCGCCTCAGGGGCCCTGGCGGCCCGAGGCTCGCTCGACTGGCCGTGGCTCATCCTCCTCCTCAGCGCCGCCGCGATCACCGGGAACACGGTCAACTACTGGATCGGGCGTCTGGTCGGAGCGAAGGCGTTTCGAGCATCGTCGCGCTGGTTCCGCAGGGATCACCTCGAGCGAACGCACCGGTTCTACGAACGGTATGGGGGTATGACGATCGTGCTCACCCGCTTCCTCCCGATCTTCCGCACGTTTGCTCCCTTCGTCGCCGGGATCGCGCGGATGGGTGTCGTCAGGTTCCTCGTCTATAACGTGGCGGGGGGAGCGCTGTGGGTGACGCTGCTCGTGTTCGCAGGCTACCTCTTTGGGAATCTGCCGGTGGTCCGCCGGAACTTTCCACTCGTCGTCGCGGGAATCATCGTCGTCTCCCTCGTCCCGGCCGTCGCGGAGGCGCTGCGCCACCGGAGACGGCAGCGCGGCGCGGACCTCGGGCTTCCGGGCTCCCGACCGCCCGCGGAGTGACGCGCGGCGCCGTGCAGGGCAGGACCGCTCCGCCCTCGTGCGAAGGTATTTCACCGCGCCCGGCGCCATGCTACGATGAGGGTCGCGCGTGTGCGTCCCGCCCGTTCACTAGGGCGGTGGGGAGGTGGGAGATGGACACGATCGGACACCACTACATCGCCGAGGCGTCGGGCTGCAATGCCGAGATCATCGGGAAGGTCGAGGCCGTAGAGCAGATCCTGGTCCGTGCCGCGGAGATCGCCGGCGTCCAGGTCTGGTCCATCTCGTTTCACCGCTTCAACCCCAACGGCGTCTCCGGCGTGGTCGTGATCTCGGAGTCGCACCTGTCGGTGCACACCTGGCCGGAAGTCGGCTACGCGGCCCTGGACATCTTCACCTGCGGCGACACCGCGAAACCTGAAAAGGCCGTGCAGTGGGCGCTGCGGCAGTTCGGCGCCACCAACGTGCACATCACGGAAGTGACGCGCGGTCTGGAGGAGGGCGACAAGGTCTTCTTCCACAGCATCGTGACGTGGGAGGAAGAACTCCTCAAGCGCGCCGTGAACGGCCAGCGCCAGGCCCGACCCCGGCGCCGCCGCAGCCCTGCCAAGCCAAAGGCCTGACGGGCCTCTCCCTCCCGAAGCAGGGGAAGAGTCGGACCAGGGGAGAAGAATCCTCCCGCGCCGTTCCCGCTCATGGAGACGTCCAGACTCGTCAGCGCCCTGAAGGAAGCCGTCGTCGGCGAAGTCCGCTTCGATCACGTCTCCCGCACGCTGTACAGCACCGACGCCAGCATCTACCAGATCATGCCGGTCGGCGTGGTGATCCCGCGCGGACCGGAGGACATCGCCGCGACACTGCGCATCGCGCGCGAGGAGGGCGTCCCCGTTCTCCCCCGCGGCGGCGGGACAAGCCTGGCCGGCCAGGCCATCGGTCGGGCGATCATCATCGATTGCTCGAAGTACATGGACCGTATCCTGGAGCTCGATGCCGGGGGACGCTGGGCCCGACTGCAGCCGGGCGTCGTCCAGGACGAGCTGAACCTCGCCGCCTCGCGTTCCGGGCTGCGCCTCGGCCCCGATACAGCGACGAGCAACCGGGCGACGCTGGGCGGGATGATGGGCAACAACTCCTCAGGGGCCCGCTCCATCGTCTATGGGAAGACCTCTGACCACGTCCAGGAGCTGCGTGTGCTGCTCATCGACGGGACGGAGCTGCACCTGCGCCGGCCGACGCCCCGTGCCGTCGGCCAGCACGCTCCGACCACGGGCCGCGAGGGAGAGCTGTACGGGACCGCAGCGCGTTTGGCGCGCCAGCACCGCGATGCGATCGACCGCCGCTTCCCGAAGATCCTGCGGCGCGTCAGCGGCTACAACCTCGATCTCCTCGCGTCGGACCCGACCGATCTCCTGGGGTTGCTCATCGGCTCGGAGGGGACGCTCGGTGTCGTGACTGAGGCCCGCGTCGGTCTGGTCCCCCGCCCGAAGCACGCCGTGGTCACGGTGATCCACTTCGCCGACCTTTTCGACTCCTTCGAGGCGGTCCCGCTCATCCTCCGGCACCAGCCCTCGGCCGTCGAGGTCATCGACCGCATGGTCCTCGAGATGACGCGGGCGCAGCTCGAGTACGCGCGGCGGATGACGTTCGTGCAGGGCGATCCGGATGCCCTGCACATCGTGGAGTTCTCGGGCGACGATCCGGAGGCGCTGCGCGCCCGCGCTGCTGCGCTCGAAGCGGAGCTGCGCGGAGCCGGCGCGGGTCATGCGTACGTCCACGCCCTCACGCCGGCCGAACAGGACAATATCTGGCGGGTCCGCAAGGCGGGGCAGGGGCTCCTGCAGGGGATCAAGGGCGACAGCAAGCCGATCACGTTCGTCGAGGATACCGCGGTCCCGCCGGCGCGACTCGCCCCCTACATGCGGCGCTTCCGCGCGGTCCTCGACCGCCACGGTATCCGCGGCGCCTTTTACGCCCACGCCAGCGTCGGGTGCATCCACGTCCGGCCGCTCGTGAACCTCAAGGACCGCCAGGACATCGAGAAGATGAAGGCGATCGCGCTCGAGGTGGGCGAGCTCGTCATCGAGTTCGGCGGCACGATGAGCGGCGAGCACGGCGACGGCCTCGTCCGCTCCTGGTTCGTGGAGCGCTTCTTCGGGCCCGAGATCTACGGCGCGTTCCGCGAGATCAAGCGGGTCTTCGACCCCCCGGGATTGATGAATCCAGGCAAGATCGTGGACGGGCCGCCGATCGATGCCTCGTTGCGGTTCGGCGCGGAGTACCGGACGATCGCCGTGAAGACCTTCTTCGATTGGTCGAAGGAGGGGGGCTTCGCCCAGGCCGCGGAGCTCTGCAGCGGCGTGGGGGCCTGCCGCAAGAAGATCGACGGGACGATGTGCCCGTCCTTCATGGTGACGCGCGAGGAGGAGCACAGCACCCGCGGCCGCGCCAATCTCCTGCGCGCGGTGCTCTCCGGCGTGCTCCCCCCCGCCGAGCTGACCGGCCGCCGCCTCTACGACGCGCTCGACCTCTGTCTGGAGTGCAAAGGTTGTAAGGCGGAGTGCCCGGCGAATGTGGACATGGCGAAGCTCAAGTACGAGTTTCTCGCCCATTACCACGAAGCCAGCGGGCTCCCCCTGCGGTCCTGGGCCTTCGGCAATTTCCGGACGCTGGCGCGCCTGGGCAGCGCCACCGCCCCCGTCTCGTCCTGGCTGGCCGGACTCGCTCCGGTGCGCTGGGTGATGGATGTCGCCGGCGGCGTCGATCGCCGTCGGCCGCTCCCGCCTTTCGCGCGCGAGACGTTCATCCATTGGTGGAGACGCCGGAGCACGAACGACGGCCGAGCATCGCCTGAGTCTCGCGGAACGGTCGCGCTCTTCCCGGATACGTTCATGCTCTACAGCTATCCGCAGGTCGGTCGTGCGGCGGTAGAACTGCTCGAGGGCCTGGGGTATGACGTCATCCTGGCCGAGGCGGGGTGCTGCGGCCGAACGATGATCAGCAAAGGCCTGCTCACGCAGGCGAAGCGCGCGGCGGTGCGGAACGTCGAGGCCCTGCTGCCGCTGGCCGCGGACGGCATCCCGATCGTGGGCGTGGAGCCGAGCTGCATCCTCACCTTCCGGGACGAGGTGCCCGATCTCGTGCCCGGCGACGACGCCAGGATGCTGGCGCGCCACACCATGCTGATCGACGAGTTCCTCGCCCGGGAGCACCGCCGCGAGAGCCTGCCGTTGCGCGGGCTGGGGGATGGGCGGAAGGTGCTCCTGCACGGGCACTGCCACCAGAAGTCGCTCGCCGGGACCGGAACAGCGCGTGACGTGCTGCAGGGGGCGGGGTTCGCGGTCGAGGAAGTCGACTCGGGATGCTGCGGGATGGCGGGGTCGTTTGGGTTCGAGCGGGAGCACTACGGTATCTCGATGGCCGTCGGCGAGCGGCGGCTCCTCCCGGCCGTGCGGCGATGGCCCGCGGACGCCGCGGTGGTCGCGATGGGCGTCTCCTGCCGGCAGCAGATCCAGCACGGCGCGGGACGGCGGGCTGTGCACCTCGTCGAGCTCCTGAACGACGCGATGCAGACGCATGCGAACGGCGGTTGAGCGTCCACCCCGCGCGCCCCAGCGCCCGGGGGGATTCGACTCCCGCACGTTGTGGGCGGCCACCTTCGCCCACTTCCTGAACGATTTCTACGTCGCGTTCCTCGCGCCGCTGCTCCCACTCGTCGTCGCCAGGTTCGACTTGTCGCTGGCTCTGGCCGGATTCCTGGCCACGGTGCTCACGACGTCGGCCGCGATGTCCCAGCCGTTGTTCGGCGCGATCGCGGACCGGCTGCGGCGGCGGATCTTCGTCGTCACCGGTCCCGTGCTCACCGTGGCCGCGATGGGACTGATGGGGCTGGCGCCGACCTATGTCGTTCTCGTCCTGTTGCTCCTCCTTGCGGGAACGGGGACATCCTCGTTCCACCCCCAGGGCGCTTCCACCGCGGGCGAGGCAAGCGGACCCCGGAAAGGGGCAGGGCTCTCCCTATTCGTCGCCGGCGGTGAACTTGGGTACGCGCTCGGCCCGCTCGTCATCGCGCTCGTGGTCGCGTCCCGCGGCCTCGAGGCGACCTGGATCGTGGGGGTGCCGGGTCTCGTCGCCGCCGTTCTGCTCTGGCGCTGGATCCCACCCCGCCGGGATCCGCCCGCGCGTCCGGCCGGGGGCAGCCTGCGCACCGATCTGAGCAGCGCGCTGCGTCCGCTGGCGGTGCTGTGGTTCATCGTCGTCCTGCGGAGCATCGTGATCTCGGCGTACCAGACGTTCCTGCCGCTGCTGCTGAGCGAGCGCGGCGGCTCGATCGTCGCGGGGGGCGCTGCGGTGTTCCTCTTCGGCGGGATCGGCGCGGTGGGCGGCGTCTCGGGCGGTACCCTCTCCGACCGGATCGGGCGCCGGCGGATGATGGCGCTGTCCCTGCTGCTCAGCACGCCGCTGCTGTTCGCCTTCGTCCGGACGCATGGCCCGTGGGCGTACGTCTTCCTGGGCGCGGGCGGGATCGCCGTCTACCTCTCGGCCGCGGTGACGATCGTCATGGCCCAGGAGTTGATGCCCCACCGCGCCAGCGTGGCCAGCAGCATCGTGATGGGATTGGCCTGGGGCACCGCCGGACTCTCTTTGACGGGGGTAGGTGCGCTGGCCGACGTGATCGGCCTCGAGCGGACCCTGACGTGGGTCCTGCTGCTCTCCGTCGTGGCCCTGGGGGCGGTGTTCTTCCTCCCGGCTACGCCGCGCTCGCGATCCACGCCGCCGTGACGGGGTAGTGGATCGCCAGGTGGCGTGACCGCCCTTCCTTGACGACTTCCTCCAGGCACTGGTGGCCGGCCGGCTGGTACTCCGCGCTGCCGGCGACCCACGCCTGCAGCCGCCTCCACCCTTCAGGGATCACGGTGAAGGGGTCGTCGAAGGGGTCATAGATGGTCATCACGGCGTAGAGTCCGCCGGGGAAATCCCGCGCCGGCGCGCCCCCGGAGGGCGGTGCGTCCGAGGGAAGGACGGCCCAGACCTCATAGCCCCGCAGGCCGCGCCTCCGCTGTTCGGGCGAGACCGGCACGTCGAACCCGAAGCGGCGACCCGCGGGCAGTCCATGCAGAGTCAGCCACTGGCGTGCGTGCTGCGCGGCGTCGTCCTCCGGAGTGGCGCTGACCGCCTGGAAGCAGGCCACGCGCATGGAGGGTACGACCTCGATCCGGACTGCACTGAACCGACCGCCCGGCATCCGCCTCACCTCCGTGAGTCGTGCACGCGCAGTCTAGGCCAACGGGCGGCGCACCGGCATCAGGCGCGGGCTCGATTTGGCGTGGGTGGATTGGCTCAGGCTTCGGGTTCGAACAGCTCGATGATGTTGCCGTCCGGATCCGCCAGCCGCGCCATCCGGCCGCCCTCGACGGTCCGGGGAGGCGCGACGACCCGGGCGCCGCGCTGCTTCGCGTCGTTGAAGGTCACTTCCACGTCGGCGACCTGGAAGGTGATCTGGGTCGTCCCGGCGCCACCGGGCTGCTCGCGCGGCTTCACCGCCAGCACCGGTCCGTCCGTGCGGAACTCCACGCTGCGGTCCGCTTTGGTGATCACGGTCAGGCCGAGGACGTAGGAGTAGAAGTTCACCGACTTCTTCAAATCCGATGCGAGGATGGCGACCTGCATGACCTGGTCCAGCATCGTGTCTACGGACTCACCTCCGGGACTGTTGGAGTCATCGCGGAATGGGAGTGACCACACACGTCGTCGTACGGGTGACGCCGGGCGCCTGCTGGATCCGGGAGACGATCAGGCGGCCGAGCGCGTCCATGTTGTCGGCTTCCACGAAGGCGATGATGTCGGTCGGACCCGTCACGGCGTGGGCCGTGCTGACCCCGGGAATGGACTGGATCCGTGCCAGCGCGTCGCCGGCCTGTCCGGGCATCGTCCGCACCAGCACGTAGGCCTGTACCGTCACTGTTTCCACCCCCTGTGCACGGCTCCTCCGCCGGATGCTAGTAGTACAGCATGCGCACGAGCAGGTCCACCACGATCCGCTGGGTCAGGATGAGCAGGAGGATGGCGACCATGGGGGAGAGGTCGAGCCCGCCGGCGGGCGGTAGCACGCGGCGGATCGGCGCCAGCACCGGGGCCGTCGCCCGCTGCACGAACTGTACCGCGGGATGACGGGCATCGATGCCGGGTACCCAGCTCAGGATGACGCGGAGCAGCAGGAGGATGTAGAAGGTCTGGAAGAGCAGGTTCACCAGCGCGACGAGACTCACAGCGGCGCGTCCCCCTCACAACCATTCCGTGCGGGCGCGCCGCTTTTCCTTGTCCTCGGCGCAAGGGAAGAGGCCCGGCGGGGAATCCCCCGCCGGGCCTCGGACGACGTCGTGATCGCGGCTAAAGCGGAACGACGTTCGCGGCCTGCGGTCCCTTCTTACCGTCGACGATGTCGAACTGCACCTGCTGGCCTTCCTGCAGCGTGCGGAACCCATCGGCCTGGATGGCGCTGTAATGGACGAAGACGTCCTTGCCACCCTCGACGGAGATGAAGCCGTAGCCCTTCTCCGCGTTGAACCACTTCACGGTTCCTGTAACCATCTGGCGTGTTGCTCCTTTCCTTGCATCGTACAGATAAAGGGCGGTACTGGCCTGTTACCTGTCCGCAACAACGTAGCATGCGCAGAAAGCGCGTGTCAATCAGTCAGGGCGCGATGGTGAGCGTGACGTCGATCGAGGCGGGCTGGCCGGCTTTGATGATGACCGTCCGCGTGACGCTCTTGTAGCCCGACCGGCTGATGGTCATCCGGTAGGTGCCCGGAGCGACCTTGACGGTCAGCGGCGTCTTGCCCATGCGCCGCTGATTCAGCAGGACCGTCGCTCCCTGCGGGTTGGATCTCACCGTCAGCGACAGTGCGACAGCGGCGGACTTGACGGCGGCGGGACGGGTTGCGGTAGGCTTACTCGCCGCGGGCTTGCTTGCCGCGGGTTTCGGTGCCGCGGATTTGGGCGCGGAGGATTTCGGCGCGGTCGCCGCTGGACGGGACGCCTCCAGCGGTGGTTCCGGTTCCTGCCGCAGCGTCCGGAGCAGCCGTTCGCCCAGCCCCGCCCCCCGCCGGAGCAGGTCGACGGTCATCTGGGGGAGCTCCTTCGCGACAGGCACTTTGGCCTGGACCGCGGGGACGTAGCTCAACCCGATCACGAGCGCTCCGAGCACGGCAAGCGCGAGGACCATCCGGACGGTGAAGACGATGATCCTGAGGATGAGGGACAGCAGCGCCTGGAGCGCCGCGACCGCTCCGCGCACCAGGCGAACCGGGACCGCGACGATCGCCCGCAGCGAGGCCGCGACGGCCTCCCCAACTCGCTGCGAGGCCGGAAGCGCTGAGGAGGGCGTGAGGTCCTCGTGGCGTGACAGGCTTGCGCCGCACTGCTCGCACACCGTGGACCCGGGGCTCTCCTGCAGCGTCCCGCACGTCGGACAGGTCAGGCGGGAGGCCGGCCGCGCCGCATACATCGACAGTTCCTCCTTCCTGTAGACGTGCCCTCGGCCCGGCGGGCTAGACGCGACGGAGCCTGCCCTTGACGGCCGGGGACCCCCATGCTATATAGAGAGCCAACTGCATACGGCGCTCCTTATCAAGAGTGGGTGAGGGACGGGCCCGATGACCCCCGGCAACCGGCGCGACGGCGCGCGAGGTGCCAATTCCCGCGGACCAATTCCGAGAGATAAGAGGGACGCGCACCCCTCCAGGAATTGGAGGGGTGTTTTGTTTCCTGGAGGGCTGGGGGTTGAGGGTTCGCGTCCGGGTGCCCGCGACGATCGCCAACGTCGGACCGGCCTTCGACGTGCTGGGGCTGGCCCTCTCGCTGCACAACGAGGTCGAGCTGGAGCCGTCCGACCGGCCCGAGGTCACGGTGGCGGGAGAGGGTGAGCACGTCCTGCCGGCGACGGCCGCCAACCTCGTGGCGCGTGCCGCAGAACGTGTGGCAGAGGCCGCAGGCCGGGCGGTCGCCTTTCGGATCCGGTGCCGCAACCGCATCCCGATGGGGCGAGGGCTCGGCAGCAGCGCGGCGGCGATCGTCGGAGGCGCGGCCGCGGCAAACGCGGCGCTGGGACGGCCGCTCGGGACGGACGCGCTGCTCGATCTCGCCTGGAAGATGGAAGGCCATCCGGACAACGTGGCGGCCGCGCTCCTGGGCGGCGCCGTGCTCGTGGACACCTCCGCGGGACGCGTGGCCTGGACGCGCGTTGTGCCGCGCTGGGATGCCGTGATCGTAGCGGCGATTCCCGACTTCACCGTCTCGACTGTGGAGGCACGGGCCGCGCTGCCCGAGCGCGTCCCCCTCGCTGACGCGGTGGCCAATCTCGGGCGCACCGCCCGCCTCGTCGCGGCGATGACGACGGGCAAGACGGAGCTGCTGGCCGGCGCGCTCGACGATGCGCTGCACCAGCCGTACCGGCGGCATCTGGTGCCGGGCATGGAGGACGTCTTGGCGGCCGCACGTGAGGCCGGCGCCTACGGCGCGGTCCTGTCGGGTTCAGGGCCCACGATCGCGGCGGTCGCTCCGGCGAGTCGGGCGGACGGCGTGGGCCGGGCCATGGTGGAAGCGTTTGGGCGCCACGGGCACCGGGCGGTCTCGACGGTGCTGGGCGTTGACGAATCGGGCGCGGTGGTCACGACGCCGTAAGCCCCGCGGACGGTGGACGAGATGACTGCGACGACGCTGCGATGCCGGGAATGCGGGACGCTCTATCCCGCGGGTCCCATCTACGCCTGCGAGCGGTGTTTCGGACCGCTGGAGGTCGTCTACGATTACGAGGCCCTGGCCGCGCAGCCGCTGCGCAGCGTCTTCGCCTCCGGCCCGCAGTCCATCTGGCGCTACGAGCCGCTCCTGCCGGTGGACCGCATCGCCGAGATCGACCTGCAGCCGGGCTGGTCACCCCTCATCCACGCGCAGCGTCTGGGGCGGGCGCTCGGCCTGCGGCAGCTGTACATCAAGAACGACAGCGTCAACCCGACGTGGTCCTTCAAGGACCGTGTCGTCGGCGTCGCCATCGCGGCCGCGCGGCGCTTTGGCTTTGAGGTCGTGGCCTGCGCCTCCACCGGGAATCTGGCGAACGCCGTGGCCGCGCACGCCGCGCGCGCGGGACTGCGGGCCTGCGTCTTCATCCCCAAGGGCCTGGAGCGCGGCAAGGTCGTGGCCACGGCCGCCTACGGCCCCACCATCGTCGAGGTGGAGGGGAATTACGACGAGGTGAACCGGCTCTGCGCCGAGATCGCCGAGGAGCACCGCTGGGCATTCGTCAACGTGAACCTTCGCCCGTACTACTCCGAGGGCGGCAAGACGCTCGGCTTCGAGGTGGCGGAGCAGTTGGGCTGGCGCGCCCCCGATCACGTCGTCGTCCCGGTCGCGAGCGGCAGCCTGCTCGTGAAGATCCACAAGGGCCTGGCGGAACTGCACCGGACCGGGGTCATCCCGGACCTGCGCACGCACGTGCACGGCGCCCAGGCCGCGGGCTGCGCGCCGGTGGCTTCAGCGTTCGCGGAGGGGCGCGAGGAGATCCATCCGGTCAAGCCCAACACGATCGCCCGCTCGCTGGCCATCGGTACCCCCGCCGACGGCCGCTACGTCCTGCGCCTCGCCCGAGATACGGGCGGCCGCGTGCTCGCCGTCACCGATGAGGAGATCGTGGACGGGATCCGGTTGCTGGCGGAGACGGAGGGCATCTTCACGGAGACCGCGGGCGGGGTGACGATCGGCGTCTTGCGCGCCCTCGCCGGGCAGGGCGCGTTCGCCGCGGAGGACGTCGTGGTCGCGTACGTCACGGGCATCGGGCTCAAGACGCTGGAGGCGGTGGAGACCCGGCTCACGCCGCCCATTACGATCAAGCCGGCGCTGCGGGAGTTCGAGCGCGCCGTCCTGGAACTCGTCGGGTAGGGAGGAGAACCATGGCCACGATCCGCATCCCAACACCCCTGCGCAAGCTCACGGCGGACCAGCGTACCGTGCGGGCCGACGGGAGTACGCTGGTGGAGCTCGTCGAGGATCTGGAGCGGCAGTTCCCCGGCATCAAATCGCGCATCGTGGACGGGGACGGGAACGTCCACGCCTTCGTGAACATCTTCGTGGACGATGAAGACGTGCGCTTCCTCCAGGGGCTCCGCACGCCGGTTGGGCCGGAGGCGGAGGTGGCGATCATCCCCGCGATGGCGGGGGGCTGACCCGGGAGGACGCGCTATAGTAAAGAGGAGATGGCTCGTGCGCGTTCCGCGAAGCAGCCCTCCGATCGAGGTGTGCTGAGTCAGGCGGCCGCCCGGCGCCGCATCGGCGCGCTGCGCCAGATCATCGAGCACCACAACTACCGGTACTACGCCCTCGACGATCCCGAGGTCTCGGACGCGGAATACGATCGACTCGTCGGAGAGCTCCGGGACCTTGAGGAGCGGTTCCCGGAGTACATCACCCCCGATTCGCCCACCCAGCGCGTGGGCGCTCCGCCCGCGCAGGTCTTCGCCGCGGTGCGGCACCGCCAGCCGATGCTCAGTCTCGCCAACGCCTTCGACGAGGACGACCTGCGGGCATGGGCCAGGCGCGTGCAGGGGGCGCTGGGGGCCCAGACGATTGTGTACGTCTGCGAACTCAAGATCGACGGGGCGGCGGTGAACCTGACGTACGAGAACGGCCGGTTCACGCGCGGCGCGACCCGCGGGGACGGCGTCCAGGGCGAGGATGTCACCCCCAACCTGCGCACGATCAAGAGCATCCCGCGGCGACTGACCGGTTCGCATCGCCCGTCCCTCCTCGAGGTGCGGGGCGAGGTGCACCTCTCGGTCGACGCGTTCCGCGCGATCAACGCGGAGCGGGACGCCCAGGCGCAGCCGCTCTTCGCCAACCCCCGCAACGCCGCGAGCGGCTCGCTGCGGCAGCTCGATTCCCGCGTCACCGCTGCGCGGCCGCTGGATCTCTTCGTCTACGGGGTGGGGGCGGTCGAAGGGCTCGAGCTGGGCACGCATGAGGCCGCGCTGCGCTGGCTGCGAGAGCGGGGGTTCAAGACCAACCCGCACGCGAGACTCTGCACGTCGCTCGATGAGGTTCTCACCTACGTGAGGGAATGGGTCGAGCGACGTGCAGGACTTCCCTACGAGACCGACGGCGTGGTCGTGAAGGTGAACGACGTCCGCCAGCAGGCGGAGCTGGGCAGCACCAGCCAGGCCCCGCGGTGGGCGATCGCGTACAAGTTCCCGGCCGAGCAGGCCGTCACGCAGGTGAAGGACATCAGGGTCTACGTCGGCCGCACGGGCGCGCTCACCCCGGTCGCCGAGCTGGAGCCGGTGCGGGTCTCGGGCGTCACGGTCACGAGCGCCACGCTCCACAATGAGGATGAGGTGCGCCGCAAGGACGTGCGCATCGGCGACGCCGTCGTCGTGCAGCGCGCGGGTGAAGTGATCCCCGAGGTCGTTCGGGTCCTCACGGAGCATCGCACGGGCGGGGAGCGCACCTTCACGATGCCGGCCACCTGTCCGGCCTGCGGCACGAAGGTCGTTCGGCCCGAGGGCGAGGCCGTCACGCGCTGTATCAACGCGTCCTGTCCCGCGCAGGTCCTCGGCCGCCTCATCCACTTCTGCTCGCGCGGCGCGATGAATATCGATCGGGTGGGTCCCAAACTCCTCATGCAGCTGCTGGACCGCTCGCTGATCAAGGATCCAGCCGACCTGTACCGGCTGCGGAGGGAGCCGCTGGTCGATCTGGAGCGGATGGCGGAGAAGTCCGCCCAGAACGTCCTCGACTCCATCGCCCAGAGCAAGCGCACCACCCTGGCGCGCCTGGTCTACGCTCTGGGGATCCGCCACGTCGGGGCGCACGTGGCCGAGCTCCTCGCCGCCCACTTCGGCAGGGTCGAGGCGCTGATGGCCGCGGACTTCGAAGAGATCCGTGACGTTCAGGGCATCGGGCCGACCATCGCCGAGAGTGTGGCGCTGTTCTTCCGCCAGAGCCAGAACGCCCGTCTGGTGCGCGAGCTCCTCGCCCTGGGGGTGCGGCCTGCCGTTCCCGCGAGGCCCCCGGCGGGTCCGCTGGCCGGCAAGCAGGTCGTCATCACCGGCACGCTGTCCCGTTTCACGCGCTCGCAGGCCGAGCAGCTCGTCCGCGACCGGGGGGGGAGCGTGGGGAGCGGCGTCTCGCGGAAGACCCACTTCGTGGTGGCGGGTCAGGACCCGGGCTCCAAGCTGGAGAAGGCCAAGAAGCTCAAGGTCAGGACCCTGAGCGAGGCGGAATTCATCTCGCTCCTCGGACCGTGATGCTGCGACGCACCGTGCTGCTTCTCGTGCTCGTTCTGGCCGCCGGCTGCCGGCCCCGGCCGGAGGCGGTGGAGGTCGCCGTGTTCTTCACGCGCGCCGACGGGAACGCGATCGTCCTGGCGGAAACGGCGCGGACGGTGGCGGGGGGTGACATCTCCGCGCTGGTCAGATCCGCCCTGGCCGTGCTCCTCGAGGGACCCACGGAGGCGGAACAGGCGCAGGGGCTGGTGAGCCAGATCCCCGCGGGGACCCACCTGCGCGGCGTGCGCATCGCGGGCGGCGTCGTTCGGGCGGACTTCTCGAGCGAGGTGGAATCCGGCGGCGGCAGCGCCAGCATGCTCGGGCGGATGTGGCAGATCGTCTACACCGCCACGCAATTCCCGCAGGCGCCGCGGGTACAGATCTTGATCGACGGCCAGCAGCGTGAGGCGATGGGGGGCGAAGGCGTCATCATCGCCGAGCCGCTCGTCCGGCCGAGAACTCCCCCGCGGTTCTGACCGCTCCGTACCGCAGGAAAGACCCCGCGCGCGGGGGAATCCCCCAACCAACACGAGTCGGATCGGTTGGTGTGCCGAGCGAAGTCTTCGCCGAGGATCTCGAGGCGCTGCTGGAAGGGTTGGAGGGCGTGGACGCGGCGCGCGTCGTGGCCACGGATGCGGGGGAGATCGATCGGATCTATGTGACCGCATCCGCGGAGGGCGACGAGGGGAAGATTCGGCAGGTGGTCGCCGCCGCGTTGATGTCCCGGTACTCCCTGGCCGTGGACGGATGGCGGATCCGTGTGGCGCGGATGCGCCAGGAGCGCCCGGGGCGACCCCGCTGGTACATGCAGCGGGTCGAGGAGATCATCACGGTCTCCGAGACGCGCGTCACCGTCGAGCTGCGGTCGGACGAAGGCACCGTGGCCGCGCTTGTCGGCCGCGCACGGGGTCTCACCGACCCCGTCAGCCGGCTGCGCACCGCGGCGCAGGCCACGCTTGACGCGCTGAAGTCCATGTTCGAGGCGGAAGATCGCCGGGTCACGGTGGAGTCGATCGCCGCCGTGGCCCTGGCGGCCGGTAAGGCGATGGTCGTCGCGCTCACCGTCGCAGGCACCGCGGCCTCTGACCGGTACGTCGGGTCGGCCCTGGTGGAGGGGAGCGAGGCCGAGGCGGTCATCGCCGGCACGCTGGACGCCGTGAGCAAGCGCGGATCGCCGCTGCAGCGTCGGGGGTGGATGATGCGAGATCGGCGGGAAGAGCTCGAGTCGATGGAAGCGCACTACCGCAGGCTGCGCGAGCCGCAACGCCAGATGCCGCGCCCTGCGCGACCGCCGGGCGAGGAGGCCACGCCGGAGCGCGGGACGGCGGCCGACGCCGTCGAGGAGCCATGGCCCGCGCCCGCGGAGACCCGGACGGTCGAGCCGGGGGTGGAGGCGCCGCCCCCCGACAACGGATGGGCGGACGACGGCGGGGCGCTGCAGCAGATCAGGCCGGAGCGACAGGGAGGTGCTGAGGTGGCTCAGCCGATGAACCGCTTTACGCCGAAGAGTTCGATGGAGGACGACTTCTTCCGCCATCTTGTCACCACCGGGATTCCGGTGCACATCCGCTGCCGCGACGGGTACGAGATCCTCGGCGGCGTCCTGAAGGACTTTGGCACGTACAGCCTGCTGGTCGAGACGGACGGGGGCCGCGAGTTGGTCTTCAAGCACGGGATCATCACCATCCGCCCCATGAGCGCGAGGTCCGTCCAGGGCTAGCCCGCCCTCATGGGTGACGACCGCATCGCCGATCTCCGGGCCCGTAAGGACCGCATCCGCGCGCTCGGAGGTCGGGAGCGGATCCAGCGCCAGCACGACGCCGGGAAGCTCACCGCCCGCGAGCGCCTCGACCTCCTGCTCGATCCCGGCTCGTTCGTGGAGCTGGACATGTTCGCCGCACACCAGGCGCGCCACTTCGGGATGGAGCGGATGGAGGCTCCCGCAGACGGCGTGGTCACCGGCTACGGGACGATCCACGACCGCACGGTGTACCTCTTCTCGCAGGACTTCACGGTGCTCGGCGGGTCGCTCGGCGAGGCGCACGCGGCGAAGATCTGCAAGGTGATGGACCTGGCGATGCGCACGGGCGCGCCGGTGATCGGGCTGAACGACTCCGGAGGGGCGCGCATCCAGGAAGGCGTGGCGAGCCTGGGCGGCTACGCCGAAATCTTCTACCGGAACACGATGGCCAGCGGCGTCATCCCCCAGATCTCCGCGATCATGGGACCGTGCGCCGGCGGCGCCGTGTACTCCCCGGCGATCACCGACTTCACCGTCATGGTGCGCGGCTCGAGCTACATGTTCGTAACCGGCCCGCAGGTCGTGCGGACCGTGACGCGCGAGGAGGTTGGGCTCGAGGACCTGGGCGGCGCCGAGGTCCACGCCAGCAAGAGTGGGGTAGCGCATTTCGTCGCCGAGGACGACGCCGACTGCCTGCAGTTGATCCGCCGCCTGCTCGGGTACCTCCCGCAGAACAACCTCGAGGACCCCCCCCGCGCGCCGGCGGAGGATGACCCTGCGCGCATGGACGACGGCCTGAACACGCTCGTCCCCGGCGATCCGGCGAAGCCGTACGACATGGCCGAGGTGATCCGCCGCATCGTCGACGCCGGCTCCTTCCTCGACGTGCACGGGCGCTTCGCACAGAACATCATCACGGGATTCGCCCGCCTGGACGGGCACCCCGTGGGGATCGTGGCGCAGCAGCCCCAGGTCCTGGCCGGCGTGCTGGACATCGCCTCGTCGACGAAGGGCGCGCGCTTCGTCCGTTTCTGCGACGCGTTCAACATCCCGCTGGTGACCTTCGTGGACGTGCCGGGCTTCCTGCCCGGCGTGGGACAGGAACACGGCGGCATCATCCGCTCCGGGGCGAAGCTGCTGTACGCTTACTGCGAGGCGACGGTGCCGAAGCTCACCGTCGTCACGCGCAAGGCGTACGGGGGCGCCTACGACGTCATGTCGAGCCGGCACATCCGCGGGGATCTCAACCTCGCCTGGCCCACCGCGGAGATCGCGGTGATGGGGCCGGAGGGAGCGATCGAGATCATCTTCCGCAAGGAGCTGGCCGAGGCGAGCGATCCCGGCGCGCTGCGGGCGCAGCTGGTCGCCGAGTACCGCGCGCAGTTCGCGAACCCGTACGTCGCCGCCACGCGCGGGTACATCGACGACGTCATCGAGCCGCGCGAGACGCGGCCGCGTCTCATCTCCGCGCTCGGCGTGCTCGCGTCGAAGCGGCAGTCCGTGCCGAGAAAGAAGCACGGCAACATCCCGCTGTAGGCGATGAAGAGGAGTCGGCGGGGCGGGGAGGAGAACACTTCTACGCAGACTTCCCCACGGTGGCCCACATGCAAGAGCGCGTGACGGCGCTGAAGCTGGAGTATGTTTCCCCCGACGACCGGAAGTTCCGCGACTGGCTGCGGCGCTACCGGGAGGAGATCGCCGGCGAGCCGCCGCCGGAAGAGTGGCTGGACACCTACATCCGCCACATCTTCAGCGAGCAGGGCAAGAGCCGCCACATCTGGTGGGCCCTGGATGAGCAGCGCCCGATCGGGTTCGCGGTCGCGATCATCACCCCGCAGGCGGCCGGCAGCCAGCGCATGCAGGGCACCATCGCCGAGTTCTTCGTCTACCCCGAATACCGGCGCGAAGGCTTCGGCCGCCGGATGGCCGAGGCTGTGCTCGACTTCCTGCAGAGCCAAGGCGCCCATGACATCCACGCCTCCGTGACCACGGGCAACGTCCGCGGTCTGCGCTTCTGGGAAGCCTGCAGCTTCCAGATCTCCCGCTACGTCCTCGTGCACCGGCCCGGGCTGAAGCGCGAGGAGGAAGAGGACGAGGACGAGCTCTAGCCACCGCCCCGACTCCGTGCTGGTCGCCAACCGGGGTGAGATCGCGGTGCGGGTCATCCGCGCCTGCCGCGACCTGGGGCTGCCCGCCGTGGCCGTCTTCTCTCCCGCCGACCGAGCCGCCGGCCACGTCGCGATGGCCGATGAGGCCTACCCCCTCCCCGGAAACTCCCCGGCCGAGAGCTACCTGAACATCGACGCGCTGATCGACATCGCGCGGGCGGCGGGAGCCTCGGCCGTGCATCCCGGCTACGGCTTCCTGGCCGAGAACCCGGCGTTCGCCCGCGCCTGCGAGCGGGCGGGGCTGACCTTTGTGGGGCCGCCCTCCGACGTGCTGGCGGTCTGCGGCGACAAGGCGCGCACGCGGGACCGCGTCGCCGCCGCGGGAGTCCCGGTGCTGCCGGGAACCGGCGCGATCAGCGACACGGCCCTGGCCGACGCGGCGGCGACGATCGGCGTGCCGCTCCTCATCAAGGCCGTGGGCGGCGGCGGGGGAAAGGGCATCCACCTCGTCCGCGAGGAGGCGGATCTGCCCGAGGCGGCCCGCATCGCGCGCGGCGAGGCCCAGGCGGCCTTCGGTGACGACCGCATCTACCTCGAGCGATGGCTGCCGGATGCCAGGCACATCGAAGTCCAGATCCTGGCCGAGCGGACCGGGCGCGTGGTGGCCCTGGGGGAGCGCGACTGCTCCGTGCAGCGGCGCCACCAAAAGCTGATCGAAGAGACCCCGGCGCCGGGACTCGATGCCGGCCTTCGCGACCGGATGCTCGAGGCCGCGGTCGCGGGCGCACAGGCGATCGGCTACGTCAGCGCCGGGACGGTCGAGTTCCTCGTCAAGGCCCGGGAGTTCTACTTCCTCGAAGTGAACGCGCGGCTGCAGGTGGAGCACCCGGTGACCGAGCTCGTCACCGGGATCGACCTCGTGACCGAACAACTGCGGATCGCCCGCGGCGGTACGATGAGCGTGCGCGACGCTCCGGTGCCCCGCGGCCACGCCCTCGAGTGCCGGATCAGCGCGGAGGATCCGCACGCGGGATTCCTGCCCTCGGTCGGCCGGATCGAGGACGTCATCGAGCCCGGCGGCCCCGGCATCCGCGTGGACAGCGCGATCGTGCCGGGGCTCGAGGTGACCCGCCACTACGACCCGCTGCTGGCCAAGGTCATCGCCTGGGGGCCGTCGCGCGAGGTCGCCCTCGCGCGGATGCGCCGGGCCCTCGAGGAGATGGCGGTGGCAGGCGTCGCCACGACGATCCCGTTCCATCTGTGGGCGCTCGGCGATGCCGAGTTCGCCGCCGCAGCGCACACCACCGCGTTCGTCACCCGCTGGGAAGCGTCGCAGACGCCGGGGCGCCACGAGCGCGAGGCGATCATCGCCGCCGCGGTGTCCGCCTACCTCGACGCGCAGGCGCCGCGCCCGCTGCGCGCCGGCTCCCCGGCGGCGACCTCACCGCGCCGGTGGATCGAGACGGCCCGGCAGGAGGGGCTGCGCGATGGCTGAGTTCGTCGTGAGCCGCGGAGGCCGCACGCACATCGTGGCGGTGGAACCGGATGGCGACCATCTCCGCGCGGTGATCGGCGGCTCGGCATATCCGGTGTCCCTCGAGCCGCGACTAGGCTCGACGCACTTCGCCCTGCGGCTCGGACCGAGCGTTCTGCCGGTGGTCATCCGCACCGCCGGCGAGGAACGCCTCGTCGGGATCGGCGCCGAGCAGTACCGGCTCCGTGTGGAACCCCGCCTGCCGATCGCGCGCCGGGGCCACGCCGCACGCGCCGGGGAGGCCCGCGAGGTCATCGCTCCGATGCCCGGGCTGGTGATCGCGGCGGAAGCGGCCCCGGGCGACCGGGTCGAGCCGGGACAGGTGCTCGTCATCCTCGAGGCGATGAAGATGCAGAG
>DASSGA010000016.1:0-4777 GCA_035693805.1 bacterium | reverse complement strand
GGGCCGTGTCCTGGGCCTCTAGACGATGGGGCCAGCTGAACGCGAAGCCTACAGCAAAATTGTTGGCTGGGGGAGGAGGATTCGAACCCCCGCTAACGGGTCCAGAGCCCGTCGTCCTACCACTAGACGATCCCCCAGCGGAAAACCATGGCTCATTATAGCAGTTCACGCAGGATACTCGCATCCCCGATCGCCGCGCCCTGCGCGTCGTTGTTGAAGTAGCTCCAGCCGTCATCCGCCCACTCCTGCAGCCGCCGCCGGCCGCATGCGGGGCCCACGCCCCCGGCGAGTGCACAGGGGCCATCGTCGCGCGGCTCAACATGCCCCCCTCTCACACGGAAGAAGGCCCTGCACGGACACGCGCGCAGGGCCTGGCTATTCTAAAGCGATCTACGGCGTTGAATTACCGCGCCTCTCGCGTCGGGCACGATCCCAGATGAGGAGCAGTGTCACGATGAACACGACGGCCGCCATGGGGAGAACCCCCGGGGAATCGGGGAGAGCCCGGTTGAGTACCACGGCTCCGATGATGAGCCCGAGCACGATGGGCACGAACCACCGTACACTCATCGGTCCCTTCCCTTCTCTCTGATGCTTCTGGCGAGATCACGGGCCGCCTCGTAGGCACGTTCGATCGCTGCCTCGGAGAAGGCCCGCGCCAGAAACAGCCCAGCGGCCGCGCCGGCGAGGATTCTCATCATGTCGTAGTAGGGGTCTCTATATGCCGTGGTGATCCAGCCGGATCTCGTTGCGTGGCCGTTCGCCGCGTGAGCCCGGGTGACCGCAAGCGGCGCCACACCGAGGGAAACGATGGCTGCCGACAGTGGTTCAGGTAACGATCTCACTGTGGCAGGCGCGAAGAGGTTGACGGCCAACACCGTCACCACGAGCAACACAAACACGATCTTCTTCTCTGTGATCATCTCGCCTACCCCCTTCGAGGATCCCGCCAGCTGTGCGCCCGCGCGCGGCGCGGCGGGTCTGGCTCAGAGGGTAGGCACTCCGTACGGCCGCGTCCGCATCCGCAGGCCAACAGGCAGCAGATCCGATCTGAGGGGCGACTTCCAGGGGGTGACGGGAGTCGTGGGCGGCGCCGTCAGGAGCCGGCGGTGCGGTGAATGTAGTCCACCGCCGCAGCCAGCCGGCGGGTCACCTGATCCCTGCCGAGCAGCGCCATGAGCTCGAAGAGACCCGGACCGGCGGTCTTGCCTGTGAGCGCGACGCGGGTGGGATGCACGATCTCGCGCGCCTGGAGCCCCCGCTCCTCGGCGAGCGTGCGCACCAGGGATTCCGCTCCGGCGGGATCGAGCGCGCCTGCGCCGGCCACCCGCTCCCGCAGCGCGGACAGAACCTCGGCCATGCCCGGCTCGCTCAGGTAGCGGCGGGCCGCCTCAGGCTCATACTCGACGCTCTCCTTGAAGAAGAAGTCCCCGTTGACAACGATGTCGCGCCCCACCTTGAGCCGCTCGCCCAACACGTCGATGACGCGCCGGATGTACGTGCGCTGCGCATCGGTGGGCGTGCCGTCGAGCAATCCGGCCTCGCGCAGCGCCGGCAGGCAGACCTCCACCACGCGACCGGGATCGCGCTCGAGCAGGGTGCGCATGTAGACGCCGTTCATCCAGGTCAGCTTGTCCATGTCGAACACCGGCGAAGCCTTGCCCAGGTCTTCGATGCGGAAGCGGACCACGAGCTCCGGCACCGAGTAGATCTCGCGGTTCTCCTCGGGGTACCAAGCCATCAACGCGAAGAAGTTCAGCAACGCCTCCGGCAGGAACCCTTCGCGCCGGTAATCCCGCACCGCCGTGTCCCCGGTCCGCTTGCTGAGCTTCTTCTTGTCCGTGCCGAGGATGTTCGAAAGGTGTGCGACCTCAGGCGGCGTCCAGCCGAGGGCCCGGTACATCACCCACTGCTTGGGGGTGTTACTGAGGTGTTCGATCCCACGGATGACGTGCGTGATCGCCATCGCATGATCATCGACGACGTTGGCGAAGTTGTACAGTGGGCTGCCGTCGGAGCGTACGATGATGTAGTCGTCCAGGTGCTCGGGGTCGAACTCGACCCGCCCCCGCACCAGGTCGTTCACGATGATCGTTTCGCCGTGGTCGTGCAGGCGCAGCCGGATCGTCGGACGGCGCCCCTCCCGCTCGAACGCCGCACGCTGGTCGGCCGTGAGGTGACGGCAGCGGCCGGAGTACCGGTAGGGCCGCTTCTCCGCCTGGGCGCGGAGGCGCTCGGCCTCGAGCTCCTGCGGCGTACAGAAGCAACGATACGCCGCCCCGCGAGTCAGGAGCTCGTCCGCGGACGCCCGGTAGCGCGCCAGCCGCTCGGTCTGCCGGTAGGGACCGTAATCGCCGCCGACGTCGGGGCCTTCCTCCCAGGTGATACCAAGCCAACGAAAGTCCTCAAGGATGGCGCGTTCGTACTCCTCGGTGGACCGTGTTCGATCGGTGTCTTCCACGCGGAGTACGAACGTGCCGGCATGGCTCCGCGCGAACAGCCAGTTGAAGAAGGCCATCCACGCGCCGCCGATGTGCAGGTACCCGGTCGGGCTCGGCGCGTAGCGGGTGCGGATCGTCATGTAAACAGGATGCTCACGGACTGGTTGAGGTGGATGCGGCGGATCGCCTCGGCCAGCAGCGGCGCGGCCGACAGCACGGTGAGCTTCGGCACCCGGTTCTCCGGGGGGATCGGGACGGTGTTGGTGACGATGACCTCGCGGATCTCATCCCGGCTCAGGCGTTGCACCGCGGGCGACGCAAGGACGGCGTGCGTGGCGCAGATGTACACTTCGGGGCGCGCCCCTTTCCCCACCAAGACGTCCACGGCGCCGAACAGGGTGCCCGCGGTGTCGATGACGTCCTCGATCATGATCGGGATGCGGCCCTCCACGTCGCCGACAATCTGCACCGGTTCTTTGACGTCCTTCCCGACGCGCCGCTGGAAGATGATGGCCAGCGGCAGGTCGAGCCGGTCGGCGAGCTGCTTGCTCCGCTTCACCGCGCCGTCATCGGCCGCGACGACGACCGCGCTGCCCAGGTCCTTCTCCCGGAGGTAGTCCGCGAACAGCGGCATGGCGCGCAGATGGTCCACGGGGATGTTGAAGAAGCCCTCGATCTGCCCGGCGTGGAGGTCGACGGTGAGCACCCGGTTCGCCCCCGAGGTCGTGAGGAGATCGGCCACGAGGCGGCCCGTGATCGGCTCGCGCGGCGCGTCCTTCTTGTCTTTCCGCGCGTAGCCGTAATACGGCACGACCGCCGTGATCCGGCCGGCGGAGGCGCGGCGCAGCGCGTCGAGCATGATGAGCAACTCCATGAGGTGCTCGTTCACGGGGTGGCTGACCGGCTGGATGACGAAGGCGTCCACGCCCCGGGCGTTCTCCTCGAAGCGGACGTAGATCTCTCCGTCGGCGAAGCGCGTGATGTTCACCCGGCCCAACTCAATGCTCAGGTAGCTCGCGATCTCCTCGCCGAGCGACCGGTTCGACGTGCCGCAGAACACCTTGAGCTCGCCGGACACGCTATCCATCGCCGCTCTCCACGTTACCACGAATCGAAACGAGGACGGGACGGGGGAACGCAGGCACTCAGCGGGCTTCGACGAGGAACTTGATGGCGGTGCGTTCCTCGCCTTCGATGATCACCTTCGTGAACGCGGGGATCGCAACCAGGTCGATCCCGTTCGGGGCGACGAAGCCGCGCGTGATGGCGATGGCCTTCACGGCCTGATTGACGGCGCCGGCGCCGACGGCCTGGAGCTCGACCATGCCCTTCTCGCGGAGGACGGCGGCCAGCGCACCGGCTACCGCCTTGGGTTTGGAGTCGGCGGAGACCTTGAGCACCTCCGGCATATGCCGAGGTACGTGCGCTGCTGGGACTGTGGGTCCTTCCATTGGCGCCACCCTATTCCGTGGCCTCAGGACGAATTCCTGCCCTTGACATACCCGCTATCCGGCCGCTGTGGACAGCAGCGCCTCGGCGAGATCCGCCGCGCGCAGCGCTTCTTCGCGCAGCGACCCGTGCAGCTGCAGGAGGCGCGACCGTGTCTCCTCGCGGTTCTGCCAGGCGGCGAGCACGGCCTGTTGCAGCTGGGCGGCCTGGAGGCCGGCCAGCGGCAGGAGGTGTCCCACCCCGATGCGCCGGAACAGCGCATCCACCTTGGGATCGTAGGAGAGGCCGACCGGCGGCACCCCGGTGACCACTGCGCAGATGAGCGCATGCAGGCGCGCGCCGACGAGGATGTCCATGGTCCCGATCGCGGCCATCATCTCGCGCGGGGGGAGATCGCTGACGACCTGCGCCGCCAGCGCTTCGGCGGTGGACCGCGCCAGGGGCAGATCGCGCTCCGGATGAAAGGCGAAGACGATGACGGTCGCGGCGATGGCGGCACGCACCGCCTGTAGTGCCTCGACCACGACCGCCGCATATCCGTCGCCACGCCACGGGCGCACGGCCAGTCCGATCCGGGGACCATGGCCGCGTGCGCCGACCAGCTCCCGCACGTGATCCTCCGGCGCGGCCTCGAGGGCGAAGACTGGATCGGCGACGAGATGCGCGGTGCGCCGCACGCCCAGCTCGCGCAGCGTCCGCAGGGAGTCCTCGTCGCGCACGGTGATGAGATGCGCGCGGTTGAGCACGAGCGCGGCGAGCCGCCGCACCCAAGTCCGCCGCAGCGGCCCAATCCCCTGCGCGAAGACCATGGCCCGGCGGGAGAGAATCTCAGCCAGCCCCAGCAGACCAAGGTAATAGGCGGCGCTGCGGGCGCTTGTTACATCCTG
>DASSGA010000015.1:0-13217 GCA_035693805.1 bacterium | reverse complement strand
GAAGGATGTCATCGCGAGCCTGAAGGGCTACCGGATCGCGTTCAGCGGGCCGACCTTCCACGAGTTCGTGGTGCACACACCGGTGGCTCCCGAGGAAGTCAACCGCCGCCTGCGCCGGCAGGACATCGTAGGCGGCCTGCCGCTCGGCCGCTTCTATCCCGACCTGAAGGACGGCTGGCTGCTGTGCGTCACGGAGCAGCGCACGCGTGTGGAGATCGACCGGCTGGTCGCAGCGTTGGAGGGGATCCGATGAGCGCGAAGGATTTCCCGGTCATCCACGAGCTGAGCGCGCCGGGCCGCATCGGCGCCTCCTACCCCGATCCCGACGTCCCCGTGAGGCCGCTGGGCCGCCTGCTCCCCGCGGACCAGATCCGCGAGGAGCCGCCCGCCCTTCCTGAGGTGAGCGAGCTCGACGTCGTCCGCCATTACACGCGCCTCTCGCACCGGAACTTCAGCATCGACGAAGGGTTCTACCCCCTCGGCTCGTGCACCATGAAGTACAATCCGAAGATCCACGAGGATGTCGCGCGTCTTCCGGGTTTCAGCCGGCTCCACCCCTACACGGCGCCGGAAGACGCGCAGGGTGCCCTGGAACTGATCTGGGAGCTCGAGCGGGCGCTGGCCGAGATCAGCGGGACGGACCGCGTCACCTTCCAGCCCGCGGCCGGGGCGCACGGCGAGCTGACCGGCATCCTGATGGTGCGGGCCTACTTCGAATCGCGCCGGGAACGGCGCACCAAGGTCATCGTCCCGGATTCCGCCCACGGCACGAACCCCGCCACGGCCTCCATGGCCGGCTACCAGGTCATCACCGTGAAGTCCGACCGGCGCGGCAACATGGACGTGCGGGCGCTGCGCGAGGCGATGGATGACTCGGTCGCGGCGCTCATGCTGACCAACCCCAACACGCTCGGGCTGTTCGAAGAACACATCGTCGAGGTCGAGGAGATTGTGCACGGCCGCGGCGGGCAGATGTACCTGGACGGGGCGAACTTCAACGCGGTGCTCGGCATCACGCGCCCCGGCGACCAGGGCTTCGACGTGATGCACATGAACCTGCACAAGACCTTCACGACCCCTCACGGTGGCGGCGGCCCCGGAGCAGGCGCGGTCGGGGTGAAGTCGCACCTCGTGCCCTTCCTCCCGGCGCCGGTCGTTGAGAAGGACGGCGAGCGGTTCCGCCTGGACGATGACCGGCCGCACTCGATCGGGAAGATCCGCGCCTTCTACGGCAACTTCGGAAACCTCGTGCGCGCGTACGCCTACATCCGCTCGATGGGGGCGGAGGGGCTGCGCCAGGTCGCGGAGACGGCGGTGCTCAACGCCAACTATGTCCTGGCCCGGCTGCGCGACCGCTTCGATCTCCCCTACGACCGGGTCTGCAAGCACGAGTTCGTCCTGTCGGGAAACCGGCAGAAGAAGGAGCACGGCGTGAGCACGCGCGACATGGCCAAGCGCATGCTGGACTACGGCTTCCACGCGCCGACGATCTACTTCCCGCTGATCGTCGAAGAAGCGATCATGATCGAGCCCACGGAGACGGAAAGCAAGCGCACCCTGGACGAGTTCATCGAGGCGATGCGCGCGATCGACCGCGAAGTGCAGGAGAACCCGGCGCTGGTGCACAGCGCCCCGCACGCCATGCCCGTGAAGCGGCTCGACGAGGTGCGTGCGGCGCGGCAGCCCGATCTGCGATGGAGGTCGCGATGAAGATCCTGTTCGTCGCCGGCGTGGCGCCCATCGTCCGGGATGCGAAGGCGTCCCGGCGGTTCTATGTGGATGACCTTGGGATGCCGCTCGAGGGTGATGACGATTACATCCACACGGACGAGCTCCAGGGGGTGAAACACTTCGGCCTCTGGCCGCTGTCCGACGCAGCGCGCTCGTGCTTCGGAACGGACCGGTGGCCGGATGACATCCCCATCCCGCAGGCGGTCATCGAGCTCGAAGTCGACGACGTTGCCGCCTCCGCCGCGGAGATGGCGAAGAAGGGATATCGCCTGCTGACCGGCGCAAAGACGGAACCGTGGGGGCAGGTCGTCGCCCGCCTGCTCAGCCCCGAAGGACTGCTGCTCGGCCTCACGTACACCCCCTGGATGCGGGGCCCGTGACCCTCGACGACATCCGCGCCGCCCGCGATCGGATCGCGCCCTATGTCCGGCGTACGCCGCTGCATCCCCTCCCCCGCGGCCCGCTGTTGAAGCTCGAGAGCCTCCAGGTCACGGGTTCGTTCAAGCCCCGCGGCGCGTTCAACTACGTGCTGGCGAACCGTGAGGTGTGCACGCGGGGCATCATCACGGCGTCGTCAGGAAACCACGGGCAGGCGGTGGCCTACGTGGCGAAGACGCTGGGGCTGCGCGCCGTCGTGGTCGTCCCGGAGACCGTCGCCGCCACGAAGGCCGAAGCGATCACGGAGTACGGGGCCGAGCTGATCCGACGCGGGCGCTACTCCGAGGAGCGCATCGCTCTCGCGCGGGAGTTGTCCGAGCGTCGTGGGCTGCACTACGTGCCCCCCTACGACGACCCGTTCATCATCGCCGGCCAGGGCACCGCCGGGCTCGAGATCGTGGAACAATGCCCTGACCTCGAGGCGGTGGTGGTCCCGGCGAGCGGCGGAGGGCTCATCTCGGGCGTGGCTGCGGCCGTGAAGTCGCTGCGGCCCGAGGTGCGGGTTGTGGGGGCCGAACCGGCAGGCGCGGCCCGCTTTGCGAGATCCCGAGAGGCCGGGGCTCCGGTCGCCCTTGAGACTGCAGAGACCATCGCCGACGGGCTCCGCGTGCTGACGCCCGGCCGCCTCACCTGGGAAGTGACATCCCAATACGTCGACGAGTTCAGGCCCGTCCCCGACAAGGAGATCGCCTCCGCGGTCCGGCGTGTGCTTCTCGAAGGCCACGTCCTCGCCGAGCCCTCCGGAGCCACAAGCGTCGCCTGTGCCATATCCGCCGGGTTGACGGGCCCGCGGGCCGTTGCTGTGCTGAGCGGTGGGAACGTTGATCCTTCCGTGCTCCAGCGCATTCTCGCAGCCTGACCCCGAGAAACCCCGAGAACACTAGCTTTCGCGAGCGATCACGAGCGCGAGCCGGAATACGGACATTTGTTCGTGTGTCTCGGTCACAGGTGGCAGGCGGGGCTTGTTGATGTTCGTACATATGTTCGCTATATAATGGTTGCGGAGGTGACGACATGGCCGCACCACTGACCGACAGACAGCGACAGGTTCTGGAGCACATCGCCACATCGATCCGGCGCAGCGGCATCGTGCCCTCCGTCCGCGAAATCGGCAGTGCGCTCGGCATGCGCTCGCCATCGACCGTCCACCAGCACCTGACCGCGCTCGAGCGGAAGGGCTATATCAAGCGGGCCGGTGACCGAATGCGCGTGCTCGAGATCCTCGACCGGCGGATGGTGCCGAATGGCGAGAACGTGGCGCACCTGCCTCTGGTCGGCCGGGTGTCGGCCGGCGTCCCCCTGCTCGCGGACGAGAATGTGGAAGAGATGATCCCGGTCCCCCGGCGGATGGTCGGCTGGCAGGACGACAACTGCTTCCTGCTTACGGTGCGGGGGGATTCGATGATCAATGCCGGCATCCAGTCCGGCGATCTTGTCATCGTCCGATCCCAACCGGCGGCCGAGGCGGGAGAGATTGTCGTAGCGCTGCTCGGCGAGGAGGCCACCGTCAAGCGTCTGTTGTATGATGGCGGGCGACCCTACCTGAAGCCGGAGAACCCGCAGTACGCGCCGATCTTCGAAGCGTTCGAGATCATCGGCAAGGTCGTCGGCCTGATGCGCCGGTATGCGGGAGGCCAGGCATGAGCGTCCGCGCCGTCGCCGTGCGCAATAGTCCGGGGATGCTGTCCGCGCCCGCGGTCGCGCTGCACGGTGCGCGTCCGGTCCGGAGCGTGCCGCGGGCGCGGCGCCATGTCCGCACAGCGCCTGGCGCCGCGTGGAGTCGTTTTGCCGATGACCACCGGCTGATTCGATTCAAACTGTTGCTGCTGGGGATAATGATTCTGGCAGCGATGGCGCTGGAGGTGCCGTGGTAACGTGACGTCCCTGGAAGTGTTCACCAGCACGGCGTACCGCGACGGCCGGGCCGGATCGGGCATCGTGCTCCGCGCCTCCGGGCAGACCGTCCGCGTGATCCGCCGCGCCGTGCGTGCCGAATCCCGCGCGGAGGGAGCCTACCGCGCGCTTCTCCACGGCCTGTGGAAGGCGCGCGGTACCGGCACGCGCCATATCCACGTCTACTCCGACTCAGCGGAGACCGTGGAGCAGGTCGCGGGGCGGGACGACGTCCCCGCCGAGCTCACCGGGCTCTACCTGCAGACCCGGGCCCTGCTGAACGCGTATCGCCGGAGCGCCGTAACCTACGTGCCCCGCGAGCAGAACGCCGAGGCCGCCCTCGCCGCGATCGAGGCGCTCGATCAGGACGGCGTCGTCTCCGACCTCGAGATGGACGATCTCGACACGCTTCCCCTTTTTCCCACCCTCACAACCGGATCGTAGGCTCTTGCCCGGCGCGCACGGGCAAAGAAGGGTCACGGCGCGGATCTGCGAAGGGAGCATGCATGCGTCTGCGCTCTCCCGGGCTGCTAGCCATCGCCGCCGCTGTGCTCGCCGCCTTATTCGTTCCTGCTGTACCGTCGCAGGCGGCTCCCGAGTCCCCACCCCAGCTACTCGAGCCCGATCGGTTCCTCCTCGGCCGGATCGTGGAGGTCATCGGGGAGCGCGACGCCGAGGGCCTCGGTGAGCAACAGTTCGTCCAGAAAGTCTTGGTCCGGGTGGCGGGAACCTCGGATCTGGGTCAGGACGTTCAGGCCGAGTTCACCGACATGGGCGCCGAAACGGATCGCAGGCTGGCCGAAGGTGACCGTGTGGTCATCGCGGTCAGCGAGGATCCCGGCGGCACGACGTACTACGTCATCGACCGCTACCGCCTGCCAGCCCTCGGTTTCGCCGTAGGTCTGTTCTTCGCGCTGGCGATCCTGTTCAGCCGCCGCCGGGGACTGGGCAGCATCATCGGACTCGGCATCACGGCACTGGTCCTGGCCAAGTTCGTCGTTCCCGCGATCGTCGCCGGCAGCAATCCCCTGGGTGTCAGTCTCGTCGGCGCGCTGGTCATCGTGTTGACGTCCATCTACCTGGCCCACGGATTCTCCGTGCGCACATCCGTCGCGGTGGTCAGCACCATCGTGACGCTGGTCATCGCCTGGGCGCTCGCCATCACCTTCGTGTCCCTGGCGAGACTCACCGGCATGGGTTCCGAAGAGTCCGTGTACCTCCAGTTTGCGCCGCTGGAGCAGCTCAACCTCAAGGGACTGCTGCTGGGCGGGATCATCCTCGGCGCCCTGGGGGTGCTCGACGACATCACGACGAGCCAGGCCGCCGCTGTGGACGAGCTGCGCAGGGCGAACCCGGCCTTCCCGGTCCGCGAGCTGTACCGGCGGGGCCTGTCCATCGGCACGGAACACATCACCTCGCTCGTGAACACGCTGTTCCTGGCCTATGCCGGCGCCTCGCTGCCCCTGTTCATCCTGTTCACGATCTACAACGACGCTCCGGCATGGGTAACACTCAACAGTGAATTCGTCGCCGAGGAGCTGGTGCGCACGCTCGTGGGCAGTGTGGCGCTCATCCTGGCGGTCCCGATCACGACGCTGTCCGCCGCGGCCGTGTTCTCGCGACGTCCCGCGACTGCGCCGGAGGGCGCCGGCCCCGGCCATGTCCACCGGCACTAGTTGATGGATCTCAAGGACCCACCTGCCCCCCGCCGAAACAGTAGACTCCGTGGGCGAAGCGGAGGCCAGAGCGTTCCTCGAAGCCGGCGAGCGTCATCTCGACGCCGGCGACCACCCCGCCGCCGAGCAGGCCTTCCGGGATGCGGTCGCCGCAGCCCCGGATTCGGGCGTCGCGCACAGCAAGCTCGGCGTCGCGCTCGCGCAGCAGGGCCAGATCGACGCGGCGATCGGCGCATTCTCGAAAGCGATTGCGCTCCAGCCCGGCTACGCCCCCGCCTACAGCAACCTGGGCAACGCCTACCGCCAGAAAGGGATGGTGGACGAGGCCCTCGCCGCCTACGAGCGTGCCGTGGCCCTCGATCCGGACTACTGGGTCGCCCATCAGAACCTGGGCGCGCTGTACAAACAGACGGGACGGGTCGGCGAGGCGGTCGAACACTTCAAGAAGGCCACGCGTCTGTCGATGCGCCGTCCCGAGCGCGCCGGCGTCTCCGCCCGGCGCGCGGGCTGCCTGACGCGTGTTGCCGCGGTGGCCGTCGTTGCCGCCGCGGCCGCGCGCTGGGTGTTGCGGGCGTAACATGGGCAGAACGGGATCACGGTCGCCGGAGGTCTGAGATGGTTCGCCTGCTCCCTCGGGAAGAAGTGTTCTTCACCCTGTTCACTGAGTCGGCCCAGAACATCCTCGAGGCGGCACGGAAGCTCCAGGTCTTCCTCGACGACTTCAAGGATGTGGCGAAGCGCGCCGAGGAGATCAAGGCCCTCGAGGACAAGGGCGACGATCTGACCCACGGCATCATCGACCGGTTGAACCGCACCTTCGTGGCGCCCCTCGACCGAGAGGACATCTTCGATCTGGCCAAGCAGCTCGACGACGTCATCGACTGGATCGAAGCATCCTCATCCCGCATCGCCGTGTACCATGTGGCGGAGATCACCCCGGAGGCCCGCGAGCTCGCGCACATCATCGTGCATGCCTGCGAGGCGATCGTCGAGGCGATGGCCAACCTCAAGCGGCTCGACCGTGTGACCGGCCACCTGCATGAGATCAACCGGCTCGAGAACCTGGCCGATCACGTGCAGCGGGACGCGATCGCGAAGCTCTTCGCCATGGACGGGAACCCCATCGAGGTCATCAAGTGGAAGGAGATCTACGAGACCCTCGAAGAGGCGACCGACCAGTGCGAGCACGTCGCGCACGTGCTCGAGAGTATCCACGCGAAGAACATGTGAGCGCGTGATGCCGGCCGTCGTCCCCGCGGGGCTCATCCCCGTCCTCCTGCTCGTCCTCGCCGCCGAGTTTGTGAACGGCTGGACCGACGCGCCCAACGCTATCGCCACGGTCGTCAGTACGCGGGTCCTCACGCCCGGCCTTGCCCTGGCCATGGCCACGGCGCTGAACATCGTCGGTACGATGGCCGGCACCGCCGTGGCGGCGACCATCGGCAAGGGGATCGTGGACCCGGAGACCATCAACACCGTGACGATCGCCGCGGCGATGCTCGCCATCGTGATCTGGAGCATGCTCGCCTGGATGCGCGGGCTGCCGACCAGCGAGAGCCACGCCCTGGTCGCGGCGCTCGCCGGCGCGGGGCTCGTCACCGCAGGGCCGCAGGTCCTGCAGTGGGAGGGCTGGCGCAAGGTCCTCATCGGCCTGGGGTTCTCGACCGTGCTCGGCTTCGGGGGCGGCTTCGCCCTCATGCTCGCCATCTCGTGGCTGTTCCGCCGCACGCCGTTGAGCCGGGCCCGGCGGCTCTTCGGCCGGCTGCAAGTCTTCTCCGCGGCGTTCATGGCCTTCAGCCACGGCACGAACGACGGCCAGAAGTTCATCGGCGTCTTCACGCTCGCGCTGATGCTGGGCGGCGTGATCCCCGAGTTCCGGATCCCGCTGTGGGTCATCGTCCTCTGCGCGCTGACCATGGGGCTGGGCACGGCGATCGGGGGCTGGCGCATCGTGCACACGATGGGCCTGCGCCTGACCAAGCTCGAGCCGTATCAGGGGTTCGCCGCGGAAACGGCCGCGGCGTCGGCGATCGAGCTGGCCACGCGGCTGGGGATTCCGGTCAGCACCACCCATACCATCAACACCGCGATCATGGGCGTCGGGGCGGTGCGGCGTCTCTCCGCGGTCCGCTGGGGGGTGGGGCTGGAGATTGTCACGGCGTGGGTGCTGACCTTTCCGGCCTGCGCGGCCATCGCCGCGGCGGCGACCTTTCTCCTGCGGCTGTTCTTCTAGCGTATAATGCGGTGGGAAGAGGCCCTGGGCCCGGTGACGTTCCTGGGCCTGCCGGGCAATAGGGGCTGGAGGTCATCGGAATGGGCAAGGCGATACCGGTCAGTGAGATGGATTTCGACGCGCAGGTCATCGCGAGCGACGTGCCGGTGCTGGTCGATTTCTGGGCGGAGTGGTGCGGGCCGTGCCGGATGATTGCGCCGATCGTCGAGGACCTGGCGGGCGAGTTTGAGGGACGCCTGAAGGTCGTCAAGGTGGACGTGGACGAGAACAACAACCTGGCGTACCGCTACGGCGTGATGAGCATCCCGACCCTGGGCCTCTTCAAGGGCGGTCAGCTCGTGGAGCGGCTCGTCGGCTACATGCCGAAGCAGGAGCTGAAGAAGCGGATCGAGCAGGTGGTGGGCGCGAAGGTGAGTTGACGGGCCCCGGGCCTTACCCCTGTGCGGTGAGCCAGCGCTCGGCGTCGATCGCCGCCTCGCAGCCGTAGCCCGCGGCGGTCACCGCCTGGCGGTAGGTGTGGTCGTGGACGTCCCCGGCAACGAAGACGCCTTCGACGCTCGTCATCGACCGCCGCACCCGGATGATGTAGCCGTTCTCATCCATCCGCAGCTGCCCGGCGAACAGGTCGGTGTTGGGCTTGTGCCCGATGGCGACGAACACGCCGTCCACGGGGCGCGTGGCGATCTGACCGCTGAGCACATCGCGCAGGGTGACGCCGCTGACCTTGCCGTCCCCGAGGATGTCCGCGACCACCGCGTTCCAGACGAAGTCGATCTTCTCATGGTCCAGCGCCCGCTGCTGCATGATCTTGCTGGCGCGGAGATGATCCCGGCGGTGGACGACCGTCACGGACTTCGCCAGCTTCGCCAGGTAGAGGGCCTCTTCCATCGCGGTATCGCCGCCCCCGACCACGACCACGTCGCGGTTGCGGAAGAAGAAGCCGTCACAGGTCGCGCAGGTGCTCACCCCGCGCCCGATCAGCCGCTGCTCGCCGGGCAGGCCGAGGAGCTTGGCCTTCGCCCCGGTGGCGGCAATGAGGGCCTGCGTGTCGTGCCGCTCCCCGGACTGGAGCGTGACCGTGAACGGGCGGCTGGACAGGTCCACGGCGGCGGCGTCCTCGGCGACGAACTCGGCGCCGATCCGCTCGGCCTGGGCGCGCATCGCCGCGATAAGGTCGGGACCCAGGACGGGATCGGCGAAGCCGGGGTAGTTCTCCACCTCCGTGGTGAGCATGAGCTGGCCGCCGGCTTCGGCGCCGGAGGCGACCAGCGGGTGCAGCCCGGCCCGGGTGGCGTAGATGGCGGCGGTGAGGCCCGCCGGCCCCGAGCCGAGGATAATGACGGTGCGCATGCCTCTGTGCCGACCTCCGTCCCTGGAACGCTGCCCCGCCGCCATTGTATTCCGCCCCGCTGCCGTCCCGCCACCCCCCATGACAATGCCATTGGTAAGGTTCTTGACAGCCATCATGTCAATGATTATCGTGAAGGGTGCCGGAGGTGGTGGCGTGAAGCAGCGCCGGGACGATCGCCCCGTCTACGTGATCAGTATCGCGGCCGACCTCGCGGGCCTGCACCCGCGCACCCTGCGCATCTACGAGGAAAAGGGCCTCGTGCAGCCGGCCCGCCGCAACAACTCGCGCCTGTACTCCGATCGGGACCTGGAGCGCGTCCGCCTCATCCGGCATCTCACACAGGGCCTGGGGCTCAACCTGGCCGGGGTGCGGGTGCTGCTGGAGGTCTATGAGCGCATGGAGTTCCGCGGGTCGCGGAATTCGATGAGCTGGGTGTTTGAACGAACGATCCGAAGGAGGCGAGACCGATGAGTCTGATTCGCTGGGACCCGTTTGACGACCTCGCGTCGCTGCGGGAGTCGATGGATAAGCTGTTCGACGAATTCTTCACGCATCGCCCCGAGCGGGGCCGGCTCGCGCCGGTGGTCTGGCAGCCCGCGATCGAGGCCTACGAGACCGAGGGGGACGTCGTGATCCGGGCGGAGCTGCCGGGTATCGACCCCAACCAGGTCGAGCTCACCGTGACGCAGGACACGCTGACCATCAAGGGCGAGGCGAAGACCGAGCAGGAGGATCGCCGGCGCAACTACTACCGGCGCGAGCTGCGCCACGGCGCGTTCATCCGGTCGATCGCGCTCCCCGCGGGCGTGCACGGTGACCAGGCGAAGGCGTCCTACAGGAACGGCATCCTGGAGATCCGGGTGCCGAAGAGCGAGCGGGCCAAGCCCAAGACCGTCAAGGTCGAGGTCGGCGAGTAAGTCCCGCCGCAGATCGAGAGGAGTCAACTGACATGCCCAAGGTTGTCGGCATCGATCTGGGCACGACCAACTCTGTCATCGCGGTGGTGATCGGCGGGGAGCCGCAGGTCATCCCCAACGCGGAGGGGAGCCGCCTCACGCCGTCGGTCGTCGCCTTCACGAAGACCGGCGAGCGCCTGGTCGGCCAGATGGCCAAGCGCCAGGCGATCCTGAACCCCGAGAACACCGTGTACTCGATCAAGCGGTTCATGGGGCGCCGGGTCGCGGAGGTGGAGACCGAGCGGAAGATGGTCCCCTATCGCGTCGAGGAAGGCGCGAACGGGATGGCCACGGTGCGGCTCCCCGCCCCCGGCAAGGCGTTCACGCCCGAAGAGATATCCGCGATGATCCTGCAGAAGCTGAAGGCCGACGCCGAGGCGTATCTCGGCGACAAGATCGTCGAGGCCGTGATCACCGTCCCGGCCTACTTCAACGACGCGCAGCGCACGGCGACGAAGAACGCCGGCGAGATCGCCGGCTTGAAGGTGCTGCGCATCATCAACGAGCCGACCGCGTCAGCGCTGGCCTACGGCCTGGACAAGAAGGGCGCCGAGACCGTCCTGGTCTTCGACCTCGGCGGCGGCACCTTTGACGTCACGGTCCTGGAGATCGGCGAGGGCGTCTTCGAGGTCAAGGCGACGAACGGGGACACGCATCTCGGCGGCGACGACTGGGACGAGCGTGTCGTGAACTGGCTCGCCGACCAGTTCAAGCGGGAGAACGGCATCGACCTGCGGCAGGACCGCCAGGCCCTCCAGCGGCTGCGGGAGGCATCGGAGCGCGCCAAGGTGGAGCTCAGCACCGTGACGCAGACGACGATCAACCTCCCCTTCATCACTGCCGACGCGAGCGGGCCGAAGCACCTCGATTACGTCCTGACCCGCGCGAAGTTCGAGGAGATGACGGCCGGCCTGGTCGAGCGCTGCATCGGGCCGTTCAAGCAGGCCCTGGCCGACGCGAAGATGACGGAGAAGGATCTCGACCAGGTGATTCTGGTGGGCGGCGCGACGCGCATGCCGATGATCCAGGAGCTCGTGCGGCGGCTGACCGGCCGGGAGCCCAACAAGGAAGTGCACCCGGATGAGGTCGTGGCGGTCGGCGCCGCGATCCAGGCGGGCGTGCTCGCCGGCACGGTGCGCGAGGTCGTGCTGCTCGACGTGACGCCGCTCTCGCTGGGCGTGGAGACGCTGGGCGGGGTGATGACCCCACTCATCCCGCGGAACACCACGATTCCCACGCGCAAGAGCGAGGTCTTCACCACCGCCCAGGACGGCCAGACGCAGGTTGAGATCCACGTCCTGCAAGGGGAGCGGCAGATGGCCCGCGATAACCGCACGCTGGGGCGCTTCATCCTGGATGGCATCCCCGGGGCGCCGCGCGGGGTGCCCAAGATCGAGGTCACGTTCGACATCGACGCCAACGGCATCCTCGATGCCAAGGCGCGGGACACCGCGACCGGCCGCGAGCAGTCGATCAAGATCACGGGGACGTCTACCCTGTCCAAGGACGAGGTGGACAAGATGGTCAAGGAAGCGGAGCGGTTCGCGGAGGAAGACCGCCGCAAGCGCGAGGAAGCCGAGATCCGTAACCGCGCCGACACGCTCGTGTACCAGACCGACCGCATGCTGAAAGACGTCGGGGAGAAGATCAGCGCCGACGAGCGCGCGCAGGTGGAGGCGAAGCTCAAGGCGCTGAAGGATGCGATCGCCCAGGGCGACGCGACGAAGATCTCTGGCGCCGTCGAGGAGCTCCAGCAGGCGAGCCACAAGCTGGCGGAGGCGATGTACGCGAAGGCTGCGGCCGGCAGCCCCGGCGGGGGATCACCCGGGGGCGCGCCGCCCCAGGGCGGAGAGGCTAAGGCAACTGACGAGGTCATCGACGTTGACTACAAGCAGAAGGACGAGAAGCCGTGACCGAGGAGCACTCTGACCGGCCGGCCGAGGAGTCCCGCCCCGAAGCGGTGGCCCCGGAGCAGCGGGCGCCGGAGCTGACCGACGACGTCGCCGCGCTGCGGGCGCAGGCGGACCGCTATAAGGCGGAAGCCGAGCGTAACTGGCAGCAGTTCCTCCATGCCGCCGCGGATCTGGAGAACTACAAGAAGCAGGCCGTCCGGCAGCGGGATGAGGCGGTGCAGCGCGTGCGCACCTCGCTGCTCTCGGTCGTTCTTGCCGTGGTGGACAATCTCGAGCGGGCGCTGGAGCACAGCGCCGCATCGGAGCCGGGGACGGTCCTGGAAGGGATCCGCATGACCCACCGCCAGGTCATGGACATGCTGCGCAACATGGGGGTCCGGCCGATCGAAGCACGGGGAAAGCCGTTCGACCCGCGCGTCCATGAGGCGATCGACGTCGCCCCGGCCCGCGACCTGGGCGCGGCCCCCGACACCGTCGTCGAGGAGATCCAGCGCGGCTATCTGCTGAACGGCGAGATGCTGCGCCCGGCGCGCGTCCGTGTCGCCAAGTAGCATGGAGTTCAAGGACTACTACAAGATCCTGGGGGTCGAGCGCGGCAGCGACCAGAAGGCGATCAGCGCCACGTTCCGGAAGCTCGCGCGCCAGTTCCATCCGGACATCAACAAAGCAACGGGCGCCGAAGATCGGTTCAAGGAGATCAACGAGGCCTATCAGGTCCTCGGCGATCCGCAGAAGCGCGCGCGGTACGACCAGATGTACGAGGTGTACCAGCGCGGCGGCGTCGACTGGCAGAGCGCCTTCGGCCGGCAGGGGACCTGGCAGACGCCGGACGGTTGGACGGTGACGTTCGAGGGCTCCCCCGGAGGGATGGAGGATCTGTTCGGCGGCGGGTTCAGCGAGTTCTTCCGCCAGTTCTTCGGCGGTGATCTCATCGGCGCACCCGGACGCCCGCGGGGCCGCGGCCGGCGCGGGGCCGCCGCGGAGGAACTGCTGCGCGGGAGCGGCGCGGGCGGCGGGCGAGCGGGC
>DASSGA010000014.1:0-4982 GCA_035693805.1 bacterium | reverse complement strand
GACCAGTGGTCGATGTAGTACATGTCCAATCGGACGCGCTGCGTGTAGTCGGGCTCGTGGTGCCGCAGGACCTGCCACAGCCCGGTCAGGCCCGGCTTCACGCAGAGCAGCCGGCGCTCCCACGGCCCATACCGGGCCAGTTCGTCTTCGACGATCGGCCGCGGGCCCACCAGGCTCATGTCCCCCTTGAGGACGTCGAGCAACTGCGGGATCTCGTCCAGGCTGCTGCGCCGCAGCCACCGCCCCACGCGGGTGACGCGAGGATCATCCACCAGCTTGTATGTGCGCTCGAACCGCGCGCGGAGCGCCTCGTTCTCGGCCAGCTGCGCGTCCGCCCCGCGGTGCATCGTGCGGAACTTCCAGGCGTAGAACGGTACCCCACCCTTGCCGATCCGTCGGTGCCGGTAGAAGACCGGGCCGGGGCTGTCCAGGACGATGGCCAGGGCGATCGTGGTCAGCAGCGGCAGGATGAGCAGCAGTCCGAGGAGCGCGGCCAGGACATCGAGGGCATCCTTCAGCCGGTGGCCCCACCCGGCCAGCGGGCTCCCCTGCAGGGTGAGCAGCGGCACGCGGCCCACCACTTCCACGGCGGCGCCCGTGGCGGCCAGTGTGTAGAGGTCGGGTACGACCGCGAACGGCACGGCGGCTTCCTGGCACAGCGCCGCGACCTGCATCGTCTGGTCGCGCAGCTCCGAGGGCTGTGCGATGATCACGCGCTGGGCCCCGAACCGCCGCACCGCCTGCAGCACGTCCTCCGGCACGCCCGCCACCGGCAGGCCCTCGATCTCACCCGTCTCATGCTCGTCGAGGAACGCGGCCGGCTGCTGCCCTAGCTCGGGGTGCTCGCGCAGCGCGCGCGCCAGTGCCACCCCCTCCGGGCCGGCGCCGACGACGAGCACGCGACGCACATCGATGCCGCGGGCGCGGACCATCCGCAGCGCGAGGCGCAGCGTGCCGCGCGACCCCAACACCAGCGCCGCGCTGATCATCCAGGCAAGCAGCATCCACAGCCGGGAGTAAGAGAAGTCACGATAGAAGAAGGAGCCTCCGACCAGCGCCATCATCCCCACCGACACGGCGCTCATGACCTTCAACGCCTCGTCCAAGAACGGTTGGACCTGGTCGCGGTACAAGCCGTAGGCCGCGAAGATGAGCAGCCAGACCGGCAGGAGCGGAGTGAGGACGATGAAGTACGGCGCGGCGGGGGGCGCATCCGCGGCGGGGATGATTTCCCAGAAGAACCGCAGGAGGTAGGCAAACGAAAAGGCCGCCGCGATCATGCTCGCATCCAGCACGACCGCGAGCAGCACGCGCAATTGCCGGCGCCGCCCCTCGGTGAGCATCCCGATTCCCCCACGAGTATGCCCCGGGGGACTAGCAGGTAGTCGCCGCGCGCATGCGCGGATCACCCGGGCCGGCGCGCGTGCAACATGAGGTTATACCCCCGACAGCGGCGCCAGAGGAACGGTGCGGCGAGGAGCGCCGGCGGCCACAGCACGGCGTCGCGCACCCGGCGGGCGGCGGACCCGAAGCGGCCCAGGACGCCGGAGCGGTCCAGCATCCGCCCCGCGGCGTTGCTCCGCGGGCCGATCCCCAGGCTCCTGAGTCCCAGGGCCCAGTACAGCGCGCTGCGGGGAACGTAACCGAACAAGGCGTTGATGGATTGCAGCCGCGAGGTCGGCTCGACCGCCACCACGCGCAGGTCCGCCTCCTCGGCGGCGCGCCGCAGCGCCCGCTCGCTCCAGCGTGTGAGGTGGTTGGGCGGATAGTCGCTGAACTCCCGGATCGGCCATCGGTCGCGATTCGGCACGCTGAGCGCGAGATCCCCGCCCGGGAGGAGCGCGTCGCGCATCGTCCGGAGCAGCGTGACGGGCGACCCGACGTGCTCGAGGACCTCGAACGCCGTGACGGCCTGGAATCCGGAGCCGCCGGCCCGCAGGGCCTCGATCGCTCCCACCCGCAGGGTCGTCAACCCATACCGGCGCGCGCCCGCCTCGACGGAGGTCCGGGAGAAGTCCACGCCCCAGGCGTCGAACCCGCGCCCGCGGGCGTAGGCCACGAACGTCCCCTCCCCGCAGCCCACGTCCAGCAGGCGGCAGCCCGGCGGCAGACGGTCGAGCGCCCATCGGAAGTACTCGCGGATGCGATCGTCCACGGCGACGTGGCGGATCAGGTAGGCGCCATCGTACCACTCGCTGCCGGGGGCCTGCATCGGATCGCTGAAGGTCAGGTCGCAGACGCGGCAGCGGTAGAGACGGTACCGGCCGGCCGGGCCGATGAGCGCGGCATCCACCTTGGCGCAGACCGGACACACGGGTGCGCTATTCGGCAAGGGCATCGGCGTAGACCTGAGCGGTCGCCTCGATCGTCTTCGCCAGTGAGAACTCACGGGCCACCCGCTCGCGGCCCGCGCGGCCCAGGGCCTCGCGCAGTGCGCGATCGCCCAGCAGCTTTTGCACGGATCCGGCGAACCCTTCGACATCGCCGGGCGGGACGAGGAACCCCGTACCGCCGTCCACGATGATCTCGGAGGTTCCCGGAAGCCGGCTGGCCACGGCGGGCCGGCCGGCGGCCATCGCCTCGAGCAGCGCGATCGGCAGCCCCTCCCACCGCGAGGTCAGCAGGACCACGTCCATCGTCCGCAGCAGCGCGGGGACGTCCGCCCGGAACCCGGTGATCACCAGCCGCCCGTCCAGCCCAAGCGCACGGGCGGCGCGCGCGACGTGCTCGCGCATCGGGCCGTCTCCCACGAGCAGGAAGCGCGAGCCGGACTCCATCTCGATGAGCCGGCGGGCCACGGCGAGGAAGGTCAGCGGATCCTTCTGCGGCACGAGACGGGCGACCATGCCCACGACCGGATCGCCGGGAGCGAACCCGAACTCACCGCGGCGGTCGGCGGGAGCGTCGAAGCGGCTTGCATCCACGCCGTTTGGGATCACGACCGCTCGATGCATCGGGATGCCGTGGCGCCGCGCCTCCTCGCGATCGCCGGAGGCGAGGCAGATCACCCGCTTGGCGCGCCCGCAGATGAAGGCTTCCATCCGGGCCAGCACCCACGGCAGCGGCGGTGGAAGACGGCGCCGGAACGAGAATGCGTGGGCGGTGTAGATCACCGGATGCGCCCCGCCTGACGGCGCGGTGAGGACGCCAAGGAATCCCGCCCGGCTGCCGTGCAGGTGGAGCAGGTCCGGCCGGAGTGCCCTCAAGACTCTTCGCAGACGCCACGGGCTTCCCACGCCCATCGGGCCGAGAGGGACGACCGGGATGCGCGCGTCGCGGAACTGACGGGCGATCGGCCCCTCGGCGCCCACCACGACGGTGCTGCGGAATCCGTGCATCAGCAGGCCGGGGATGATCCGCAGGAGATGCTCGCCCCCACCACCCGCCTCATGGCGCTTCGTGGCCAGGACGTGCACCACATGCGCGGACGCCTGCCGGGTCGTCCTCATCGTCCGGCGGACGCCAGGGCGCCGTCCAGATGCCGGTGGACGGCGGCCATCTGCGCGGTCCAATCGTAGTGCATCGCCAGGTCGCGCCCGGCCCCCGGGTCGGGATCCTGCATGGCCGCCTCCAGCGCCGCCGCCATCCCCGCGGCGTCCGGGGCGATGCGGACGGGGGGCGCGAATGCGCGCACCTCGGCCAGGTCCGTGCTGACCACGGGCGTTCCCGCGGCGAGGTACTCCAGCATCTTCGTCGGGAAGACATAGCGCGTGAACGGGGTGATCCGGTAGGGGATCCACGTCACGGCGAAGCCGGCGAGGAGCGAGGGCAGCGCGTCGTGCGGCTGCGCGCCGATGAGCTCCACGTTCGGCAGGGACTGCAGGCGCGAGAGGGCGGCGCGCTCGCGGAGCGGGCCGGCGAAGACGAAGCGCCAGAGCGGACGCCGGCGGGCCACCGCCTCGATGAGATCGACATCCAGCCAGGCATGGACCGTGCCCACATACCCCACCACGGGTTGGGACCCTCGCGGGGGTCTGCGGTCCTCGGCCGCGAAGCGCCCCGCGTCCACGCCCGTAGGGATCCAGTGGCAGCGCGCGTGGGCGGCGCGGTGATGCTCCCACAGGTTCCGGCTGTCGGTGAAGACGAGGTCGGCGAGACGCAGTAGACGAGCCTCGGCCTCCACTACGGCGGCCGGCACCGCCGGATCTTCGCCGAACGCGCTCGCGCAGTCATACACCGTCAGCACCGGCGCGAGCGCGCGCGCCAGCGCATCGATGCCGGGCGCCGGGAATGCGCACCACAGCACGGGGCGGCCCCGCGTCCGGGCAAACCGGCGCAGGGCGGCGCGGAGAAACGGCGAGGTGACGGCGTGCAGCGATCCGGGAAGCACGGGCGGCGTGAGCACCGCCAGATGCGGTTCGACCCACCGCGGCGTGAAGCGCATCCGCCGGATGACCTCCCACGCCTTCCGGACCAGCCTGACCGCTCCGGCGCGCGATCGGGGGAGCGGGGGCATGATGCGGTACAGGCTGTCCACGACGAGCACGGTGTTGCCGGAGGCGGCGAGGCGGCGCATCATCTCGTGATAGCGTTGCCAGGCGCCGTCCCACTCCGTGGGCGCGATGCAGATGACGAGGCGGCCCGTCACCGCAGCGACTCCCGCAGCGCCCGCACCCGGGGATGCGAGGCCAGATCGGGATCGTCGGCCAGGAGCCGCGCCAGCCACTGCGCCGCGCCGGTGGGATTCCCCTGCTGCAGGGCGAACTCCGCTCCGTCCATGACGAGGGTCACGATCTCCGGCCACAGGAAGACATGGATCAGCGAGTTCGTACGCACCCCGCGGCCGAGGTAGCGGTCCACCGCCTCCGCGTAGACACCCGCGGCCTCCTCCGGCCGCTGCCAGCGACCGTAGAGGCGGGCGAGCTGGCCGTACAACCCGGGACGGTTCATCGGGTCGAGGGTCAGCGCACGGCGCAGGAGGGCCTCCGCTTCGGCGAACGTCTCCGCCGCCGGCGAGGCAGTCTCCATGATGACACGGGCCA
>DASSGA010000013.1:0-29991 GCA_035693805.1 bacterium | reverse complement strand
TCCTTGCTCCAGAACCCCGCGAACGGCGGGACCCCGGACAGGGCCAGCGCCCCGACGAGCATCGTCCCGTAGGTCCAGGGCATGACCCGGCCGAGCCCGCCCATCTCCTTCATATCGTTGGTGTGCATGGCGTGGATCACGGAGCCCGCGGCCAGGAACAGCAGCGCCTTGAAGAAGGCGTGGGTCATGAGATGGAAGACGCCCGCGGTGAACCCCAGCACGCCGAGGCCCATCATCATGTAGCCGAGCTGGCTGATCGTGGAGTAGGCCATGACCCGCTTGATGTCGTCCTGCACGATGCCGATCGTGGCCGCCATCAGCGCGGTGATCCCGCCGATCCAGGCCACCACGGTGAGCGCGCCGTGATCGGGACTGCCGAAGAACAGCAGGTACGTCCGTGCCACGAGGTACACGCCCGCGGCCACCATCGTCGCGGCGTGGATCAGGGCGGAGACCGGCGTGGGTCCCTCCATCGCATCCGGCAGCCAGACGTGCAGAGGGACCTGGGCCGATTTGCCGACCGCGCCGCCGAACAGCAGCAGCGCGGCGAGGGTGAGCGTGGCCCCGGCGAGATGGCCCGCCTCCACCGCCTCGAAGATCTGATCGAACTGCAGCGTGCCGACCGTGAAGAAGATGAGCAGGATGCCGACGAACATGAAGGTGTCGCCGATGCGGGTCGTGACGAAGGCCTTGATCGCCGCGCGGGCCGCCGACGGCCGCTCGAACCAGAACCCGATGAGCAGGTAGGAGCACAACCCTACGCCCTCCCACCCGACGTAGAGCAGGAGGAGGTTGTTCGCGAGCACGAGCGTCAGCATCGACGCCGCGAAGAGCGACATGTAGGCGAAGAACCGCGGGTAGCGCGGATCGCCGTGCATGTACCCGATGGAGTAGATGAAGATCAGCGACCCGACGACCGTGACGACGATGAGCATCACCGCCGTGAGCGGATCGATCTGGTAGCCGATCTCGAGCGCCCGGTCCCCGAGCACCGCCCAGACCATGTTCGCCTGGTAGGTGGCGCCGCCCAGGACCTGGACAAGGATGGCGATGGAGAGCAGCGCGTCGATCCCCATCGCCCCGATCGCGACGTAGGCCCCCTCCCCCGGCAGCCGCCGGCCAAAGAGGATGATCAGCCAGAACGCCAGGAAGGGCAGGACCGGGATGATCCAGGCGGAGGACAGCATGCTCACCACTTCATCACGTTGATCTCATCGACGTGGATGGTCTCCAGGCTGCGGTAGGCGGCCATGACCAGGGCCAGCCCGATCGCCGCTTCGCAGGCGGCCAGAGTGATCACGACGAGGGCGAAGACGTGGCCGGCCACCGCGCCGGGGGCGACGTAGCGGTTGAACGCGACGAGGTTGATGTTCCCCGCGTTCAGCATGAGCTCGATGCCCATGAGGTTGGCCACGGCGTTCCGCCGGGTGAGGACACCGTACAGCCCCAGGCCGAAGAGCAGCGTGCTGACGACCAGGTAGTGCGTGAGCCCGACGGTCATTCCTCTCGCCTCGCGATCACGATCGCCCCGATCAGCGCCACGAGCAGCACCAGGCTGGTCACCTCGAAGATCAGGACGTAGTTGGTGAGGAAGCTCTGGCCGATGGCCGGGGCGCTGTAGGCCGGCGGGCGGCCGGGGGACAGGCTCCACGGCGTACGGACGAAGACGAGCAGCATGAGGAAGGCCAGCCACAGTGCCGCCGTGGCGCCCAGCGGCACCTGCTCGTTCACCTGGCGGACCTCCACCCCGGAGCCGCCTTCGGTAAGCATGATCACGAAGAGGATCAGGACCGTGATTGCCCCGGCGTAGATCAGGACCTGGATGCCGGCCACGAACTCGGCCTGCAGCATGATGTAGAAGCCGGTCACGCCGAAGAACGTGGGCACGAGCGACAGGGCGCTGCGGACGATGTTCCCGCTGGTCACGACGATCACGCCCGGGATGAGGATCACCGCGGAGAGGATGATGAACACCGCGAGCTCGCCCATGGGTCAGCGCGCCACCGTGAGGAGGAATCCGGTGATGAGGAGGTTCAACAGCCCCACCGGCAGCAGCACCTTCCAGGACAGGCCCAGCAGCTGGTCCAGCCGCAGGCGCGGGTACGTCCAGCGCATCCACATCAGGAAGAAGACGAGGCCGAACATCTTCGCGAAGAACCAGAGCATCGAGGGCAGCACCGGCGTACGTCCGAGCCCGATGCCGACGACCATCAGCCCGCAGAGCACCGCCCCGAGAACGGCGAGGGCGAGGATCGGCCGCACGAGCAGGACCTGGCGCAGCGCCGAGAAACGGATGAAGGCGGCCAGGGCCAGCGCGCCCAGGCCGAGCAGCGCCCACACCCACTGCGGCATGGTGGGCTCGAGCCACCCGCCGAGGAACAGGATCGAGGCCACCGCCGCCATCGCGAACATCTCGGCGTACTCCCCCAGCTGGAAGAGCGCGAAGCGCATCCCCGTGTACTCGGCGAAGTAGCCGGCGACGAGCTCGGACTCCGCCTCCGGCAGGTCGAAGGGCATACGGTTCACTTCGGCCGTGGCCGCGATGAGAAAGACCAGCCCGGCGATCAGGCCGAAGGGCGGGACCTTGAACAGGAACCAGCCGCCCCGCTGCGCCTCGATGATGCCGACCGTGGAGAGCGTCCCCGCCAGCATCGCCGCCCACAGCAGGGCGAGGGCCAGGGGGATCTCATAGCTGATCATCTGCGAGGCGGAGCGCAACCCGCCCAGCAGGGCGTACTTGTTGTTGCTGCTCCAGCCCGCGGCCAGGATGCCGATCACCGTGAGTGAGGCCATCGCGGAGAAGTACACGATGCCGATGTTGATGTCGCGCACGACCAGGACGCGGCCGAAGGCGGTCCCGAAGGGGATGACCACCCAGTCCAGCAACCCGGCCACGGCGACGATGATCGGTGCGGTGTTGAAGATCATCGCGTCCGCCCGGCGCGGGGTGATGTGCTCCTTCTGCAGCAGCTTGAGGGTGTCCGCGATGGTCTGCAGCAATCCCCAGGGACCGACGTGCTTGGGGCCGTAGCGGACCTGGATCCAGCCGCTGATCTTCCGTTCGAAGTAGACGCCGTACATCGCGCCCACGATCGCCAGGAACGTGAAGACCAGGACCCCGAGGAGCGCGGCCTTCAGGATCTCAACGAACGTGGACACGGCCTACACCCATTCGAGCGCGCCTTTGCGCCAGGCATAGGCGAGCCCCACGAGGAGGATGAGGAGGAAGACGACCATCTCGTAGAACGCGAACGCCCCGAGCTGCCGGAAGACGATGGCCCAGGGGTACAGGTAGATCACCTCGACGTCGAAGACGACGAAGACCAGCGCGAACAGGTAGTAGCGGACGTTGAACTGCGCCCAGGCCTGCCCGAACGGGATGACCCCGGACTCATAGGTGAGCCGCTTCTGCGGCAGCGGGAGACGCGGTGCCAGCAGCCAGACGACGGCAAGGGGAAGCCCCGCCAGGACGATACCGACGACCGCGAACACACCGACGTACAGCCAGTCGAGGACAACCTTGGGCATTCCCAGAAGCGACCTCCGCAGAAAAAACGCCAATCTGCTAGATTCGCGCGGGCTGTGGGGACTCCTTGCAGGGGGGCGCGGCTAGCGCGCCTGGGCGACGGCGGGCTCGCGCACCGGGGTGCCGGGCGCGAGCAGACGCATCAGGGCGCGGGCGACGGCCTCAGGATCGTGGCGGACCACGTCCTCTTCGCTGATCAGGTCGCCCTCCACGGGGATGATCCCCAGGGCGCGGATGCGCTCGAGGTCCGGCTCGACGGGGATGGAGCCCTCTGATTCATAGCGCGCGAGGACCGCCCGGCTGCGGGGGCGCTCGACGTTGACGAGGACGTGGCTGAAGAGGTCGGAACCCACCTGGTCGATGAGCCGGCGGACGTGCTCGCTTGCGCTGAACCCCTCCGTCTCTCCGGGCTGGGTCATCACGTTGCAGACGTAGACGCGCCGGGCCTGCCGGTTGGCGCGGATGGCGTCTGCGATGCCGCGGACGAGCAGGTTCGGGATGACGCTCGTGAAGAGACTGCCCGGACCGAGCACGATGAGCTCGGCCTCCGCGATCGCCTGGAGCACCTCCGGCACGGGCGCGACATCGGCCGGCTTGAGCGCCACCCGGGCGATGCGCCGCCGGGCACGGGTGATCTCGGACTCTCCTTCGATCACGGATCCGTCGTCGAACGACGCCACCAGCACGACGTCCTCGACGGCCGAGGGCAGCACGCGGCCGCGGATGTTCAGCACCTTGCTCGTCTCTTTGACCGCGCTCTCCAGGTCGCCGGTCACGCCCGCGAGGCTGGCGATGAAGAGGTTGCCGAAGGCATGCCCATCCAGGCCGCCGCCCTGGAAGCGGTACTCGAACAGCTGCGTCATCAGCGGCTCGCTCTCGGCGAGGGCCACCAGGCAGTCCCGGATGTCCCCGGGCGGGAGGATGCCGAGCTCGCGGCGCAGCCGGCCCGAGGAACCGCCGTCGTCGAACACGGTGACCACCGCGGTGAGATGGTCGGTGTACTCCTTCAGACCGCGCAGGGTGGTGGAGAGCCCGGTGCCCCCCCCGATCGCCACGATGCGGCGGCCGCGGCGGCGGTGCCGCTGCTGGTGCAGCACATCCACCAGCGTCGTGTCCCCGCGGGGCAGCAGGGCGCCGGCGACGGACTGGATCGTCCCGCGCAACCCGTAGAAGACGAGGCCCGCACCGAGCACGATCAGCACGCCGCCGAAGAGGGAGGGTGACACCGAGCCGCCGGTGAGGACGAGCAGGGACAGGGCGGCCTGGAAGACGACGAACTCCAGCCAGCCCAATAGCTGGACGTTCACGATGAGGGCCGCGCCGGCGCTGATGAGGAGGATCCCGGCGAGGAGCAGCACCGTCCAGCGCTTCACGCCGATCCCCGGCGCGAACCAGCGAGACCACTGTCGCAGTCGGTGGGTCACACCCTACTCCTTACGCACGTCGCGGTGCCGGAGGTTGACCTTGTAGCCCCGGTCCTTCAGGTACGCGGAGAGCTCATCGGCCAGGACCACCGAGCGGTGCTTCCCGCCCGTGCAGCCGATCGCCACGGTGAGATGTGACTTCCCTTCCTCGACGAACTGGGGCAGCAGATAGTCCATCATCTCGTACAGCCGGCGCATGAACTCCTGGGTCGGCGGCTGGGAGAGGACGAAGCGGCGCACCTCCGGGCTCTCCCCGGGCAGCGGCCGCAGAGCTTCCACGTAGTGCGGGTTGGGCAGGAAACGGCAGTCGAACATCAGATCCGCGTCGAGCGGGATGCCGTACTTGTAGCCGAAGGAGACCACCCCGACGGTCAGGATCCCTTCGCGGCCCCCGCGGACGAAGGTGTCCATGATCTCCTGGCGCAGGTCATGGACGCTCAGCGTGCTGGTGTCGATGAACTTGTCCGCCTGCTCCTTCACGGCCTGGAGGCGCTGCCGCTCCGCGCGGATCCCTTCGAGGATGCCGCCGGCCTGGGCGAGCGGGTGCTTGCGCCGGGTCTCCTCGAAGCGGCGCACCAGCACCTCGTCCGAGGCGTCGAGGAACAGGATCTGGTACTCGAAGCCGATCTCCTCGAGGTGCGCCAGCGAGGTGAAGAGGTCGTCGAAGAACTCGCCCCCGCGCACATCGATGGACAGCGCGGCCCGGCGGATGCGCCCATCGGAGGAGAGGCATAGCTCGGCGAACTTCGGCACCAGGGCCGGGGGGAGGTTGTCCACGCAGAAGAAGCCGAGATCCTCGAACACCTTCATCGCGTTCGACTTCCCGGCCCCGGACAGCCCGGTGATGATGAGGATCTGGATGTCGGCGACCGGCAGCCGCACCTGGCGAGCTCTGGCCGCGGGTTTGGGCACCTTACCGGTAGTGTACCACCGTCACGTCGTGAGGAGTCTGCTCAGCAGTGTGGAGATGATGGCGATGAGCAGCGCACCGAGAAACGCCGACCAGAAGCTCGTGATCACAAGCGGCGTTACCGCGGCGACGAGGTACAGCATGATCGTGTTGATGACCAGGGTGAACAGCCCGAGCGTGACGATGTTGATCGGCAGCGTCAGGAGCAGGATGAGCGGGCGGATGATGGCGTTGACGATGCCGAGGACGAGGGCGGCGATGATCGCCCCGCCCAGGTCCGGCACGCGCAGCCCCGAGATGATACGGGTGGTGGCATAGATGGCGATCGTGTTGAACAGCCAGCGCAGCAGGAATCCCTGCATCTCAGCCCCCCTGAGGTGTCGTGTCTTCCGGGATGATGATCCAGGCGACGATGTACCCCAGCAACCCGACCGGGAACGTGCCCGGGAAGATCGTGATCAGCGCCCAGAGCAGCCGGACGATGGTCGGGTCGGCGTTCAGATACTCGGCCAGGCCGCCACACACGCCGGCGACCATCCGGCTCCGCCGCGAGCGCATCAACCGCCGCTGCATCACAGCACCTCCGCCACGAGTTGCGCCACCTCGCCGGGCAGCGTGGCCACCGCCACGCGCGCACTGCGCAGCGCCTCGATCTTGACCTCCGCCGTGCCCGCGCTTCCTGAGATCACCGCGCCGGCGTGCCCCATGCGCTTGCCGGGCGGCGCGGTGCGCCCGGCGATGTAGCCGACGACCGGCTTCGTGACGTGCGCGCGGATGAAGGCCGCGGCGTCCTCCTCGGCGCTCCCGCCGATCTCGCCGATCATGACGATGGCGCGGGTCGCGCCGTCCTCCTGGAACATCCGCAGCGCGTCGGTGAAGGTCGTGCCGACCACGGGATCGCCGCCCAGACCGAGCGCCGTGCTCTGGCCGATGCCCCGCCGGGTCAGGGCGGCCACGATCTCATAGGTCAGCGTCCCGCTGCGCGAGACGACGCCCACCGACCCGGGTGTGAACAGGAGGTTCGGCATGATGCCGATCTTACTCTCCCCGGCGGAGGCCAGTCCCGGGCAGTTGGGCCCGATGATCGTCAGGCCCTGGCGCCGCGCCAGCGTCACGAACAGGATGGTGTCGTGGACCGGGATGCCCTCCGTGATCACCACGATGGGGTCGAGCCGCAGGCTGACCGCCTCGAGGACCGCGTCCCGGGCGAACGCCGCCGGGACGAAGAGGCAGGCCGCATGGCCGCCGGTCTCCCGCACGGCCTCCTCCCCGGTCTCGAACACGGGTACCTCGTGGACCCGCTGGCCCCCCTTGCCGGGCGTGACGCCGGCGACGACCGACGTCCCGTACTCCAGCATGCGCGCGGTGTGGAACTCGCCCTGGTACCCGGTGATGCCCCACACCACAACCTTCGTCCGGCGATCAATGAGCACGCTCATCGCACCTTCTCCACGGTCTGGACCACCGGCTTCCCCTGCCATGTCCGCGGGATGGGCATCCCCAGCGCGGCCACGGCGGTCGCGGCGGTGTCGTACGTGACGATGCTCTTCGTGATCGGCCCTGGCTCCACCGCACCGAAGGCGAGCCAGGGGATGGTGACCTCCTCGGGACGATCGCCCCCATGCGTCCGTCCCACACCTCCGTGATCGGCGGTGACGATGACGAGGCTGTCATCCAGCCGCCCCATGCGTGTCAAGACGTCGAGGATCACCGAGACCGCATCCGGCATGCGTGCCATCGTCTGCATGTAGGGGGCCGACATCCACCCGTAGTGGTGGCCCTGGTCGTCGGGATCGCTCATGTGGATGAACAGCAGATGCGGCTGCTGCTGGGCGAGATAGCGCGCCGCCTCACGGGCCACCGCTGACATGTCATAGCGTGGATAGAGCAGGTACTCGGCCCTCGCCGCCGTGCCCGGGCGGATGAGGTACAGCAGCTTCGGCTTCGTGACGAACCCGGCCGCCCGTCCCCCGTTCTGTGTGACCACCGAGAACACGGTCGCGATCTGGATGTGCCCGCGCGGATTGTTGGGGTTGATGCGCACGCCGTGCACGGCGGTCGGGACGCCGGTGAGCATCGACGTATGCGCCGGAAGCGTCGAGCTCGGCACCGTCGTCCTGGCCTCCCACGAGTAGGCCGCCCGGGCCAGTAGCGCCGGGGGGAAGACTTGTTGCGTCGCGTCCGCGCGCGCCCCATCAAAGCTCATGATGACAACATGGCGGATGGGGCGGACCAGCGCAACGGCGGTCGGCGTTGCCTGCGCGGCCGGCGTCCCGCACGCCGCCGTGGGGATGAGGAGCAGCGCCGCGGCGAGGAACGCGGCCGCCCGCGGCCCCCGCCGCATCAGGCCCGCTCCCGGGTGAGGGCGACGACGCGGCGCGCCGCCTCCTCGGGATCGATGAAGGCGTCGAACCCCGCGGATTTGAGGATCTTGCGGCCTTCGTCCTCGTTGGTCCCGGTGAGCCGCACGACCATCGGCAGCGGCGGCGGGGTGGCCGCGATCGCCCGGGCGATGTCGTCGCACCGGGTGATGCCGCCGAAGATGTTGACGAACAGGACGCGCACGCCCGGCTTGCGCGTGACGATGGAGATCGCCTGGAGCATGTTCTCCTCGGAGGCGCCGCCGCCGACGTCGAGGAAGTTGGCCGGCGCGCCCCCGAAGTGCGCCACCATGTCGAGCGTGGACATGACCAATCCCGCCCCGTTGCCGATGATCGCGATGTCCCCGTCCAGCTCCACGTAGGACAGGCCCGCGCTCTTTGCCTCCTGCTCGAGGGCGGTCAGCTCCTCGTTCTTCGGGAGGTCGGGATGGCGGAAGACGGCGTTGTCGTCGATGATCACCTTCGCGTCCACGGCGAGCAGCCGGCCGCCGACGACGGCGAGCGGGTTGATCTCGGCGAGCTCGGCATCGACCTCCCGGCAGAGGCGGTGCAGCGCGGTGGCGATCGCGACGAAGTCCTTGAGCAGCGTCCCGGACAGCCCGAGCCGCCGGCCGAGTCCGCGCGCCTGGAACCCGGGAAAGCCGAGGAACGGATCGATGCTCTCCTTCGCGATCCTCTCGGGAGCCGTACGCGCGACGTCCTCGATGTCGATGCCTCCGGAACTGCTGGCAATCGCGACGAGGCCGCGCGAACTTCGGTCGACGATGAACGCCAGATAGTATTCGGCGCCGATGTCGACCGCCTCCGCGACCAGCAGGCGGCGCACGGTCTCCCCCTTGATCGACATCCCGAGGATCGCCGCGGCGCGGTCCTTCGCCTCGGCTGGGGTCTGCGCCAGCTTGATGCCGCCCGCCTTGCCCCGCCCGCCGACCAGCACCTGCGCTTTGAGGACGACGGGGTAGCGCAGTTGGAGCGCGGGAACCTGTTCGGGGCGCTCGATGACCACCCCGTGCTGCACGGGGATGGCGTAGGTCCGGAAGAGCTCTTTCGCCTGGTACTCGTGGAGCTTCATCTCATCCTCGCAGCGTCGTCTCGAGGCCGGCCTTCACCGCGGGCCACTCCTCTGCAATGATACTGAAGTACACGGAATCCCGCACCCGCCCCGTTGCCGTGATGAGGTGCGAGCGGAGGATCCCCTCCTCCTTCGCCCCGATGCGCAGCAGCGCCCGGCGCGACGGCTCGTTCAGGCGGTCCGTCTTGAACTCCACGCGCACACAGCCCCAGGTCTCGAAGGCGTGGCGCAGCATGAGGTACTTCGCCTCCGTGTTCACCACGCTGCGCTGCCAGGACGAGCCGATCCACGTCCAGCCGATCTCCACCTTGCGGTGCGCGGGCTCGATGGCGCCGAAGCGCGTGCTGCCGACGACGCGCTCCCCTCCTCCCTGCCCGGCTCCCTTGTGCACGGTGGCAAAGGGGAGCGCCACGCCGCGGAGCTGCTCCGCGAGCGCGCTCTTGATGTATCCTTCCATCTCCTGTGGGGAGCGGACGAGCTGCGTCGTCCAGCGCCAGAGGTCGGGATCGAGCCCGATCTCGGTGAGGGCGGCGAGGTGGCTCAGCGACAGCGGCTCAAGCCGCACATGCACGCCGTCGAGCACCACCGGCCGGATGTCCACGCGTCGGCGAAGGGCTAGAGCTTCAGGCTCCCGATGTGCTCCCGCACGGCGGCCACGGAGGCCTTGAACGCCGCGCGCTCCTCGTCGTTGAGGGGGAGCTCGATGATGCGCTCCACGCCGCGCCCGCCCAGCACGACGGGGACGCCGATGCAGACGTTCCGCTCGCCATACTCCCCGTCGAGGAGGACGCTGCTCGGGATGAGGCGCTTCTTGTCCCGGACGATCGCCTCGACCATCTGCGCGATGGCCGCCCCGGGCGCGAAGAAGGCGGAGCTTCCCATCAGCTCCGTGATCTCGGCCCCGCCGCGGCGGGTCCGGGCCACGATGGCCTCGATGCGGTCGGGAGCCACGAGGTGGCCGAGCGGCACGCCGCCGACCTGGGCGAAGCGCGGCAGGGGGACCATGTCCTTGTCCGTGTGCGCCCCGATGACCATGCCGGACACGTCCTCGACGGAGAGGCCGACCTCTTTCGCGATGAACGCGCGGAAGCGGGTGCTGTCGAGGGCCCCCGACTCCCCGATGACGCGCTCGCGCGGGAGTCCAGAGACCTTGTAGGTGAGATAGGTCATCGCGTCCAGCGGGTTGGTGACGACGATCAGGGCCGCGTCGGGGGAATGCTTCACGACCTGCTCCACGACGCTGCGCACGATCCCCGAGTTGGTATCGATGAGCTGCTCGCGGGTCATGCCGGGCTTGCGCGCGATGCCGGCGATGATCACGACCACGTCGCTGCCCGCGGTCTCCTCATAGCCGTTGCTGCCGACGATGCTGACGTCCACGTCCCGGATCGGACCGGCCTGCTGCAGGTCGAGCGCCTTCCCCATCGGCATCTTCTCGATGATGTCCACGAGCACGAGGTCGGCGATCTCTTCGGCGGCCAGCCAGTGCGCGGCGGTGTGCCCGACCATCCCCGCGCCGACGATGGTCACTTTCGGACGGCGTCCCATGGTTACACGCTCCTAGCCCATGTTGTCGATCACGGCGCTGGCGAACTCGCTCGTCTTCACTTCCTTCGCCCCGTCCATCAGACGGGCCAGATCGTAGGTGACGACCTTCTGTTTGAAGGTCTTCTCCAGCCCGCGGACGATCAGCGACGCGGCCTCGTTCCACCCCAGGTACTCCAGCATCATCACGCCGGAGAGCGTGAGCGACCCGGGGTTGACCTTGTCCAGATTGGCGTACTTGGGCGCCGTGCCGTGCGTGGCCTCGAAGATGGCGTGGAAGTCGCTCAGGTTCGCCCCCGGGGCCATGCCGATCCCGCCGACCTGCGCGGCGACCGCGTCGGAGATGTAGTCGCCGTTCAGGTTGCCGGTGGCGATGACGTCAAGGTCGCGGGGCCGGGTGAGCAGGTGCTGGAAGGTCACGTCGGCGATGTAGTCCTGGATGAGGACCTTGCCGGCGGGGGCCTTGCCGCCGTACGACTTCTGCACCTCGTCCCAGGTCACGGTCTGGCCGCCGAACTCCTCGCGCGCCAGCTCATAGCCCCACTTGGCGAAGGCGCCTTCCGTGTACTTCATGATGTTGCCCTTGTGCACAATGGTGACCGACTTGCGGTGGCGGTCGACCGCGTAGCGGAGGGCCTTGCGCACCAGCCGCTTGGTGCCGAACGCGCTCATCGGCTTGAGCCCCACTCCGGCGTCGTCGCGCACCTTCCAGTTGAACTCCTTGCGCACGAACTCGATGAGCTTCTTCGCCTCCGGGGATCCGCTCGGGTGCTCCAATCCGACGTAGATGTCCTCCGAGTTCTCGCGGAAGATGACGACGTCCACCCACTCCGGGTGCTTGACCGGGCTCGGCACGCCCTCGAACCAGCGCACCGGCCGGACGCAGGCGTACAGGTCGAGGAGCTGCCGCAGCGAGACGTTCAGGCTGCGGAAGCCGCCCCCGATCGGCGTGGTCAGCGGCCCCTTGATCCCCACGACGTAGTGCCGGAAGGCGCGCAGCGTGTCCTCAGGCAGCCAGTTCCCGAAGGTGTTGTGCGCCTTCTCGCCGGCGAACACCTCGAACCAGACGAGCCGCTTCTGCCCACCGTACGCGCCCTTCACCGCGGCGTCGAAGATGCGCTGGCTCGCCCGCCAGATGTCGGGCCCCGTGCCGTCGCCCTCGATGAAGGGGAGGATGGGGTGATCGGGAACCTGCAGGTGGTTGTCGCGGATCTCGATGCGCTGGCCTTCTTTCGGGGGAATCAGCGTCTCCAGCACGGCCATACGGTACCCTCCTTGTGCGTGCAACGCCCTGTGTGCACGGGCACCCTTGACGGCCCAGGTGCGCCCGCCCTAGGATTATACTGGATTAGTGGTCAGGCCACCAGCCCAGAGCGGGCATCGCATGGCGTCGCCACCCGAACCGCTCTTCCAACCCGTCCGCCGCAGCCGCCTCTACGAGGGCATCGTGCGGCAGATCCAGGACCTCATCGCGGACAAGCACCTGCAGCCCGGCGATCGCCTGCCGGGCGAGCGGGAGCTCGCCGACAGCCTGGCCGTGAGCCGCGCCTCGGCGCGCGAGGCCCTGCGGGTACTGCACTTCATCGGCGTCGTCGACGTCCGGCCCGGTGAAGGTACCTTCGTCAGCACCACCCCTCCCACCCCCATCGACCCTTCCATGTACAGCGTCCTCTCCGAACGCACCGTCCTGCTCGACCTGCTCGAAGCCCGCCGCCTCCTGGAGGAGGGCATCGTCGCCCTCGCCGCACGGCGGGCGACGAAGGACGACCTCGGCGAGCTGGCGGAGTTCCTGCGCGGGCGCGGGCCGGCGCTCGCCTCCGGGAAGCAGGACGTGGAGAGCGACCTGCAGTTCCACACCCTGCTCGCCGAAGCGACGGGCAACATGGTGCTGGTCAGCGCGATGCGCCACCTCAACGAGATGTGGCTGCAGGCGCGGGAGAAGACCGGCCGCAAGGACACGAGCCCGCATCGAGCCCTGCGCTTCCACCAGCAGATCCTCGCCGCCGTGCGGCGGCGGCAGCCCGCGGTGGCGCAGCGCATCCTGCGGCAGCACCTGGACGACATGCGCTCGGAGATCGAATCCTGACGGAGGGCGGCCCCATGGCCACCGAAGCGGGGAAGACACGCATCGAAAAGGACAGCCTGGGCGAGATGGAGGTGCCGGCGGACGTCTACTACGGCGCCAGCACGGCCCGCGCCATCCGGAACTTCCCCATCTCCGGCTTGCGCTTCCCGCGGCCGTTCCTCAAGGCCCTGGGCCTGATCAAGCTCGCCGCGGCCGAGGTGAACATGGAGCTCGGCCTGCTCGACCGGAAGATCGGCGAGGCGATCGTACAGGCATCAACCGAAGTCGCCGAAGGGAAGTGGGACGCGCAGTTCCCGATCGACATCTACCAGACGGGCTCCGGCACGTCGACGAACACGAACGCGAATGAGGTCATCGCCAACCGCGCCGGGGAACTGCTGGGCGGCCGGCGCGGCAGCAAGCTGGTGCATCCGAACGACCACGTCAACATGTGCCAGTCCAGCAACGATGTCATCCCGACGGCGATCCACCTCGCCGCGTTGCTCGAGATTCGGCAGGCCCTCATGCCGGCGATGGAAGGTCTCCGCGGCAGCCTGGCGGCCACAGCGAAAGAGCTCTGGGGGATTGTCAAGACCGGTCGCACGCACCTCATGGACGCGACGCCGATCCGACTGGGCCAGGAATTCGAGGGCTACGCGGGGCAGGTGGAGCGGGCCATCGGCCGCCTGCGCCACGCCATGGACGATCTGGCGGAGGTGCCCCTCGGCGGCACCGCGGTCGGGACCGGCACGAACACGCATCCCGTGTACGCACAGCGAAGCTGTGCGCGCCTTTCGCAGTTGCTCGGCATCGAGATCCGGGAGACCGCGAACCACTTCCAGGGGCAGGCCTCCCTCGACGCGCTCGTCTTCACCTCGAGCGTCCTGCGCACATTTGCCACGGCCTTCATGAAGATCGCCAACGACATCCGCTGGATGGGCAGCGGGCCGCGCGCGGGGTTGGGGGAGCTCGCCCTTCCCGCGGTGCAGCCCGGATCGTCCATCATGCCCGGCAAGGTGAACCCGGTCATCGCCGAGTCGGTGATCCAGGCTTGCGCGCAGGTGCAGGGGAACGATCTCGTCGTGGCGCTCGGCAACCAGTGGGGCAACTTCGAGTTGAACACGATGATGCCGGTCATGGCCCACAACCTGCTCTGGTCGATCAGCCTGCTCGCCGCCGAGTCCGCCAACTTCGCCGCCCAGTGCGTCGCCGGCCTCGCCGCGACGCCGCGCGCGGCGGAGCTCGTGGAACGCGGGCTGATGCTCACCACCGCCCTGGCCCCGATCATCGGCTACGACAAAGCGGCGGAGATCGCGAAGAAGGCGGCGGCCACGGGCCGGACGATCCGCGAGGTCGCCCGCGAGGAGACGACGCTGTCCGAAGCCGAGCTGAAGGAGATCCTGAACGCGGAGCGGATGACCGAACCAGGATTTCACGGCGGAGGAGGGGGCTGATGCTGCGACGGTTCCTGGGAGAGGAGCGCGGCTCGGTGACCGTCCTGCCGAGTCCCCACGCCGGAGTTACGCTCCGGCGGGATGCATGGATTCGGGAGATCCTTCCCATCCTGGTGGGCCTGGGGATCTTCGTCGTCTATGCGACCTGGCGGGCATTCATGAACGCCCACTACTTCGTCGCGCCCTACATCTCGCCGTTCTACTCGCCCTGCCTGGCCGCGGCCTGCGAACACCCCCTGGCCGTGGTGCTCGGCCCCTGGTGGCGGCTCACACCGTCGCTGCTCATCGTGTGGGTGCCGCTGGGCTTCCGGCTCTCCTGCTACTACGCGCGCAAGATCTACTACCGCTCGGTCTTCTGGGCGCCCCCCGCCTGCGCGGTCCGGGACCGCCCGGCGGGCTATGCCGGCGAGACGCGCTTCCCGTGGGTCCTGCAGAACATCCACCGGTACTTCTTCTGGCTGATCCTGCCGATCGTCATCATCCACTGGTACGATGTCGCCCTTGCCTTCCGGTTCGCCGACGGCTGGGGCCTCGGCGTGGGGACGCTGGTCATGGTCGCCGACGCGACCTTCCTCTCGCTGTACACCTTCAGCTGCCACGCCTGCCGGCACATCTGCGGCGGCCACGTGAACACGTTCTCGCGCGCCCCCGTGCGCCGGGCCCTGTGGCAGTGGGTGAGCCGGATCAACCTCTCGCACGGCGTGTGGTTCTGGCTGGCGCTCGGCACGATCATCCTGGCCGACCTGTACGTCTACCTCCTATCGCTGGGCACCATCGCCGACCTGAGGGTGTTCTGATGGCGACCCCCTTCACCGCGCACGAGTACGACGTCATCGTCATCGGGGCCGGCGGGGCCGGACTGCGCGCGGCGATCGAGTCGGCCGCGCAGGGCGCGCGCACCGCGCTCATCTGCAAGTCGCTGCTCGGCAAGGCGCACACGGTGATGGCCGAGGGCGGGGCCGCCGCAGCGCTCGGCAACGTCTGGCCCGAGGACAACTGGAAGGTCCACTTCCGTGACACGATGCGGGGCGGGAAACTCATCAACAACTGGCGGATGGCCGAGATCTTCGCCAAGGAAGCGCCGGATCGTATCCTCGAGCTCGAGGAGTGGGGCGCGGTGTTCGACCGCACCAAAGACGGCCTGATCTCGCAGCGCGACTTCGGCGGGCACCGCTATGCGCGGCTGGCCCACGTCGGCGACCGCACCGGCCTCGAGATCATCCGTACGCTGCAGTACAAGCTCATCTACATGGGCGTGGACGTCTTCATGGAGTGCACGATCACGCGGCTGCTCACCGATGCCGGGCGCATCGCCGCCGCCTTCGGCTACCGGCGCGACACGGGCGAGTTCGTGCTTCTCAGGACGAAGGCGGCCGTCCTCGCCACCGGGGGCTTCGGCAAAGTCTGGAAGTACACGTCGATGTCCTGGGAGTCCACCGGCGACGGGATCGCCCTCGCCCTGGATGCGGGGGCGGACCTCATCGACATGGAGATGGTGCAGTTCCATCCCACCGGGATGGTGTGGCCGCCGGGGGCGCGCGGCATCCTCGTCACCGAGGGCGTGCGCGGGGACGGCGGGGTCCTGCGCAACGCACAGGGCCGCCGGTTCATGTTCGATCACATCCCGGAGTTCTTCAAGGCGGAGACGGCCGATTCGGAGGCGGAAGCCGATCGCTGGTACACGGATAAGCAGCATCGCCGCCCGCCCGAGCTGCTCCCGCGCGACGAGGTGACCCGTGCGATCCACGCCGAGGTGAAAGCCGGACGCGGCAGCCCGCACGGGGGCGTGTTCCTCGACATCGCCACCCGGCGCAGCGCCGCCGATATCCAGAAGCTCCTGCCGTCGATGTACCACCAGTTCATGGAGCTGGCCGGGATCGATATCACGAAAGACGCGATGGAGGTCTATCCCACGTGCCACTATGCCATGGGAGGAATCAGGGTCGACGCCGAAACGGAGGCGGCCACGGTTCCGGGACTGTTCGCCGCCGGTGAGGTCGCGGCCGGGCTGCATGGTGCGAACCGCCTCGGCGGGAACTCCATGACCGACATCCTCGTCTTCGGCCGGCGGGCCGGGCTGCACGCGGCGCAGTACGCGAATGGTCTAACGTCGACCCCGTCACCCGCTGCCGAACACGTCGAAGATGCCGCACGCGAGATGCAGGCGCCCTTCACTGCGCCGGGCGGGGAGAGCCCCTTCGCGGTCCAGGCCGACCTGCAGGAGGCGATGCAGGAGCATGTCGGGATCTATCGGGACGAGACGGGCCTGCGCCAGGGCCTGGCAAAGGTCGAGGCGCTCAAGCACCGGGCCCGAGCGGTGAAGGTGGACGGCCCGCGCGAGTACAACCCCGGCTGGCACGCCACACGCGACCTCGTCTCGATGCTGACGGTCGCCGAGGTGGTCACGCGCTCGGCTCTCGAGCGCACGGAGACGCGGGGCGGCCACAGCCGCACCGATTTTCCCAAGACGGATGCGGCGCTCGGCAAGCTCAACCTCGTCACGCGCAAGCGTGCGGGCGCGCTCACGCTCGATCGCGAGGCCATTCCCCCCATGCCGGCTGAACTCACGCACCTCCTGGAGGAGAAGGGATGAAGCCTGGCGAGCAGGTCACGCTGCGGGTCTGGCGCGGCGACCGCCGCGGCGGCGCGTTCAAGGAGTATACGGTTCCGGTCGCCGAGGGCATGGTGGTCCTCGACGCGCTGCGGTCCGCCCAGGCAGCGGAGGCCCCGGATCTCGCCATCCGCTGGAACTGCAAGGCCGGGAAGTGCGGCTCCTGCAGCGCCGAGGTGAACGGCCATCCCCGGCTGACCTGCATGACCCGGCTGGCCGAACTGCACGACGAGGGACCGGTCACGGTCGCCCCGATGAAGACCTTTCCCGTGATCAAGGACCTCGTCACCGACGTGGCATGGAACTACCAGAAGGCGAAGGAGATCCCGCCCTTCGCGCCCGGGCCCAAAGACCCCGACGGCAAGCGGCGGATGTACCAGGAGGACGTGGAGCGCGTCCAGGAGTTCCGCAAGTGCATCGAGTGCTTCCTGTGCCAGGACGTCTGCCACGTTATCCGGGACCACCCGGAGAACACACCGCACTTCGCGGGTCCGCGCTTCTTCGTCCACCTCGCCGCCCTCGAGATGCATCCCTGGGACACCAAGGACCGCATCGATCTCATCAAGCAGGACGCCGGGATCGGCTTCTGCAACATCACGAAGTGCTGCACCGAGGTCTGCCCCGAGAACATCCACATCACGGACAACGCGATCATCCCGCTCAAGGAACGCGTCGTGGACCAGCACTATGATCCGGTCCTGTGGTTGTGGCGGAGGGTGACCGGGCGGGGGCGCTAGCCTGCCGGCGGGTCAGCGACGCACGGGCTCGAGAACCGGCTCCGGCGCGGGCCCCGGCTCGTAGGTGTCGAGGTCGACCATCGCCCGGTGGCGCGACGCGATCACCGCGATGGCCGCGGCCATGAGCAGCCCGCTGATCGCGATGGTCAGCGGCGCCCCCAACGCGCTTCCCAGCACCCCCGCGAGCAGCGCGTTGAGCGGCCCGCTGCCGATCAGCGCAAAGGTGTACAGACTCATCACGCGCCCGCGCAGCTCATCCGGCGTGTAGGCCTGGATCGTCGAGTTGCAGGTGGCCAGGAACGCCATGATCGAGCCGGCCGTGAATGCGGTGATCGCCATCGACAGCGAGAGCTGACGCGAGAACGACAGGGCGACGAGCCCCGCCGCACCGGCGAAGCCGAAGCCGACGATGATGCGACCCGGCCGCCGGGGACTGCGCACGGTCGCCACGCCCAGCGCGCCGAGCGTCGCCCCCACCCCGGCCGCGCCGATCAGGAAACCGTTCTCCCGGGCGCCGCCGCCGAGGACCTGGCTCGCGATGACCGGCATCAACACGATGTAGGTGAAGGCAAATGCGCCGTTCAGCGCGACCATGAGCAGCAGACCCCGGATGAGCGGGCTGCGGGCGGCGAAGCTCACCCCGTCACGCAGGTCCCGCAGGGGATGCGTGTGCGCACGCTGCAGGAGCGACTGCGCCGGCCGGATGACGGCCAGCGCGACGAGGATCGCCGGATAGGTGAGCGCGTTCAGCGCGAAGCACCAGGCGGGGCCCACGGCGGCGTAGATCAGGCCGCCGATCGGCGGGCCGATCACGCGGCTCCCGTTGAATGCGGTCGAGGTGAGGGCGATGGCGTTCGTGAGATCCTCCCGCGCCACGAGCGAGGGGATGAGCGACTGGCGCGTGGGCGCGTCAAACGCCATCACGGTGCCGTTGAGCAGGGCCAGCAGGTAGATGTGCCAGACGCGGATGAGGTCGGTGAACGTCAGCGCGGCGAGCACCGCGGACTGGAGCATGAAGATGGCCTGCGTCACCAGGAGCAGCCGCCGGCGGTCCACCCGGTCGGCCACGACGCCCCCGAACAGAGCGAGGACCGTGGACGGCAGCGAGAAGAAGAGCGTGGTCAGGCTCGTCGCCAGCGGCGAGCGCGTCAGCTCCCAGACGAGGAAGCTCTGCGCCGTCGACTGCACCCACATGCCGACCAGCGACACCACCATCCCGGTCCAGAAGAGCCGGTAGTTGCGATGCCGCAGCGCGGCGAACGTGGACAGCCGTGCGAGGCTCATTTCCCCGGCGCGCGGGCGGAGGCGATCAGCGCTTCCAGGTCCCGGCGGTAGATCCGGTACACCTTGCCGAGCTTCGCCGCCGGGAGCACACCGGCGCGGATGTACTTGTAGATCGTCACCTTGTGGATCTGCAGGTACTCCGCGGCCTGCTCCACGGTCAGCACTTCGCGGTCGCGCACCAGCGCGTCGATGTTGACGTAGCCGCGGTCGACGGTCTTCATCGTCCCCCCACCTGCCGTGCGGTCACAAGCTCGAGCAGCCGTTCACCGACCTGGGCCACCGTCTCGCGCCGCAGCTGATAGTATTTCAACCCGCCCCGCTCCACCGAGCGCACGAGGTGCGCGGCGCGCAGGAGGGCGAGGTGATGGATCGCGGTCACGTGCGTCACGCCCAGGCGGTTGGCGATTTCCTGCAGGTACATCTCCCGCTCCGCGAGCATCTGCAGGATGCGCAGCCGCGTGTCGTCCCCGATGGCCTTGAACAGCCGGGCGAGCTCGCGGGCGGGCGATCCCGCCCCATCCGGCGCCAGGTCCACCGGGTAGACGAACAGCCGCACCCCCGGGTATTCGGTGATGAGATTGTAGGGGCGGCAGAAGTACGAGGGCGCCAGCACGACCTGGGAGATCTCCGCATCGGCCCCCATGGCGATCCCGCCCGTGGCGCGCTCGATCAGATCGTCCGCCGGCATCGTGCCTGCCAGCGCCGTCTTCGCCTCCACGTCGGCCCGCAGCAGCGGCAGCACCCGGGCTTCATCCTGCTGGTAGACCTTCCCATGGAACGCGCGCAGCAAGCGCAGGAGGCGGTGCTGGATCTCGGCGGGAGGCGAGGTGATGATCTCCCGCACGCGCCCGGGCTCGTACTCCTCCGGGTAGGCCGCGAGGAACTCCGCCACCGCGCCTTCGCGGCGGGCGCGGATGACCTCGCGCAGGAGCGGCGCGGCGCGCCGCGCGGCACGGGGCGCGATGAGCATGCGCTCGACCAGCTCCCGGGGGGCGGCTCCGGCGAGCAGCTTCAGGAACTCCGCCACCGTCGCGCCCGGCCGGTCGGCGAGGAACGACGTGAGGCCGATGACAAACCCGCGCTCGTGGGCAAAGAGGCGCAGGTCGCGGCGCAGCTCGCCGGAGAGGGCCCCGCGGGCCTGCTGGACCCACTTCCGCTCGATCTCGAAGCCCCGCTCCGGATCCCAGTTCTCGGCGACGAACAACGCGGCGAGCATGTCGTAGACCGGGGACGGGTCGAGCCGGAGGGCGAGCCCCACATCCTTGCTGGTCAGGTCGATGACTTTCATCGCAGCTTTCATCGCAGGGCGATGTAGACACCTGTCTACATCGATGTCGAGTCTACACTACCAGGCTGGAGCCGGTCAAGCCGGGCGGGACGGGGGCTTCGTCCCCCGGCCGCGCGAGGGAGCGCCGGCGGCGGTCACGGGGGGAGGCGCCGCTTTCTTCCAGGGGATATCGGCTGTCCCCGCCCGGTCGTTGCCCACCCGGGCGAGGACGAAGAGCAGATCGGACAGCCGGTTCAGGTAGCGGACGACCTCGGGATTCACCGCCTCCCGGCGGGCCAGGGTGACGGCACGCCGCTCGGCGCGGCGGCACACGGTGCGGGCGACGTGCAGCGCCGCGCCGAGCGGACTTCCGGCGGGCAAGATGAACTCGCGCAGCGGGGGCAGGGTTTCCTGATACAGATCGATCACCCCCTCGAGCACCTTCACCTCGGCCTCGGTGATGGCGGACGGTGCCGCGGTTCCCGGCCTCGGCGCAGCGAGTTCCGCGCCGAGGTCGAACAGACGGTGCTGGATGCGCTCGAAGACCTCGAGGAGATCCGTCTCACGGGTGAGGGCCCGGGCGGCCCCGAGCGACGCGTTCAGCTCATCCACCGCCCCATAGGCCTCGACACGCGGGTCATCCTTCGGGACGCGCTGGCCGCCGATGAGCCCCGTCTCACCCCGGTCCCCGGTGCGCGTGTAGATCCGCGGCCCGCTCGCGACAACCGGCCGGCCCGCGCCCTGCCCGCCGCGCCGGCGGCCGCGTCCTCCGCGCCGTCCCCGGCGGCGGGGGCGTCGGCCGGGAAGTGGACCCCCCTCGCCCGGCTGGGTGCTCACTCGGTACTGCCGCCCGCCGCGACCGCCTGCCGGGCCGGAGCCGGCTGGCGCAGGTGGTCGGCGAACCACTTCACGATCCAGCGCAGCCGCTCCAGCCGGTGCGCGGGCTTGCCGATCCGCGAGAGGTCGTGGCTCTCGTTGGGGAAGCGCACGAACACAACTTCGCGCCGCAGCTTCTTCAGGGCGGCGAACAGCTGCTCCCCCTCGGGGATCGGGCAGCGCAGATCCATCTCGCTGTGGAGGATCAACAGCGGCGTCGTGATCTTCGTGACGTAGGCGAGCGGGGAGCGCTCCCAGTACCAGGTCGGGGCTTCCCACGGGTCGCCGGGGAATTCCCAGAACCCCTTCATGAACGCGAGGTCACTCGTCCCCCACTGGCTCAGATGGTTGCTGATCGAGCGCATCGTGACCGCGGCCTTGAAGCGGTCGGTGTGGCCCACTACCCAGTTGGTCATGAAGCCGCCGTAGCTGCCGCCGGCCACGCCCAGGCGCGCGGGATCGATGAACGGATAGCGCGCGATGGCCGCGTCGAGCCCGCGCATGATGTCCTCGTAGTCCTTGCCGCCCCAGTCGTGATGGGTCGCGGCCGTGAACCGCTGACCGTAGCCCTGGCTGCCGCGCGGGTTGGTGAAGACGAGCGCGAACCCCTCGGCGGCGAGCACCTGAAACTCGTGGAAGAATGCCTCGCCGTACGCGCCGTGCGGACCGCCGTGGATCTGCAGCACCGTGGGGTAGCGCTCTCCAGCGCGGAAGCCCGCAGGCCGCATCACCCAGCCCTCGATCGGCCACCCGTCCGCGCCCTCGTACGTGAACCGTTCCGGCACGCTGAGCGCGATGCCGTCCAGGAGTCCGGCGTTCACCGAGGTCAGCCGCTGCTCGCGGAGCGACCCGCCCTCCAGCCGGACCGTCCAGAGGTCCCCGGGCGTCACGGGGTCGGAGACGGCGATGACCCCGCTGCGCACCGCGCGGTCGAAGCTGTAGCCGAAGATCTCGCGCCGGCCGCTCGTGAGCGTGGCCACCGACCCGGAGGGCAGGTCAACCGCGGCGAGCTGGTTCGTGGCGCCCTCTGCCACGAGCACGAGGATGCGCCGGCCGTCTGGGAACCACACCGGAGTGCCGACCTTCGGGTGGGCGCGCATGTCGTTGATGACGTGGTGCGTCAGGCTGCGGTCGAAGCCGGCCGCGAGCCTGGTCGGCGCGCCGCCCTGGACGGGCACCACCCACAGGCCCAGGTTCGTGGCCCCCATGGCTTCGTTGTTGTGCCCGAGATAGGCGATGCGCGAGCCGTCGGGAGACCAGGCCGGCGTGCTGCACGGGCCGGTGGATTCCGTCAGGCGGCGGGGGTCCCCCGCCGCGGTGGACACCACCCAGATGTCCACGACGTTGGTGAAATCCGCCTCCTCCGAGCGGTTGGCGACGCAGGCCAGCCACCGGCCATCGGGGGACCAGGCCGGATCGACGTGGTCGAAGTCTCCGGCGGTGAGCTGGCGCACGTCCCCGCCCTCGGCAGGAACGGTGAACAGATGCTTGTACCGCCCGTCCCAGAACCCCTCACCGTCGAACTTGTAGCGCACTCGGGTGATGACCTTGACGTCATTCTTCTCGCTCTTCGGCGCCTCCGGCTTCCCAACGAAGGCGATCGTCCGGCCGTCGGGTGACCAGGCCAGATCGCCCGGGTTGAACGTGCCGGAAGTGACCGCCCGAGCCTCTCCCCCGTCCGCGGAGATCACGTAGATCTGCTTGGGCTTCTTCGCCCCCGGCTCTCCACCCGCCGCGGCTCGGTCCGACAGGAAGGCGATCGACCGCCCGTCGGGCGACCAGCGCGGGAGGCTGTCCTGATGGTTCCCGGCGCTGAACTGCCGGGCGGCCCCACCGTCGAGGGGGACGATCCAGAGGTGCGAGCGGTATGAGTCGGTCTCGGGGTCCGCAACTTTCCGGACGTAGACGGCTCGCGCGCCGTCGGGGGATACCTGGGGGTCGTCGATCCACGTCACCGAGAGGAGATCGTCGATGGTCAGCGTGCGCTGGCTCATGCGCTGGCTCCTGGGCACCGGCGTGGCAACGCTCTCCCCTTCCTGCCCTTCCGTCCCGAACCCTCCTACCGTCCGAAGGCGAGGCGCTCCGCGAGGACCGGGGGCAGGCCGGCGGCGGTCATCTTCTCCTGGGTCTTCTGCAGCGGATAGTCGAGGCGGACGAGTGTGGCCGTACGCGCGCCCTCATCCAGCCACAGGTACGCGGCGCGGGGGTCGCCGTCGCGCGGCTGGCCCACGCTCCCGACGTTGATGATGTAGCGGTGGGCGGAGCGGAGCTCGAACGGATCGCCCGGGCGCAGCGGCAGCGCGGCGACGCGCTCGCCGTCGTGCGCGAAGACACCGGGAACGTGGGTGTGGCCGACGACGCACAGATCGAACTCGGCCGCCTCGAAGCTCTCCCGCGCGCCCGCGGCATCGATGAGGTATTCTTCGACGGGATCACGCGGGCTGCCGTGCACCGCGAGGAACGCGCTTGTGCGAAACGTCTCCGGCAGCTCCCGCAGGTAGGCTCGTACTTCCTCCGTGAGGTGCTCGCGGGTCCACACGATGGCGGCGCTGGCGTAGGGGTTGAACACGGAGATGTCCAGCTGCTCGATCGCGGCGCGGTCGTGGTTGCCGACGACGGCGCCCCCCAGGCGCCGCCGGAGCCCCTCGACGCAGGCCACCGGGTCGGGACCATACCCGACGAAATCACCCAGGCAGATGACCGCGTCGGGACGGCGCGCGTCGAGATCCGCGAGCACCACCTCGAGCGCCTCCAGGTTGGCGTGGACGTCGGAGATGACCGCGTGCGGCATCCGGAGGCGATTAGGAGGGGGTCGGCGTGCGGGGCCGCGTGACGCGGCGGAGGTAGCGGACCATGACGATCAGGCCCACCGCGAACGCCGCGAGCGGAGCCAGCCACAGGGCCAGCCCGGCGCCGCGCTTGGGCGGCGCGGCGAGCACCGACTCCCCGAACTCCCCCACAAAGTAGGTCAGGATCTGCTCCCGCGTCTCGCCGCGCGCCAGCCTTCGGCGGATCTCCGCCCGCATCTGGACGGCCAGGGTGGAGTTGGACTCGGCCACCGTCTGCCCGGAGCAGACCGGGCACATCAACTCGCGGGCGATGCCATCCACCTGATCTTCGAGCGTCGGCGCGCCGAACGCGGGAACGGCCAGGGACACCGCGAGCAGGACCAGGGTGACGGGGAGCATCCCCCCTTCCTTCGGGGGATCGCGAAAGGCTTCCTGTGCGGCGAACTCGAACCTCTCGGCTGGAGCGTCCGTGTTGTCGTTCTCGACCCTCTCGCCGCTGCGGCCCTGGATCCCGGCGCCTGCCCGCCGGAATGCCCGGATCGACATCATCGCGGCCGCCTTCTTCGGGCTCTTCGGCGGCCTGACCAGCCCCTTCATCCCGTTCATGGCGCGGGACCGGCTGCAGGCCAGCCCCCTCGAGGTGTCGCTCGTCGTCGCCTCGCAGGGGATCGTGCTGCTGCTGTCGCTGTGGTTCGCCCGCTTCGTTCGAGCGCGCCACCCCGTCCGTCTCGTCGCCATCCCGTCCTTCATCGCCCGGGCGCTGCTCCTGCTGATGCCGGCCGTGCGCACTCCCGAGGCCTACGTCGCCGTCGTGCTCGGACACTACGCGATCGGGTCGATCAGCACCCTCGGTTATGCCCAGGTGATGCGGGCCGTCTATCCCCCCGCTGTGCGGGGGCGCATCATGGGCGTGGTGCGCGTCGGGATGGCGCTGATGTGGATCGCCGCCTCGCTCATCGGCGGGCGGGTGATGCAGTCCGTGCCGTTCCAGTGGGTGTTCGCCGTGGCCGGCCTCTTCGGGATGACGAGCTCCGTCATCTTCAGCCGGATGCGCCTGCCCGAGGACGCGCCCATGGAGGAACCGATCGACCTCTCGCGCACGCGTGAGATCCTGCGCGAGGACCGGCCCTTCCGCCTGTTCCTGACGGGGCTGCTGGTCTACGGCTTCGGGGTGTGGTTCATCAGCCCGGCGATCCCCATCCTCCTCGTGGATGTCCTGCATGCCACGAGCTTCCAGGCCGGGCTGCTCAGCGCGGTGAGCTCGGCGACCTGGCTGTTCTCGTATTACTACTGGGGGCGGATGATCGACCGGCGCTCGGCGGCGGGGGCGATGAGCCTCATCCTCTTCATCGGCACCATCACCCCGACCATCTACTTCATCTCCACGAACGCCTGGGTGGTGCAGCTGGCCGGCGTCACGGAGGGCCTCACCTCGGCGGGATTCGACCTGGGGTGGCTGACGGCGATCCTCGAGTACTCGCCGCCGGGGCAGATCCGGCACTACGTGGCGATCTACAACACCGCGGTCGGCGTGCGCGGGACGACCGCGCCGTTCCTGGCCGGCGCGATCCTGCCCGTGATCGGCGTGCGCGCCGTCTTCGCGATCGGGATCAGCCTCGCCCTGACGGGCGCGTTGATCCTCCGGCGGGGGATCCGACGCGCGCCGCCCAGCAGGGCCTGAGCAGCTCAACGAGCTCCCGGCCCCCCCGCCGCCACTGCTCGACCTCGATCCGGCGCTCGCCCAGATGCATCCGTTCGCGCGCCAGCGGCGTGTAGAAGCGTCCCCAGAACGCGTCCTCGGGATCGTCGAGGATGGTCACCTGCCGCCCGCCGACCCGCACGTCGAGCCGGCAGCGGCCGGGGGTCCGCACGATCCAGGCGTCCTGCGCGCCGAAGTCACGCTGCAGGATGTCGCGGAGCTGGGCGATGAGGCGCCCCTGCTTCGGCCAGCGTGTGCTCAGTCCACGAGCCTCCGCGCCAGGTCATCGAGGAACGCGCCGAGGTAGGCGGCCCCGATGCGGTCGGGATCGCGCGAGTCGAGCAGCGCGTCCCGGTCCAGATCCAGCGTCGCGGCGATGTCGTGCACCATGGGCCGCAGGGTCTGGATGTAGGTGTGCACGTGCTTCTGCCCGGACCGCGTGTGCGGCACCGGGACGACAAAGCCTCGCTTCCTCGTACCGGGGGACATCAACCGAACCATGCGCATCGCTCACCTCGCCAGAGCATGAGTCTGGGTGAACTCCGCGACCACGGGCTGCACCAGGCGCTGGAAGTCGGCGAAGGCGATCGTCATCGTCTCCCGGTGGGTTCCCGCGTTGAAGACGATCTTCGGATCGCCGGCCAGCGATCGCTCCACGACGACGGGCACGCCGTAGAGATTGGCGAACGGGGGCATCGCGCCGACCTCGCAGTCCGGGAAGAGGTGCCCGAACTCCTCTTCACGGGCCAGGCGCGCCTCCTTCGCGCCCAGCGCGGCCGCAAGCCGCCGGATGTCGACGCGGTGGGGAGCGGGAAGGACCAACGCCATGATCGTTCCGTCGACGGACGCCATCACGACCTTGGCCACGAAGATGCCTGGGACGTGCTCGACGGCCGCTACTTCCTGCGCCGTGTACACCTCGGGGTGCGAGGTGAGCTGGTATTCTACCCGGTTCTCCCGGAAGTATCCCTCCAGCCGCTCACGGCAGGTCATCTCTCACCACCTCCTCCACGGTGTGGCACTGCCGAGTTACCGCCCGAACGCCCCGGTCGTATAGGCTCGCGCCAGGAGGGCCGCCTGGGTCAGGCAGAGGAGGGCAAGCGCGCGAGGTTCGCGTCCGCTGGATGCCAGGTCGCGCAGCATCGTGCGCCGCAACCGACCGGCGGGGCGCATCCCGAACTGGAGGGAGGCACCCACAGCGACGAGGATGCCATAGAGGAAGTGCAGCGGTGCCTGGGGGCGGCTGCCCCCCACGACGAGCACGATGCCGGCCGCGGCCTGTACGGCCACCAGCAGCACGACAAGCAGGACGACGGTCCAGAAGGTGGTGCTCATCGCGGACCGCTTCCGGAGATCAGCCAGGAGGGCCCATCCCGCCAGCACCGCATTGCCCGCGATCTCGAGCGTGATCAGGGCGGGAAAGGCGTGCCAGGCGACGAGACGCATCCCGCCGGAGCCTTCTACACGGGCGAGAGCAACCCTTCCTCGCGCAGCTGCTCCAGGATCTGCTGCATCTTCGCGAAGTCGCGGAACCCGGTGGTGAACTGGTCCTGCGTCTTGTACCCGATCTCGACGAACTTGTTCAAGGTGACGAAGAACGCGTACTGGATCGTCGAGGCGACGCTGTCGGGCGCGTCACGGTTCTTGTCGAGGTGCAGATCGATGATGTCGATGCGGGGCAGGAAGTCGCTCTCGTTCCGGCCGGCCTTGGCCTCCGTGGCCAGGATGTCCTGGAGGTTCTTCGTGGCCACCCAGTCCTTGCTGAAGACCATCGCCACGTCCAGATCGTACTCGAGGTCGCCGGAGCCGACGCTGTGATGCATCGTGGGGCGGCCGAACTCCGAGACGTCCTCCGCCGGGCGCTCATCCAGCCGGCAGCCTTCCTTGTCGAGCGGCGAGATGGCGAACACGGGGCACTTGAGCTCCAGGCTCAGGTCGGCCAGCTTGCCGGAGATGAGGTCGGTGCGCGCTTTCTCGTCATGCACCGGCTCTTCGAGCGGGACGCGCTGCAGGTAATCGATAAAGAGCACGCACTCCTCAGTCTGGAACAGGTGCATCAGGTTGTGCGCGCGGGCCTTGATGTGCTCGACGGTGTCGTTGCGCCCCGACTCGATGAGGAACAGCGTGCCGAGACCCTGCTTCATCTTCTCCCAGGAATCCTTCACCCGCCCCTGGATGCGCGGGGCGCTGGCGTCTGCGGTGAGCAGCGCCGCCGGGTTCACCAGGGCCTCCCGGCCGAGCAGCCGTGAGAAGAGGACGCGGCTGGTCTGCTCCCACGAGTAGTACAGCACGGGGATCTGGTACCGTGCGGCGACCGAGCTGGCGATCTCGAGACCGAAGTTCGTCTTCCCGCGGCGCGGGGCCCCGGCCAGTCCGTAGTAGAAGCCGCGGCGCAGCCCCGACAGCGCCTCGTTCAGCCGGTCGAACGGGGACAGGTTGTACCCCAGCGTCCGCCCGCCGTTCCCGGCGGCGATCTCGCCGACGATCTGCCGTCCGACCTCACTGGCCGGCAGCGTGGATCGCGCCAGCCGCTGATGCTGGATATCCATCAACGCGGGGATCACCCCGCCGACGAACTCGACGATGTCCTGGCCGTCGGCGCGTTCCTCTTCCAGATAGGTCGTGATCGACGTGTTGACCTCGACGAGCCGGAGGCGGCTGTGCCGGGCCTTGAGGATGTCCACGTACGCGATGACCTTGGCCGCGTCCGGCTCCTCGGTCGCCACGACCTGGTCCATGAACTTCTTCATTTCGGCGGAGTTGGCGCCGCGCTCATTGAGGAGGGCCCGCACGGTGAGGGGCTCCAGGGCCATGTCGGACTTGTCCTGGAGGTCGATGAGGATCTTCGCGACGGTGCGGCCGAGCGAATGGGGCATCAGCTCGGGCCGGAACCCGGCCTCGATGGCGCGCCCCAGGAGGTAGCGGTCGCGGATGAACCCGCTCAGCAGGACGCGCTCGATCGCCGCGACTTCCTCCATCGATCCCCCACCCCCGGACGGTAAAACGACCCGTCCGCGAGCGGAGACGGGCCGCCTCCTAGGTTGACCTCACCGAGTGCTATGCCCTGAGGGGATGAGTTTAGACGGCGGGGCTCTCAGCGCCGCCGCGTCCGGCGCTGCGGGGGCCGCGTTGCGCGTCGAAACGTCCCCACGGCAGCCTCGCAGTGCCATCCGCCGTCAGGCGAAGCCTGCTCGCCGGCGTGGAAAGACAGCCGCAGGCCGATGAGGTCGAGGCGCCGTACCCCGCGCGAGATGACCCGGGCGAGGATCCCCCGTCCCCCCAGGCGCTCGAGCGCACCCGGGGCGAAGGCGATCCCGCCAAGGCCAACCGCGCCCCCGCCGGAGGGGGAGTGATGGATCGCCAGGCGATCGACGTAAGCCAGGATCCGTCCGGAGGCGTCGGTGAGCGCGGCGTTTCGGTAACCAGAAATCGGCGGGCCCATGCGGTCAGTGGCGCGCCCGGAGGGATTTGAACCCGCGACCTTCGGCTCCGGAGGCCGACGCTCTATCCGCTGAGCTACGGGCGCGCGCGACAGATCGATTATATCAGGTTTCGTCGGGCGCCTATCCTCCACGACCGGCGGGCAGATGGTGGATACGACCGAAGCGAGGTGTGTCCCCTATGGACCAGCTGCTGAAGGTCATCATCGTGATGGTCACGTCCAGCCTGCTGCTGCTCGGCACCGGCACGCTCATCCAGCTCATCGAGCAGCTCGTGCACGACCCCGGTCCCGGCCACCACCGGCGCTAGCGGGTGCGGATCACGACCAGCTTGTTCGTCCCGGACTCCGCGCCCCAGACTTCACCGGGGCGCCCGAGCAGCTGCCGCACCTGCGCGTTGCGGCTCAGCGTGAACGTCTCGAACCGCTCCGTGGCGGGATCGAACCGGACGATGCGGTTGGCATCCCCCTGGAAATCCGTCACCCACACCATGTCGCGCTCATCGACGTAGACCGCGTAGGCCTGCGGCCGGGCTCCGGGAAGTTTCCAGGCGCGCCACCGGTTCGCTCCGGGGTCAAACATCGAGAGGTTGCCCGAGTTCCATTCGCTCACCCAGACACGGTTCTTTGAATCGGGCCACACCCGCCGGGCGCCCTGCCGCGCGGTCGGAGGCTCAAAGACGGTCACCTGCCCATCGGCGGGGTTGATGCGGGCGATGTACGATTGCGCGAGCGAGGCGAACCAGACCTCCCCGCTCGGCGCGGCCGCGATCCCGTAAGGCCCGTTGCCGCGGGGCGCAGCGAAGAGCTGGATGCGCCCGCTGGCCGGATCGAGCCGCCCGTAGAACCCCCGTTGGCCGGTGAACCACAGCATTCCCCCGCGGTCGAATGCCGGCGTGTGCGCGGAGATGT
>DASSGA010000012.1:0-6780 GCA_035693805.1 bacterium | reverse complement strand
CGCACCCCGTCGACATAGACCTCGCCCGCCAGCACGGCGGCCTGGGCTTTCGCCCGCGTGGGCAGCAGCCCCCGCTCCACGAGCGCCGCGTCGAGTCGCAGGGTGCTTGCCCCGGTCGTCGCCATCCGTCCTTTTCCCACGGTCAGCGCTACACGTCCCTCGTCAGCAGGTACCCGGCCAGGGCGGCGAGGATCTCCCCTCGTGGTCCCAGCGGAGCGAGCGCGTCCTTGGCCTCCCCGGTCAGCTCCGCCGCGATCTGGCGGGACCGTTCCAGTCCGAACACCGCGGGGTAGGTCGCCTTGGCCGCGTCGCTGCCGGTCGGCTTGCCGAGCTTCGCCTCCTCGCCGACCACATCGAGGATGTCGTCCACGATCTGATAGGCGAGGCCCAGCCGGTCGCCGTAGAGCGTTAGCCCGTCGAGTTCAGTGGGAGGGGCACCGGCCAGGATGGCCCCGGAGCGCACCGAGGCTCGGATGAGCGCGGCTGTCTTTCGGGTGTGGATCTCTCGAACCACCTCGGACAGAGGCCGCTCCGGCGGGAGCGTTCCGCCCGGGAAGGTGCGGGCCGGCGCCTCGGCGAGCAGATCGAAAACCTGTCCGCCGACCATCCCTGCCGTCCCGATCGCCCCCGCGATCTCCCGGCTGACGGCGAGCGTCCGGTCGGCGCCGAAGACGCCCGCCGCACCGGCGATGAGCTCGAACGCCAGCGCGTGCAGGGCGTCGCCGGCGAGGACGGCGATCGCCTCGCCGAACGCGATGTGGCACGTGGGGCGGCCGCGGCGCATGCCGGAGTCGTCCATCGCGGGTAGATCGTCATGAATGAGCGAGTAGGTATGGATGAGATCCACAGCGCAGGCCACGGGGAGTACGTCCTCCGGCGGCGTGCCGTACGCCTCGGCGGAGGCCATCACCATGAGGGGGCGCAGGTGCTTGCCCCCGGCGAAGACCGAGTAGCGCATCGCCTCGTGGATGATCGCCGGATGGGAGGTCGCGGGAGGGAGGAAGCGGTGGAGGGCGTCATCGACGAGACGCCCCCTGGTGACGATGTAGCTGGCGAGATCGCGGAGTGCTGCCAGCGACACGAGCCCGCTCTGCGCCTCCTTCATCGGATCACGAACCCCCGGCTGCCCTGCGGCGGCTCCCAGTGCACGTCCAGGGCCCGCACCACCGCCCCGGGGGGACCGGCGCGAAGCGCCGCGATGAACCGGTCCACGGCCTCCCGATCGCCCTCGGCCGCCGCCTCGACGCGCCCATCGGGGAGGTTGCGCACGAACCCGCTCACGCCGTGACGCCGGCCGGTGCGTTCGGCGAAGAACCGGAAGCCCACGCCCTGCACGGCGCCGCTGATCCAGAGGTGCGCGCGCACCGGCTCAGGACTCATCTCCAACCTGGGCCCCGCGCCGCCGCTGGCGCAAGAGCGCGCCGAGCACGCCGTTCACGAACCGGCCCGACTCGTCGGTCCCGTAGCGCTTGGCGAGCTCCACGGCCTCGTTGATCACCACCTGCGGCGGGATGTCGCTATGCAGCAGCTCATAGGCCGCCAGCCGCAGCAGCGTGCGATCGGTGTTGGCCAGCCGGTCCAGCGGCCAGTCCCGGATCAGGGGTCGCAGGGCCCCATCGATCTCGTGGCGCGCGCCCCACGTCCCGTCGCACAGGCTCTTGAGGTAGATCCACTCGTCCTCGCCGACCTCCGCACGGACCCGCTCGAGCGCGCCCTCAAGCGCCTGCCGCCCGACGTCGACCTCGAACATCACCTGCAGGGCCAGCTCGCGCGTCCGGCGGCGGGACATCAAAGAAAAAACCACCCTGCGGTGGTCTGGTGGCTCGCCCTCCCGGCCGGGGCGTCGATCCGGCCAGGAGTGCGGCGGACAGACCGTGGGTGGTCCAGCACGTCGCAATTATAGCAGAGTCGCCCGGCTATTTCACGCGCTCGAGGTACTCCCCGCTGCGCGTGTCCACGCGCACGCGGTCGCCGACGTTGACAAAGAACGGGACCTGCACACTGAGGCCGGTTTCCAGGCGCGCGGGCTTCGAGCTGCCCGCCGCGGTGTCGCCCTTGAAGCCGGGCGCGGTCTCCACGACCTGCAGCTCGACAGCATTCGGGAGCTCGACGGCGATCGGCCGTCCGTCGTAGAAGACGACGATGACGTCGGTGTTTTCCTTCAGGTAATGCACGGCGTCGCCGAGGAGCTCCGCGCGCAGCGGCAGCTGTTCGAAGCTCTCGTGGTCCATCACCACGTACTCGTCGCCCTGCGCGTAGAGGTACTGCATGGGCTTGCGGTCGAGGTAGATGAGCGGGACGCGCACGCCGGTGTTGAACGTGCGCTCCGTGATCGCGCCCGTCTTCAGGTTGCGGACCTTGGAGCGGACGTAGGCGCTGCCCCGCCCGCGCTTCACGTGCGCCGACTGCACGACGGCGTACAACTCGCCGTCCAGCTCCACGACGACGCCCGGCCGGAAGTCATTGGTGGAAATCATGGCGCAAGCATTCTACCAGCCGGGGGGAGCCGGATTCAAGGACTACAGGATGAGCAGCTCCTTCGGCGCCCGGGTCAGGGAACGGCAGCCGTTCTCCGTGACGACCACGAGGTCTTCGATGCGCACCCCGCCCCATCCCGGGAGGTAGATCCCCGGCTCGACCGTGACCACATGCCCGGGCGCGAGGATCGCTTCCTCGCGAGGGGACAGCGAGGGGCCCTCGTGGACGGCCAGCCCCACGCCGTGCCCCAGGCTGTGGCCGAAGGCGTCCCCGTAGCCCGCCTGCGTGATGATCGTGCGTGCCAGAGCGTCCGCGTCCTTGCCGCTCATCCCGGGCTTGATCCCCTGCAGCGCCGCCTGCTGCGCCGCGAGCACGATGCCGTAGATGTCCTGGTGCTTCGGGGATGCCTCGCCGAGCACGACGGTCCGGGTGCAGTCGGAGACGTAGCCCTGGAAGGTCGCGCCGAAATCCAGGGTGACGAAGTCGCCGTTGGCCAGCACCCGCTCGGCGGCGCGGCCGTGCGGAAGCGCGGAGCGCGGGCCGCTGGCCACGATCGTCTCGAAGGCTTCCTTCTCGGCACCGTGCCGCCGCATGAAGAACTCCATCTCCGTGGCGATGTCGCGCTCCACCGCGCCCGGGCGCAGGAACGACCGGATGTGTGCGAACGCCGCATCGGCGATCTCCACCGCCCTGTTGATGGAGGCGATCTCCTCACCGTCCTTCACCCAGCGCAGCCGGTCGACACCGTCCACCGGGATCAGCGCCGCGGGGGCGAGCCGCTTCGAGAACTCATCATGTTGTTTGTAGGTGAGGCCGTCCGTCTCGAACCCGATCCGCGAGAGGGCCCGGGCGGGAACGAGCTCGGCGAGCGCGTCGATGAACTGCCGGTCCGCCTTCACCACCTCGAAGCCTGGCGCCTGGGCGGTCGCCTGCTCCACGTAGCGGAAGTCGACGAGCAGGAGGGCTGCGGATGCCGTGATGAGGACAAAGCCGGCGGATCCCGTGAAGCCTGTCAGGTGGCGCCGGTTCTCCGCTTTTCCGATGAGCATCGCCTCGACATGTTGCTGCACCATGAAGGTGCGGAGGCGGTCGACGCGTCCCATCGATCACTCCTGGGTGGGTCGTTGAGCCTCATCCTCATTGGCCCCGCCGTCCTCCGAATCCTCTTAGGGGCAGTCCGCGCGCGCCACGCGCACCCGGCCGGTAGCCGGCAACAGCCGGATGCACAGGCGGGCGCGACCGCTGGCCAGCGTCACCGTTCCCCCGCCGGACGGGGCGCCAAACAGGCTCACGCCGCTGAACATCACGGAGCCGGTATTGCTGCCGCCGAATCGCGCGTACGTGACGCGGACCCGGCCCGGGAGCCGGTGGGTCCGGATGGTGGTGCGCACCCTCCCCGTCCGCGTGAACAGGGTGTAGCGGTCGCCCCCGGGGGCGAACTCGACGCCGTAGGCGCGGTCGGGATTCCGCTCGGCCAGGGACCGGGCCTGCGCCGTGCGTAGCTCGCTCACGACGCCCGCGGCGGCGGCGCGCAGGACCAGGCGTCCCCCGAGCGGCTCGGTGCGCACCACGAGCACGCCCACGAAGCCGGCGATGGCCAGGACCACGACGAGCTCGACCAGCGTGGCGCCACAGGCGCATTGACGCATCGGGCAGCATCCTCTCGCTGCCCTGGATCACACCACGGCGGGGGGACGGGTGCTATGCCCTATCTGAGGCAAAGACCACCGCGGTCGGAGGACCCTCCGACCGCGGTGGACATCGGTCCGGAACGCCTGCCGGCCTCAGCGGACAGGCAGCGGCCTGGCCAACGCGCTCACGCGCTCCAACAGTGCGTTGTGCTTGTCCCACGCACCGACCAGCACATAGGCGTCGAGAAGGGCCAGCATCACCTCGGGGGCCGCCTGCAGGCGCAAGGACTGCTCCAGGGAGGCGACGGCACGCGGCGCAAAGCCCGGGGCGAACGGCGCCAGACCGAAGCGGTACAGGCGCAGCATGTGCAGGTAGGCCATGCCCAGCCAGTAGTGAGCCCGGGCGTCGTTGGCGTTACGGGCGATCGCCTGCGTGTACGGGGCGATCGCCCGGTCAAACGCCGGCTGGTCATAAAAGCGCGTCTGGTCGAAGGCCGGGAGCGCCTGCGCGGCGGCCGGCGCAGCGATGGCGGCCACGAGCACCACAACGAGCACCGCACGCGTCATCGGGTCCTCCGTCAATCCTTCGTGATCTGCGGCGTGATGAGGAAGATGACTTCGCTCTCGCGCCGGTCGGTGTTGCGGAAGCGGAACAGCTCCCCGATGATCGGGATGTCCCCAAGCAGCGGGATCTTCACCACCGACTCACGGTCCTCGCGGCTGATCAGACCGCCGAGCACGATGGTCTGGCCGTCCTTCACGCTCAACAGCGTGTTGGCCGAGCGTGTCGCCAGGCGCGGCGCCTGCTGCCCGCCGGGTGCCGTGACGATCGCCGCCACGGAGCTCACCTCCGGGGAGATCGCCAGCGTGATCAGGCCCTCGGTGTTGACCCGCGGCGTGACATCCATCTTCACGCCGACTTCGACGAACGTGACCGTCGTGGTCGTGACACCGCCCTGCGTGGTGACGGTGAAGATCGGCACGCGGTCGCCGAGCAGGATCGATGCCTTATTGCCGTCGAGGGTAGCGATCCGCGGTGCGCTCAGGATGTGGGCGCGACCCTCTGTGACCAGGGCCCGCAACCGGATGAAGAACAGGTCGGAGGACAGCAACGTGAAGCTGATCCGCCGGTTGACGCTGTCCAGGATGAAGTTCCCGATCGAGCCCTGCGCCGGCGTCCCCGCGCCCGGTTCGGCCGGCGGGTCGGGCGACAGGAGACCCAAGTCCTTCAGGGAGCTCGAGCTCACCTCGATGGCGTGCAGCTGGACTACGACCTGGGCGATCCTGACGTCAAGGGTGCCCAGCACCCGCACGACTTCCTGGTGCTGGGCCGCGGTGCCGGTGATGAGGAGTGAGTTGGTCCGCGGATCCACGGCCACCCGCACCCCGGGGACCGCCGCCGCGACTGCGGCGCGGATCTGGTTCACGTCGCCGAAGGCCAGCCGGTAGGCGATGGTCTCGGGCGCCTCCGGGGGCGGCGCCAAGCGCTCTGCGGACCCGATGATGAGGTTGCGGCCCAGACGGCGGAAGGCCAGGTTGTTGGCCTCCAGGATGAAGCGCAGCGCATCCTCGCAGGTCACGTCCACGAGCCGCAGGGTGACCGTCCCGGTCACCGAGGCGTCGGTGACCATGTTGAAGCCGCACAACCGCGCCAGCGCGCTCAGCACGTCGGCGAGGGCCACGCCCCGGAACTCGAGCAGGCGGATGGCGCCGCCCGGCACACGCTCGGTCGGCTGCGCGACCTTCACCACGCCGGTGCCGGGCGCGGCAGAGACCGCGGGGACGATCTCACCGGCCGTCGGGGCGACAGGCGCCGTGGCCTGAACGGGCGGCTTGACCGGGACCGGAGCCGATGCGGCGGTGCGCGCCTGACCCTCGGTCACGGGCACCTGCGGTACGCCCACCGTGAGGGTGTTGGGCGCGGTGCGCCCGATGTCCACCGCCACGGGCCGGACGAGATCGATGACGACCCGGGCGATCGCCGGGGAATCCTGGAACTGCCCCACGCGCACGCGGAGCACGTTCCCCCGCCGGATTTCCGTGGTGGCGCGGATCTTCTCATCGGCCACGGTGTCGAGCAGGTCGATCGCCACGCGCGGGGGCGCGGGCGAGGAGATCTCCGTCACATGGAAGAGCACCTGCCCGGTCGACACGATCCCGACCACCAGGCGGGTGCCGAAGTCTTTCACCGTCACCTGGGTGAGTCGTTTCGGCGCGGCGAGTGCGGGACCGGTGCCGAGCGACGGAAGCGCCAGCAGCGCAACGAGCACGATGCTGGGAAGGATGCGCTGGCGATAAGTCCAGCGATGCGGCATCTGCCTGCTCACCTACTCACCTCCCATCCGGACGTCGAAGCGCTTGCCTGCCCGGAGGAACGTCACCATCCTGCGGGACGAATCCACGCGCACCACTCGCAGATCACCGAGTTCATCACCGGCCCCGACGATCTCGGTCCTGCCACCGACGACGACGATGGCCACCGCATGCGAATTGCCGACGATGCCCGTGACCGCCACACCGTCACCGGCCTGCAGCGGGGGCACTCCCCCACCGGGGAGGGGCGGCGGCGGCAGCGGCGGCCCTCCGGGAGTCGGGAAGGGCGGCGGCGGCAGCGGCGCCCCAGGAGGCGGCGGCCCGACCGGCACCCCCGTGTCCCTCACGACCGGCACAA
>DASSGA010000011.1:0-3724 GCA_035693805.1 bacterium | reverse complement strand
CGGAGAGTTCGGCAGGCGCCGCGCACTGGGTCCTTCCGCCCTCGGGAGGGTTCCACACCCTCGAAGACCTGGAAGGCCTGCTCGTCGCCGGCAACCCCGATGACTGCACACGGGCAGTGGAGGAGTTCATGGTTCGCGGCGTGGACGATTTCATCATTGACCTCAGGCTGGACTATGATCGCTACGTCGAGAAACTGGAACTGTTCGCGGAGACGGTCCTCCCCGTGTTCCGCTGACATTGGGAGTGGTGGCCAGTGACGGTACGCACGCTGCAGCACTTCATCGAAGGGGTTTGGCGGGACGCAGACGCCATCCGTTTCGAGGAGATCCCCAACCCCGCCACGGGCGACATCCTGGCCCGCGTCCCCCACGCTGCGGCCTCCGCGGTCGACACCGCCGTCCGTGCGGCCCAGGCGGCGTTCCCGGGCTGGCGCGACACGCCGGTCGTTGAGCGGGCGCGGGTGATGTTCCGGTACCACCAATTGCTCGAGGATCACCTCGACGGGCTGGCCCGCCTCGTCACGGATGAGAACGGCAAGACGTTGGAGGAGGCCGCCGGAGAGGTGCGGCGCGGCATCGAGGTCGTCGACTTCGCCTGCGGCGCACCGACGTTGATGATGGGTGAGGTGCTCGAGGATGTCGCCCGCGGAGTTGACAGCGAGCTCGTGCGCGTGCCGCTGGGTGTCGTCGCCGGCATCTGCCCGTTCAACTTCCCGGCGATGATTCCCCTCTGGATGCTGCCGGTGGCTCTGGCCTGCGGCAACACCTTCGTCCTCAAGCCCTCAGACCGGACGCCGATCACGGCCGTGCGCCTGGCCGAGCTCCTCGCCGACGCCGGGCTCCCCCGCGGCGTCTTCAACTTGGTGCACGGGGCGAAGGAGACCGTCGACGCTCTGCTCGCGCACCCCGGTGTTCGCGCCGTGTCGTTCGTCGGCTCCGCGCCCGTCGCGAAGTACGTGTACGAAACTGCCGGGGCGCACGGCAAGCGCGTCCAGGCGCTTGCCGGGGCGAAGAACTACCTCGTCGTGATGCCAGATTGCGACTTGCCGCGCACCGCAGCGGCCATCCTTTCGTCGGCCTTCGGCAACGCCGGGGAGCGCTGCCTGGCGGGCAGCCTGGTCGTCGCCGTGGGCAACATCGGAGACCGGCTCGTCGCCGCGCTCCGAGACGGCGCGGCCCGGCTGCGGGTGGGCGCGGGATGGGATTCCGCGACCGAGATGGGTCCCGTTATCCGCGCGTCGCACCGCGAGCGCGTCGTACGCTTCATTGAGCAGGGTCTGGCGGAAGGGGCCGAGCTCCTCTGCGACGGCCGGCACGCCGCCGACGGCAGCGGGTACTTCCTCGGCGTGACGCTCTTCGACCGCGTGCGGCCCGAGATGACGCTCGCGCAGGAAGAGATCTTCGGGCCCGTGCTCGGCGTGATCCGCGCGCGCGACCTCGACGAAGCCCTGGCCATCGTCAACCGCTCGCGCTTCGGGAATATGGCCTGCATCTTCACAGGCAGCGGCCGCGCCGCACGGGAGTTCCGCACGCGGGTCGAGGCTGGCATGGTGGGCATCAACATCGGGGTTGCTGCGCCGATGGCCTTCTTCCCCTTTGCAGGTTGGAAGGGATCATTCTACGGGGACCTGCACGCCACTGGGAAAGACAGCGTGGCGTTCTACACGGAGCGCCGAGTCGTCACGACCCGCTGGTTCTAGCCACCTCGATAGATGTCCGGCGACGCGCCGAGGGAGGGTAGCCCCTCGCCCGGGAGGGAGTCGGCGCGGATGAAGATCGCATGATAGCTGTGCAAAGGATAGGAGAAGACGCCGCCTGCGCGAATCCTCTCCACTCATATTCCCACCCGCTTCCGGGAGAAGAGGAGAGTTCGCTGTGACTGGACTCCATCGGCGTGTTCCCCCCCTGTTCGTGGTGGCCCTCCTGGCCCTGAGTTCTGCGATCCCAGTGGGCGCCGCGCCCGCCGGGACGGTCCTCCGCATCGGGATCGACGTGGACGCGGGAACCCTGGATCCCCGGCTGGCCAACGACACCACGGCACGCCGTGTGATCGAACAGGTCTTCGACGGCCTCATCGAGCTCGACCCGGAGCTGCGCGTCCGCGGCGCGCTCGCCGAATCCTGGACCCAGGTTTCTCCCACGGTGTGGGTGTTCAAGCTGCGCCGGAACGTCCGCTTCCACGACGGGTCGCCGTTGACCGCGGGCGACGTCGTCTTCACCTACACGACGATCCTGGATCCGGCGTTGCGCGCGCCGCTGCGCGGGCTCTACACGCCGATCACGAAGGTCGAGGCGGTCGATGACGGGACCGTGCGCTTCACGCTCAGCGCGCCCTACGCGCCGCTGCTGAAATACGCGGACATGGGGATCGTTTCGAAAGGGGCGGTGGAGCGCCTCGGGGCGGAGTTCGCGGCAAAGCCGGTCGGCACGGGCGCGTTCAAGTTCGTCTCCTGGCAGCGCAACAGCCGGATCACTCTCGAGGCCAACCCCGAATACTGGAAGGGCCGGCCGAAGCTGGGCCAGGTGGTGTTCAATATCATCCCCGACAACACGACTCGGGCCGCGGCCCTGGAGTCCGGGGACGTGGATCTCATTCACTCCCCGCTCTCCCCCCAGGACGTGGCGCGGCTCAAGAACGCCCAGCGGGTCCGCGTCGTGGAGACGACGGGGCTCGGCATCACCTACCTGAACATGAACATGGTGGATCCCGTGATGCGGGACGTGCGCATCCGCCGCGCCATCGCCCATCTTATCCCCCAGCAGACGATCGTCAAGCAGATCTACCGAGAGATGGACCGGCCCGCCACCTCGGTGCTGCTCCCGGCGTGGTCCGGAGTCTTCACCGATCAGATCGCCCAGCCCGGGCACGACATCACGAAGGCGAAGGCGCTGCTGGCGGAGGCCGGCTGGACGGACAGCAACCGCGACGGCGTGCTGGACAAGGGCGGACAGCGGCTGGCCATCTCCGTCCGCACGCACAGCGAGGATCCGAACCGCATCCAGGTCGTCGAGCTGCTCGTGAGCATCTTGCGCTCCTCCGGGATCGACGCGCGCGTTGAGATCACCGAGTTCCCCGGGTTGCTGCAGGCGCTGCTTTCCGGCAACTACCAGGTCGTGCTCGTCGGCTGGCTGGGGCTCGTCGATCCCGACCGGGGGATGTACAACCAGTTCCACAGCAAGGGCACCCAGAACTGGGAGAAGTACACGAACCCGCGCGTGGACGCGCTCCTCGACGAGGGGCGGCAGAAGGCCGACCCCGCCGAGCGGGCGCGCGTATACCGCGAGGTCGCCCGCATCGTGGCGGCCGATCTGCCGTACTTTGTGCTGACGTACCAGGGCTACATCGTGGGCGTCAACCGGCGGGTCGAGGGCTTCACCCCGATCCCCAGCGGCAGCTTCCGGTCGCTGTGGACGACGAGCGTCCCATAGGCTGATCCGCGAGCGCGATGGCTCGCTACGCCGCCCGGCGCCTGCTCCTGCTGGTGCCGGTCATCCTCAGCGCGGCGATCGTGACGTTCGCGCTGCTCCTGCTCCTGCCCGGGGATCCCGCCCTGGCGCTCCTCGGGCAGGAGGCGTCCGAGGTGGAGCTGGCCCGCTTCCGCCGTCTCCTTGGGCTGGACCGGCCGGTCCTGGTGCAGCTCGGGCTGTACCTCTGGCGGGTCGCGCACGCCGACTTCGGCCGTTCGATCACGCTCGACACCCCTGTCCTCCGGTTGATCAGCTC
>DASSGA010000010.1:0-7897 GCA_035693805.1 bacterium | reverse complement strand
CCAGGATAACGGCGTAACCCCGCGCGTGCGGGCCGACGTGGAGCACCTGGGCGTCGAAGACGCGCCGGTAGCTGTCCGCGTAGTACAGGCGCTCCGTCGCGCCCAACGGAGGTCTGGTCATCGGCAAGGCACGTCGATCCTGACCATGACTGTCACGAAGGAGGTGCGCTCATGCTCACGACACTGATCGTGCTTCTGGTCCTGTGGTGGCTCGTGACACGGTCCGGCGCGTAGCCGTGCTCGCCGGATCGCGGGGGACGGGCTGAGCGCTCATCCCCCGCGCGATCTTCCTGGGACGCGCGCCGGGCCGGCGAAGAGCGCGGCGGACAGAAATGGCGCGAGCGCGGCGAGCAGCGCCTGCTCCAGGGCGGCCTGGCGGTCGAGCAGCCCGTGCGTGAGCAGCCCGATCGCCCCCAGCTCCTCGTGCGAGCCCGGCCGGTCCAGATAGCCGTCCACGATCGTCCCCAGCTCCTCACCGGCCAGGGCCCGCGAGGCGATCCACTCCGGCAGCGGGAAGCGGATGCCGGAGGCCAGCCCTTCGCGACCGGCACGATCGACCGCCACCGCCCAGGCGCACAGCCACGTCCCGCGCCGATCGCGGTGCACACCGCCCTCGATCCCGATCCCCAGATCGGCCCCGGATTGCGCCCGCGCCTCCCGCGCGCGATGCCGCGCGCCGCGGATCGTCTCATCCTCGCTCGCCGGCTGCGCGGAGACGGCCGAGGCCACGTCGACGGCCTGCACGGTCGCGCCGGGAAACGCCCGCGCGCAGACAGCGGCCGTGGCCCGCAGCTTCGATTCGCTGGTCGATCCCAGGGCGATCCGCATTGGCGTCGCGGGTGCGATGGTTCTAGTGTATACTACGCCCGCCATGGATCCCATTCTCGTGCAGGTCGGCCCCATCGTGATCCGCTGGTACGGCGTGATGATGGCGCTGACGATTCTGGCCGGCCTGCTCGCCGCGTACCGGCTCGGCCCCCGCTGCGGGGTCAGCTCCGCGGTCGTCGACCGCCTGTCGGTGCTCTTCATCGTGCTCGCCTTCATCGGAGCGCGGCTGGGCTATGTGCTTTCACACCCGGCAGAGTTCGGGAACCCTCTCGAGCTCATCCGCATCGATCACGGCGGACTCACCTCGCACGGCGCGATCGTGGGCGGGCTGCTCGCCATCTGGATCCTCTCCCGGCGGGACGGCCTGCCCTTCTGGGACCTCGCGGACACGGTCGTCTGGGTGGTGCCGCTGGGCAACGTCCTCGTGCGGTTCGGCAACCTCATGAACGGGGAACTGTACGGGGACCGCACCTCGCTGCCGTGGGCGGTGACGTTCCCCGGCGTGCCGGGGCCGCGGCACCCGCTGCAGATCTACGAGATGCTGCTCGCCGTGATCATCCTCGCCGTGACGGTGCCGCGCACCGGGCGCCGGGCGTTTCCTGGGGAGCCGTTCTGGTCGGTGCTGGTGCTCACATCCGTGGGCCGCATCCTGCTCGACCTGCTGCGCAGCGAGGATCGCGTCTGGGGGATCGTGACGCTCGGCATGATCCCTGCCGCGATCATCGTCGTGCTGGGCCTCTGGGTCCTGCTCCGCCGGCCGGCGGCCGGACAGCGCGTTACCTGAGCGCCTGCTCCAGCTGCTGCACGAACGCGGTCACCGGCGCCGGGAAGACGCCGAGCGCGAGCACCCCCACCACGGCCACGATGAGCGCGCCGGCCACCCACCGATCCCCGGCGAAGGTGACGTCGCCTCCCGGCTCGCCGCTGAACATCGTGTAGGCCACGCGCAGGTAGTAGTAGGCGGAGACCACCGAGGCCAGCACGCCGACGATGGCGAGCGCGGTCTGTCCCGCGTCCAGGGCCGCGGCGAACACATAGAACTTCCCCACGAACCCCGCCGTCGGCGGCAGCCCCGCGAGCGACACCATGAAGACGGTCATCGCCCCGGCGAGCGCGGGCGACCGCGAGGCCAGCCCGGTGAGGTCGGCGATCTGGTCGGCTTCTTCCCCGCGCCGCGTCACCATGAGGGCGAGGGCGAAGGCTCCCAGCGTCATGAGCGTGTAGGCCAGCAGGTAGAAGGCCACGCCCGAGGCCCCCTGGGTCGTCCCCGAGGCGACCCCGATCAGGAGGAAGCCCGCATGCGCGATGCTCGAGTACGCCAGGAGGCGCTTCAGGCTGGTCTGCCGCAGCGCGGCCAGGTTCCCCAGGATCATCGTGAGGGTGCTCAGCGCGGCGAGGATCCCCGTCCACTGGACGGACTGCGTGTGGAGCGTTCCCGGGAAGAGGCGCAGCAGTGCGGCGAAGGCACCCACTTTGGCGATGACCGACATGTACGCCGTGACCGGAAGCGGCGCCCCTTCGTAGACATCGGGCGCCCAGGCGTGGAAGGGGACGATCGCTGCCTTGAACGCGAGCCCGATGAGCAGCAGCCCGAGGCCGACGCGCAGCATCAGCGTATCGGAGGCCGCGGCGAGCCGGGGGAGGCTCGTGGAGCCCGTGACCCCGTAGACGAGCGCGATGCCGTAGAGGAAGAAGACGGTGCTGAACGCGCCGAGCAGGAAGTACTTCATCCCCGCTTCCTGGGAGCGCAGATCGGTGCGGGCGAACGCGGCCAGAACGTACAGCGGGATGGAGAGGGTCTCCAGCCCCAGGAAGACCATGATCAGATCGCGGCTGCCCGCCATGACCATGGCCCCGAGCGCGGCCACGAGCAGCAGCGCGTAGAACTCTCCCGCCTCCAGGCGCGCGCGTTCCACGTAGTCGCCGGCGAGCGCCAGCGCGAGCAGCGCCCCGAGCAGCGCCGCCGACTGAAGGACGAGGGTCACGCCATCGCGCGCGTACATGCCGCTGAACACCGAGGGTACCCCCGCCCCAAGGACCAGCACCTCCCACGCCGCGGCGACCAGCGCTGCGGCGGACATCCAGCGCAGGATCTGCTGGCGCTGGGGCGGGAGGAACGTGGCCCAGACCAAAACGGCCAGGGCCGCGCCGGCCACGATGAGCTCGGGGGTCAGCGCGCGGAGGTCGGCGGAGGACGGCATCAGCGAGCGGCCTCCACGCGCTCGACGAGCGCCCGGATGGAGGCCTCGCTGCGGGAGAGCAGCGCGCCGGGGAAGAGTCCGATCCAGAAGATGAGCGCGATGAGCGGCACGAAGAGCACCAGCTCGCGGCGGCTCAGCTCGACGACGCGCGCGCGTTCCTTGACCGCGACGGGCCCGTGCATCACGCGCTGGTACATCCAGAGCAGGTACACCGCCGACAGGATCACGCCCCCGGCGGCAACGACGGCGTAGACCGGTGCGGCGCGGAAGGCGCCGAGCAGGATCAGGAACTCTCCCACGAATCCGTTGGTCCCGGGCAGTGCCATCGAGGAGAGCATCACGATCGTGGCCACGGCGGCGAAGCGCGGCATGAGCGCGGCCACCCCGCCGTAGTCATCCAGCAGCCGGCTGTGCGTGCGGTCGTAGAGCACGCCGACGACCAGGAACAGTCCTCCCGTGCTGATGCCGTGGTTGACCATCTGCAGGAGGCTGCCCTGCAGCCCCTCCACGGTCAGGGCGAACGCGCCGAGGGTGACGAAACCGAGATGGCTCACGCTGCTCATCGCCACCAGGCGCTTCATGTCCCGCTGCGCCCAGCTCACCGCCGCGCCGTAGAGGATGCCGATGATGGCCAGCGTGACGAGGAGCGGGGCAAATCGGCGGGAGGCCTCCGGAAACAGCGGCAGCAGGAAGCGCAGGAACCCGTAAGTGCCCATCTTCAGCAGCACTGCGGCGAGGACCACGCTGCCGGGTGTGGGCGCTTCCGTGTGCGCGTCCGGCAGCCAGGTGTGGAGGGGCCACAGCGGCACCTTGATCGCGAAGGCGAGCGCAAACGCGGCGAACAACCACGCCTGCAGGGGCATCGCCACCGGTGCCTCGCGCAGCGCGAGCCAGTCGAAGGTGCGCGCGCCGGCGGGCCCGCTCTGCAGGTACAGGACGATGATCGCGACGAGCATCAGCGCGCTGCCGGAGGCGGTGTACAGGATGAACTTGAAGGCGGCGTAGACGCGGCGCGGGCCGCCCCACAGGCCGATGATGAAGTACATCGGGATGAGCACGGCGTCCCAGAAGACATAGAAGAGCACGAGGTCGAGGCTCAGGAAGGTGCCGAGCAGCGCCGTCTCGAGGACCAGCATGCTGACGGTGAACTCTTTCACGCGGTCGCCGACCGAGCTCCAGGAGGAGAGCAGCGCGAGCGGCATGATCACCGTGGTGAGGAGGACGAGCGGCAGCGAGATGCCGTCGATGCCGAGGTGGTAGGCGATCCCCGCCGCGGGGATCCACACCGCCCGTTCTTCGAACTGGACGGCCGGCGTGCCGACCGCAAAGCGCTCGAAGATGACCAGAACGACCCCGAGGGTCAGCAGTGAGGCGGCAAGCCCGGTCCAGCGGATGGCCTGCTCGCGCCGGCGGTCCACGATCGCGGCGACGGCCGCGCCGGCCACCGGCAGGAACACCAGGATGGAGAGCAGTGGCCAGCCCCTCATCGCAGCAGCAGCCAGTACCCGAGCAGCAGCACGGTCCCGGCGAGGATGGCCGCCGCGTAGTTGCGCACGTACCCCGTCTGCACGGCTCGCACCGATCGTCCCGCCCGCCCAACGGCGGCGCCGATACCATTCACCGCGCCGTCGATCACCCGCAGTTCGACGACGTCGGCGAGCATCCGCCCGACCCACCTCGACCCGCCCACGATGACGCGGTCGTAGAGCGGCTCCAGGTACCACTGGCGCTCGAAGAACGTCCCGAGCCACCCGAGCGCGACCTGGCGCCGCCCGCGGTACAGCAGGTACCCCGCGGCGATCCCGAGGAGCCCCACCGCCGGCGTGAGGAGCACGAGCCAGGTCGCCGGAGCGACTGCGGCATGCGCTTCGAGGGTGAAGAACTGCTCGAGGCTGTGGAGCAGCGGTCGTCCGGCAACCTGGGAGCCGAGCAATCCGCCGGCCGCCGAGAGGACGGCCAGGGCGCCCATCGGCCAGAGCATGAGCGAGGGCGCCTCGTGCGGGTGGCCGCGCTGCGCGTGGCCGGTGTGCGCGGCCGGGGGCGCGAAGGTCATGATCGCGGCGCGCGTGATGTAGACCGCGGTCACGAACGCGGTCAGCAGCCCGAGCCCCCAGACCAGCAGCAGCGCGCTCCCCTGCGTGCGCTCGAAGGCCTGCTCCAGGATGAGGTCCTTGCTGAAGAAGCCGGCGAACGGCGGCACGCCGGCCAGCGCGAGCGCCCCGATGAGGAAGCCCCACATCGTCCAGCGCAGCGGGCCGGCCAGGCCGCCGAGGCGGCGCAGGTCGATGACGCCGCCCATGGCATGCATCACGCTGCCCGCGGCGAGAAAGAGCAGCGCCTTGAAGAAGGCGTGCGTCGTGAGGTGGAACATCCCCGCCGGCATCGCCAGCAGCCCCATGGCGAGGAACATGTAGCCGAGCTGGCTGATCGTCGAGTAGGCCAGGACGCGCTTCAGGTCCCACTGCACGAGCGCGATGGTCGCGGCGAAGAACGCGGTGGTCGCGCCCACCACCGCGACGACCGTCTGCGTCATCTCCGCCCGCGCGAACAACGGGTGCAATCGGGCGATCATGTACACGCCCGCGGTGACCATGGTCGCGGCGTGGATCAGCGCGGAGACCGGCGTGGGCCCCTCCATCGCATCCGGCAGCCAGGTGTACAGCGGTAGCTGCGCCGACTTGCCGGTCGCCCCGGCGAACAGCAGCAGCGTGATCACGGTCACCGTGGCGGGGGCGATCGTGGCGGCAGTGCGGGCGAGAGGGGCGAGCTCCAGCGTCCCGGCCTCGAGCGCAAGGAGGATCATCCCCAGGAGGAACGCGGCGTCGCCGATGCGGTTCACGACGAACGCCTTGCGGCCCGCACTCGCCGCGCGCTCCCGGTCGAACCAGAAGCCGATCAGCAGGTACGAGCACAGCCCGACGAGCTCCCAGCCCACGAACAGCGCGAGCAGCGTATCACCCAGGACGAGCAGCAGCATCGAGGCGATGAACAGGTTCAGGTAGGCGAAGTACCGGCTGTACCCGGGATCCTCGCGCATGTAGCCGGCGGAGTACACGTGGATGAGGAAGCCGACGCCCGTGACGATGAGGACCATCACCGCGGAGAGCCGGTCCAGCAGCAGCCCGAGCCGCACGCTGAAGCTGCCCGCGGCGATCCAGTCCCAGAGCACGACGCGCCAGCCGTCCGCCACCGCGGGCTGCTGCGCGGCGAGGAGCGCCGCGGCGAAGGCGAGCCCGACGCTGCCGGCGCCGATGAGCCCGACCGCCCGGCGCGTCAGGCGGCCGCCGATCAGCCCGTTGAGCAGCCAACCCGCCAGCGGGAGCGCGAGGATCAGGATGAGCAGCATGCGCTAGCCTCGCAGCAGGTCCACGTCGTCGATGTCCACCGTGTCGCGCGAGCGGAAGATGGCGATGATGATGGCCAGGCCCACGACGACCTCCACCGCGGCGATGACCATCACGAAGAACACCGTGACCTGGCCTTCCAGGCTCCCCAGCTGCCGGGCGTAGGCCACGAAGCTCAGGTTCACCGAGTTCAGCATCAGCTCGATGGACATGAAGATGACCAGGGCGTTGCGGCGGATGAGCACGCCGAGCGCCCCCATCGTGAAGAGCACGGCGCCCAGCGCGAGGTAGTACGGGACCGGGATGGTCATCGCGGGCCCCGGCCGATCACCACGGCGGCGATGATCCCCACGATCAGGACCATCGAGGCCAGCTCGAACGGCAGCACGTAGGTCGTGAAGAGCATGCGACCGACGGCCTGCGCCGTGCCGAACTCCTCGGACACCACGGCGGCGGGAATACTCGGCACGCCGCGAAGCACGGCCGCCACCACGGCGAGGAACGCCGCGGCCAGCACCATGGCGGCGGGGCGCTGCCGGGGCAGCTTGGTGGCACGCCCCTCCCCCGTGCGCATGTGCAGGAGCATGATGACGAAGAGGAAGAGGACGACGATCGCCCCGGCGTAGATGATCACTTGAAGCACGGCGATGAACTGGGCGGCGAGCAGCAGGTACAGCACGGCCAGGCTGCCCAGCACGAGAAGCAGCGAGAGCGCGCTGCGCACGGGCGCCGCGCTGGCGATGATGCCCACCGCGCCGACCAGGGCCCCGGCCGCGGCCGCCCCGAAGATGATGATCTCGATGAACGCGTTCACTCCGGCCTCGCCGTGGTCACACCTCGCGGTGCGGGTCCCGCCCCGACGCGCCGGGGTACGGCTCCGTCAGCATGGGCTTCGTGTAGATCATCGATGCGCGCGTGTAGCCGGCCAGCTCGTACTCCCGGCCGAGCACGATTGCCCCGGTCGGGCAGGCCTCCTCGCAGAACCCGCAGAAGATGCAGCGGAGCTCGTTGACCTGGAAATCCCCGGCGTAGCGCTCCCCCTTGCTCACCTGGTGCTCGGGGGTGTTCTCCGCGGCCTGCACGTAGATCGCCTGCGAGGGGCAGACGATCACGCACAGCTCGCAGCCGACACAGCGCTCCATCCCATCCTCATAGAGGGTGAGCCAGTGCCGACCCTTGAAGCGGGGCTGCACGGCGTCGCGCTTCTCCTCCGGATACTGGATGGTGATCGGCGGTTTGAAGAGGTAGCGAAACGTGATGCCGAGTCCCTGCAGCATGGCCGCCGCCCGCCGCGCGTAGCGCCCGACCACGCCGTCGGCGGCTCTCATGACCCCCCCAGGATGACGATGATCGACGTCACGACGATGTTGAGCAATCCGAGCGGCACCAGGACCTTCCAGCCGAAGGCCATGAGGTGGTCGTGCCGCACGCGCGGCAGCGTCGCCCGCAGCCAGATGAAGAAAAAGATGAAGGCGAATGTCTTGAGCGCGAACCAGATGAGGGGGGGCAGGAGCGGCCCCTGCC
>DASSGA010000009.1:0-7562 GCA_035693805.1 bacterium | reverse complement strand
CGCCCCGCGTCGTCCATCCGTGCTCCACGGCTCCGAGGTAGGGACCAATCCCAACCTTGACCCGCAGTTCTTCCAAGAATTCACGCCGGAGCGCCGCCGGGATGCTTTCACCCATCTCGACGTGGCCGCCGGGGAGAAAGGTGTGATCCGAGCCGTGGAAGTGCGCCAGGAGGAGCCGGCCGTCACGGACCACGACGCCTCTGGCGAGCAGGTGAAAGACGCGCTTCAGCGTGCGGCGCCGCCGGCCAGCCGCCTGACGGTCTCGTCGACCCGCTTCGCCTTCGTTTCGGGACGCTTCGCCTCGGTGATCCACTGGATGTGCTCCCGGCGGTGCGAGAGAGACAGCCGCTCGAACGCCGCCTTGGCCTTCGGCGAGGTCGCGAGCGCCCGGCGCAGCGCCGCCGGCACCACGAGCGGTCTGCGCAGTCCTCGCACATACTCGTACTGAATCGTCACGGCCTGCGCCCACCATCCTTCGAGCCCGACGTCTCGCTCGAGGTACCGCGCCGTGGCCGTGTGGCCCTTCTCCTTCGCGCCCCAGCGGTCGAGCAGCCGCATCCACGCGGCCATGGATTTCCCGGTGCGCTCCACGAATCGCTCGTCGGCGATCTGCTGCGGCTTGAACGTCGGCATCGTCTACCTCCTCCCCTCACCTGTGACGCCGGCGCCGCGAAGCGCGGCCAGCAGGGCCTCGGGCTCGTCGGTGCCGATCCCGAATCGCCCCCCACCGCGGAGCCGCAGGACCACCGCCCGGTGTCCCGACACGTTGTACAGCCAGTAGCCCCACCAGCGCATGCCCCAGCCCACGTACCAGGGAACGCGGACCGCCGCGGCGGATTCGATCTCCCGAAGCGGAACCGTCCGGCGGATCCAGCCGGGACCGAACCACACGCGCATACGCTCGGGAGCAATCTCGACGGTCAGGCTCGAGAAGAACACGCCCACGGCGGCGACCACCGCCACGACGACGAGCTCGCCCGCGGTGTACCCGTCGGGCGCGGCGGCCCAGGCGATGGCGGCGACGCAGAACGCGAGCGCTCCGAGCGTAACGTAACCGATCTGGGTATGGCGGTAGGGCATCAGTCCACGTACAGGGCAGCGATGAGGTCGCCGAACTTCTCCATGATCGCCTTCCGCTTGACCTTCATGGTCGGGGTGACCTCGCCGTCCTCGTGGTACAGGCGCTTGGGCAGGAGGGCGAACTTCTTCACCTGCTCCGGCGAGGACAGCGTCTTGTTCACCGCGTCGACCTCGGCGGCCAGGAGCTTGCGCACCTCGGGGCTCTGCGTAAGGTCGGTGTAGGTCGTGAACGGCACGCGGCGCTCCTGGGCCCACTTGCCCACCGTATCCTCGTCGATGACGACGAGGGCTACGAGGTACCTCCGACCGTCGCCGATCACCACGGCGTCGTTGACGAAGGGGCTGAACTTCAGCTTGTTCTCGATGAACTGCGGGGCGATGTTCTTCCCATAGGCGTTGATGAAGATGTCCTTCTTGCGGTCGGTGATCCTCAGGTTGCCCTCGCCGTCGAACTCCCCCACGTCGCCGCTGTGCAGCCAGCCGCCGACGATCGTCTGCGCGGTCAGTTCGGGATCCTTGAAGTACCCTTTGAACACCCCGGGGCTGCGCACGCAGACCTCTCCGTCCTCGGCGACCCGGACCTCGATGCCGCCGATGGGTTTGCCGACCGTGCCGAGCGTCACGTCCCCCACCGGGTGCGAGGTCGTCAGGCCCGATCCTTCCGTCTGCCCGTAGATCTCCCGGATCTCCACCCCCAGACTCCAGAAGAAACGCAGGACGTCGGGAGAGATCGGGGCCGCCGCGGAGAGCGCGACGCGCGCGCGGTCCAGGCCGATCCGGTTCCGCAGCGGAGCGAGCACGGCGCGATGCGCGAGCGCGTAACCCAGTCGAAGGGCCAGCCCCGGCCGGCTCTTCTGTAGTTTGGCCGACGCATACGCCCGCCCTACGCGCAGCGCCAGCCCGAAGGCCAGCTGCTTGATCCGGTCGGCGTCCTTCATCCCCAGCACGATGCCGGAGTACAGCTTCTCCCAGATCCGGGGCACGCCGAAGATGACCGTCGGCCGCACCTCGCGCAGGTTCTGCGGGACCGTGTCCAGGTTCTCGGCGAAGTTCACCGTGCATCCCCGGTACACCGGGATCGTGATGGAGAAGGAACGCTCGGCGATGTGGGCGAGCGGGAGGTAGGAGAGCAGTTCGTCCCCTTCGCGCGCGGGAATGCAGCCCTCGCAGGCGGTGCGCACTTCCCACATGATGTTGTGGTGCGTGAGCATCGCACCCTTCGGCGGCCCGGTCGTGCCGGAGGGGTAGATCAGCAGCGCGAGGTCATCGGGACGGAGGCGCGCCAGAGCCTCCTCCACGGCCTTCGGGGAGGCTCGCTCGTGCCGCTCGCCGAGGGCCAGGAACTCACCGAACATCATCACCTGCGGGTCTGCAAACGCCCGGAGTCCTTCGGGGTCCATGACGATGATCCGCTCGAGGTGCGGGAGACGTCCCCGCACCTCCAGCAACTTGTCGAGCTGCTCCTCGCCTTCCACGACGACGAGCCGCGCCTCCGAGTGCTCGAGGATATAACAGACCTGCTCGGGGCTGCAGGTGGCGTAGATCCCCACCGAGACGCCGCCCGCGCACTGGATGCCGAGATCGCTGTACAGCCACTCCGGGCGGTTCTCGCCCAGGATGCCCACGCGCTCCCCCGGGCCGACGCCGGTCGCGATCAGCGCATGCGCCACCCAGCGGACGCTGCGGGCGTAGTCCGACCACGAGATCCGCCGCCAGATGCCGAACTCTTTGGCCCGCAGCGCTACGGTGTTCCCCAGACGCGCCGCCTGGGCGAAGAATACCGAGGGCAGCGTGTCCGCGCTGATGGTCCGCGGCTCCTGCAGGATGGCCATGGTGGAGTACCACTACGCCGGGTGGAAGGGAACCCCTCTCCCCTGTAGAACGGCATCCCCGCATGTCGTCCCCGGCGGACCTCTTCTCCCTCCAAGGTCGCACTGCGCTCGTCACTGGCGGCTCGCGGGGCCTGGGCCTCGAGATCGCGGAAGGGCTGGGGCAGGCCGGCGCGCGTGTGGCCATCACGGCGCGGCGCCGCGAATGGCTCGATGAGGCGGAGCGCACCCTGCGCGGCAACGGCATCGACTGCCTGGTTCTCGCAGGTGACGTGTCCGACAGCCGCGACGTCGTCCGCATCGCCGATGAGGCGACCCGGGCGTTCGGCCGCATCGACATCCTCGTGAATGCCGCCGGCCGGTCCTGGGGCGCCCCCGCGGAGGAGATGCCGCTTCAGAAGTGGCATGAGGTCATGGACGCCAACGCCACGGGCACGTTCCTGATGTGCCAGGCGGTGGGCCGCGGCATGATCGGCCGGCGGTTCGGGCGCATCATCAACGTCGCGTCGCTGGCCGGACTGTCCGGCCAGCCGCCCGAGGTGCTGGACGCCGTCGGCTACAGCGCGAGCAAGGGGGCGATCATCGCCCTGACCAAGGACCTCGCGGTGAAGTGGGCGCGCCACGGCATCACCGTGAACGCGATCGCGCCGGGCTGGTTCCCTACGCGGATGTCGGAGAAGGTCATCGAGCGGGCCGGCCAACACCTCACGGCCATGATCCCGATGGGCCGCATCGGACGGCCGGGTGAGGTCAAGGGCGCCGCCGTGTTCCTGGCTTCTGAAGCGGCGAGCTACATCACGGGGCAGGTCTTTGCGATCGACGGAGGGCTGCTGGCGCTGTGAGAGAGGTCGTCATCATCGAGGCCGTGCGGACGCCGATCGGCCGGCGCGACGGGGCGCTCTGTGCGATCCGCGCCGACGATCTCCTGGCCGCCGTCCTGGAGGAGGTTGTCCGGCGGGCCGGGATCGAGCCCGGATTCGTCGAGGATGTCATCGCAGGCTGCGTCACCCAGGTCGGCGACCAGGGCGCGAACGTGGCCCGCACGGCCACGCTGCTCGCCGGCTTTCCCGTGGAGGTCGCCGCCACCTCCGTCAACCGCCAGTGCGGCAGCAGCCATCAGGCGATCCACTTCGCCTCGCAGGCCATCCGCAGCGGCGATGCCGACGTGGTGGTCGCCTGCGGCGTCGAGAGCATGAGCCGGGTGCCGCTCGGGAGCGACTACGGGGAGTGGAACCCGCGCCTGATGGAGCGCTACCACCTCGTCCATCAGGGCGTCGCGGCCGAGATGCTGGTGAAGCGCTATGGGCTGACGCGGGCGGAGTGCGACCGGTACAGCGTCGACTCACACCGGCGGGCGGCCCGGGCGACGGACGACGGCCGCTTCCGCCGCGAGATCCTCCCCATCGAAGGCAAGTCCGGTGCAACGGTCGGTGCGGACGAGGGCATCCGCCGTGACACGTCGGTCGAGAAACTCGCCGCACTGCAGCCGGCCTTCGCACCGGACGGCGTGATCACCGCCGGCAACTCTTCGCAGATCAGCGACGGGGCCGCGGCGCTCCTGCTGATGAGCGCCGACCGTGCGTCGAGCCTCGGCCTCAAGCCCCGCGCCCGCATCGTCGCCCGCGTCGTGGTGGGGAGCGATCCGGTGATCATGTTCACCGGAGTGGTCCCCGCGACACGCAAGGCCCTCGAGCGCGCCGGGCTGGCGCTGGACGCCATCGACGTGATCGAGATCAGCGAAGCCTTCGCCCCGGTGGTGCTGGCCTGGGCCTCCGAGCTCGAGCCCGACATGGCCCGGGTGAACCCCAACGGCGGCGCGATTGCGCTGGGCCATCCGGTGGGAGCCTCCGGCGCCCGCCTGGCCACAACGCTGCTCCACGAACTGGAACGGCAGGGCGGCCGCTTCGGCCTGCAGGTCGTATGTATCGGCTGGGGCATGGCCACGGCGACGGTGATCGAACGGCTCTGAGCAGCATGCGGGCCCACCGGATCGAACTGCCCACCCCGTTCGCGGTCGGACCGGTCAACGCATACCTGATCGAGGGCGAACCGCTCACCCTCGTCGACACGGGGCCGAGAACCCCGGACGCCCAGGCGGCTCTTGAGGACGGCCTGGCCCGCGCCGGTGCCGGCGTCGCCGACATCCGGCGGATCATCCTCACCCACGGCCACTCCGACCACTTCGGAAACGCGATGTGGGTGCGCGAGCACTCGGGGGCGCAGATCTTCGCCCATCCGGCGGACGGGCCGAAGTTTGCCGGGGACCGCTGGGTGATCGACCATCTGCACCGCCACTTCATCCTGGCGGGTTTGCCCGAGACATTCCTGGTCAGCTTCAGGGAGCGGATGCGGGCGATGCGGCATCTGTTCGACCCGATCACGGAGCTCCATCCCCTCCAGGACGGCGACACCGTCGCCATGGACGACGATCGACTGCGCGTCCTGCACTGCCCGGGCCATTCCCTGGGGCACATCTGCCTGTTCCACCTGGACGGCGTCCTCATCGCCGGGGACCTCTTGCTGGCCGAGGTCAGCTCGAATCCGGTCGTGGAATTCACCCAGGAGGGCCGGCGGATCGCCACCCTGCCCCAGTACCTGCATTCGCTGCGGCGGGTACTGCTGCTGAACTGCGAGGTGGCCCACCCCGGCCACGGCAGGACCATGGGGAACCCGGGGGCCCGGATCCGGGAGCTGATTGGCCACCACGAGCAACGCAAGGAGGAGATCTACCGCCACCTGGGCCGCGAGCCCAAGACGCTCGTGGCGCTGGCCCAGGAACTGTACCAGGATCTCGATGAGGTCAACATGATGCTCGCCCTCTCGGAGGTCATCGGCCACTTGGACCTCCTGGCCGAGGAAAAGCGGGTGTCGGCCGCCGGCCGTCGCGGCCCCGCCATCGTCTTCCGCGCCAAGTAGCCCAGCGATCGGGAAAAAGACACTCGCCGCTCTGGCCCATTTCTTGCTTGCTAATTGAGGCGGGAGTTCATGATGGTGACCGAAAAGGTCTCCGCGCAGGATCTCTATCCGTCCGCCAGCGAGCTGTTCCGGCCGGCCGGGAAGACGAAAGGCACCCGTGCCCGCCGTCTCGCCCTAACCTGGCTGCTCGCCGGGGCGCTCGTCGCGCTGGTCGGACGCCGGATCCTCGCCTGGATCGACCGCAACATCTGAGGCAAGACAACCCCGCCAGGAACCCTCCGGCATCCGGAGAACCTGATGGCGATGACTTCCGCCCCCGTGCGCGCGGCGATCCAGGGCCTCGGCGTCTGCATCCCCACGCGCATCCTCACCAACGACGACCTCGCCCGCATGGTGGACACCACCGACGAGTGGATCACCGCCCGCACGGGCATCAAGCGGCGGCACCTGGCCGGTCCCGACGAGAGCACCTCTGACCTCGCCGCCGTAGCGGCCGAGCGCGCGCTCGCCGACGCGAAAGTATCCGCAAAGGACCTGGATCTCATCATCGTCGGCACGGCCACGCCCGACATGTTCTTCCCGGCGACGGCCTGCCTGGTGCAGGAACGGCTCGGGGCGAAGCGCTCCGGCGCCTTCGACCTCCTTGCGGCCTGCTCGAGCTTCGTCTACGGGCTGATCACCGCCGGGCAGATGATACAGGCCGGCACCGTCCACCGGGTGCTCGTGATCGGCGCGGAGACGCTCAGCCGGCTCATCGACTGGGAGGACCGGCGCACCTGCGTCCTCATCGGCGATGGCGCCGGTGCGGCGGTCCTGGGACCGGCCACGGATGGCCGGGGCATCCAGAGCGGCATGGTCGGCGCGGACGGGTCGGCGGGGGATGTCCTCAAGGTCACGGCCGGCGGGTCGCGGATGCCTATCACCAACGAGGCGATCGAACGCAAGCTGCACCGCGCCTACATGGACGGCCAAGCCGTGTTCAAGCTGGCCGTGCGGGCCGTCCCCGACCTCATCCGCAAGACGGTGGAGAAGGCCGGGTGGCGACTCGAGGATGTGGATCTGTTCGTCCCACACCAGGCCAACCTGCGCATCATCGAGGCGATGCGGGATCAGCTCAAGGTCCCGCTCGAGAAGTTCGTGGTGAACATCGAGGAGTACGGCAATACGTCGGCGGCCAGCGTGCCGCTCGCCCTGTGGGAAGCCGTGCAGGCCGGAGCCATCAAGGACGGCGACCGCATCGTCCTCGCCGCCTTCGGAGGCGGCTTCACCTACGCAGCCTGCACGATCGTCTGGGGCCGCTAGGCCCGCCGGCCCTCTCGGTCCCGCTCGTTCCGCAGCCGGTTCAGCAGCGCCCCAAGCGGTGCCACGTCGGTCGGGACCCCGTTCGTGAAGGCGATCGCCTGTCCCGATGCGGTGGGGACTTTGCCTCCGGGCAGGATGACCCCAACGAGGTTCAGCGGGTCGGCGGAAGAGATGACCACGATACCCGGATCGTGAGGCGTCCGCCGCACCGCACGCAGGGCTTCCACAGCTTCGGGCATCGCGAACTGCTCCCCCGTGAGCCCGGCGACGAACCGACCGCCCCGGATCTGCCCCTGCGCCTCCCACCGGCGATACACCTGGACGAGCACACGCCACGGCGGCGCGATGCGCTCGCGGGCCAGGAGGTCGCGGAACACTACGCCGTACCGCCGCAGCAGCTGGCGGGCGATCGCCTCCTCCCGCTCAGCCCCGCTC
>DASSGA010000008.1:0-3139 GCA_035693805.1 bacterium | reverse complement strand
CGAGGCATTCCGCGGCACGCAGAAGCCCGTGTCGCTCCAGATCAATGGCACGACGCGCCGGCTCGACGTCACGATCCCGAAGGGCGTCCGCAGCGGGCAGCGTATCCGCCTGCCCGGCGCCCTCGACGGCACCGACCTCTACCTCACGGTGCAGGTCGCCCCGGATCCGCGCTTCGAGCTGCGGGGCGACGATCTGGTCGTCGAGGTGCCGGTGCCCCTTACGGAAGCGCTGCTCGGCGCCACGATCGCGGTGCCCACGCTCGAGGGCAGCGTGGAGATGACGGTCCCGCCTGAAACACAGAACGCGCAGATGCTGCGCCTCCGCGGGCAGGGAATGCCGCGGCGGGACGGGACGCGCGGGGACCAACTCGTGCGCGTGAAGGTGATGCTGCCTCGCCATCTCACCAAACGAGAGCGCGAGCTTGTGGAGGAGCTGAGCAAGCTCCGCAAGGAGCATCCGAGGACATAGCGATGGCGATGCGATTCGATCGGTTCACGGAGAAGGCGCAGGAGGCCGTGCTCCGCGCCCAGGAGCTCGTGCAGGGCGCGGGCCACGCGCAGATGGACACGGAGCACCTGCTGCTGGCCCTCGTCGAGCCCGCCGACGGCGTGGTCCCGAGGGTGCTGGGACGGGTGGGCGCGACGGTGGCGGCGATCCGCGGCCGGCTGCACGCCGAACTCCAGCGCCTCCCCCGCATTGAAGGTGCGGCGCCCGTTGAGGTCCTGCATGCCGGTCCCCGCCTGCAGCGCGCGCTGCAGGTGGCACACGACGAAGCGCAGCGGCTGCGCGACGAGTACGTCAGCACCGAGCACCTGCTGCTCGGCGTGATCGACGCGGGCGGCGTCGCCGCGGAGATCCTCGGAGAGGCCGGGGCGACGCGCGCCGCGGTCTACGCCGCGTTGCAGGCCGTGCGCGGGGGGCAGAGCGTTACCGACCCCAACCCGGAGAGCAAGTACGAGGCCCTCGAGCGGTACGGGCGCGATCTGACGAAGCTGGCCGCGCAGGGCAAGCTCGATCCGGTCATCGGGCGCGACGACGAGATCCGCCGCATCATCCAGGTCCTCAGCCGGCGCACCAAGAACAACCCGGTCCTCATCGGCGATCCCGGGGTGGGGAAAACGGCCATCGTCGAGGGGCTGGCGCAGCGGATCGTCCGCGGCGACGTCCCGGAAGGGTTGAAGCACAAGCGGGTCGTGCAGCTCGACATGGGCGCGCTCGTGGCCGGCGCGAAGTTCCGCGGCGAGTTCGAGGAGCGCCTGAAGGCCGTGCTCAAGGAGATCACGGCGGCGGCGGGCGAGATCATCCTGTTCATCGACGAGCTGCACACCGTGGTGGGCGCGGGCGCGGCCGAGGGGGCCATCGACGCGGCGAACATGCTCAAGCCGATGCTGGCCCGGGGCGAGATGCGCACCGTCGGCGCCACGACCCTGGACGAGTACCGCAAGCACATCGAGAAGGATGCCGCCCTGGAGCGGCGGTTCCAACCGGTGTTCGTGGAGGAGCCGAGCGTCGAGGACACCATCTCCATCCTCCGCGGCCTGAAGGAGCGCTACGAGGTGCACCACGGCGTACGGATCACGGATTCCGCGGTGATCGCCGCGGCCACTTTGTCGGACCGGTACATCAGCGGGCGGTTCCTGCCCGACAAAGCGATCGACCTCATCGACGAGGCGGCCAGCCGGCTGCGGATGGAGATCGACAGCAAGCCCACCGAGCTGGACGAGGTCGACCGACGCATCATGCAGCTGGAGATCGAGCGCGAGGCCCTCCGCCGCGAGCTCGACCCGGCGAGCAAGGAACGCCTCCAGGGCATCGAGCAGGACCTGCAGGCGCTCAGAACAGAGAGCGAGCGCCTGCGACAGCAGTGGGAGAAAGAGAAACGCGCGATCGGCGCGATCCAGGAGACCAAGCAGCGCATCGAGGAGACGCGGCGCCAGATCGAGGACGCTGAGCGCAAGGCCGATCTGGAGACCGCGGCCCGACTGCGCTACGGGACCCTGCGGGAGCTCGAGCAGCAGCTCCAGCAGCAGGAACGCGCCCTGACCGAGGCCCACCAGGACGGGCAACTCCTGAAGGAGGAGGTGGCCGCCGATGATATCGCCGAGGTGGTCAGCAAGTGGACCGGCATCCCCGTGACCCGTCTTCTCGAGGGCGAGATGCAGAAACTGCTGCGCCTGGAGGAGCGGCTGCACGAGCGCGTGATCGGCCAGGATGAGGCGGTGCGCGCGACCTCCGACGCGATCCGACGCGCCCGCGCCGGGCTGAAGGATCCGAAGCGGCCGATCGGCTCCTTCCTCTTCCTGGGGCCGACCGGTGTCGGGAAGACCGAGCTGGCCCGCACGCTCGCCGCCATTCTCTTCGACGACGAGGATGCGATGGTGCGCCTGGACATGTCCGAATATCAGGAGAAGCACACCGTCTCCCGCCTCATCGGCGCGCCGCCCGGCTACGTCGGCTATGAGGAGGGCGGGCAGCTCACGGAAGCGGTGCGGCGGCGGCCGTACCGCGTCGTGCTCTTCGACGAGATCGAGAAGGCGCACACCGACGTCTTCAACATCCTGCTGCAGATCATGGACGACGGGCGCCTCACCGACGGCCAGGGCCGCACCGTGGATTTCAAAAACACCGTGATCATCATGACGAGCAACATCGGGAGCCAGTACCTGCAGCGCTTCGAGCCGGACAACCAGGCGCAGTTCGAGATGGCGCGCGTGCAGGTCCTGGACGAGGTGCGGCGCAGCGTCCGGCCGGAGTTCCTCAACCGAATCGACGAGATCGTGGTCTTCCGGCCGCTGACCCGCGGTGAGATCCGCGCGATCGTCGACCTTCAGCTCCGCCAGCTGCGGGAGCGCCTGGCCGGGCAGAAGATCGACATGGAGGTCACGGACGCCGCGCGCGACTACCTCAGCCGCGAAGGGTACAGTCCCGACTTCGGGGCGCGGCCGCTGCGGCGCCTGATCCAGCGCGAGATCGAGAACCGTTTGGCGAAGCTGGTCCTCGCCGGTGAGCTCCGGGCCGGGCAGCGCGCCGACGTTGACTATGCGACCGGGGAGCTGACCTTCCGAGTGCGCGAAGCCGTGCCCGTGTGATGCTGGCCGTCATCGTGTTCGTGAGCGGGGCGGTGCTGCTCGCCCTGGA
>DASSGA010000007.1:0-2497 GCA_035693805.1 bacterium | reverse complement strand
GGGGCTATGTTCGGGACGACCGGCCGTTCGGCGGCCCTGATCCGCCTGCGGTCGCGTTCTTCTACTCGCCCGACCGCAGCGGCGAGCATCCCGAGCGGCACCTGGCCGGGTTCGCCGGCATCCTGCAGGCGGACGCCTATGCCGGGTTCCACCGGCTCTACGAGCCGGACCGCCAGCCGGGGACGATCTTCGAGGCCGCTTGCCGAGTAGGCGGGGTCGTTGCCGGCCCCGCCCCTCACAGACCCGGACGAGCGGATTTCCCGCATCCGGTTCCTCGCGCCCGAGCTTCGCTCACGGCGCGGCGTACTGGTGGACGATCCTGGGGCGTGGGAGAGGGTGTCGCGCGAGCATGGCGCGGAAGCGCGGCCAGGACAGCTTGCTGTGCCGTCCGCGCCGCCTGAGCCATTTCCGCCAGGTGCGCTCCACCTGGTGATGGTACCACCGGATCCGCTTGGTGTTGCCGCTGATGCCGTAGTAGGCGCAGTGGCCCTGGATCACCCGGGCAAGGTGGGCGTGCTGCTCGCGGAAAGGCTGGTGCAGGTTGCGCCGGCACCAGTCTGCGACCGCAGCGAGCGCGCGTCGGTAACGGTCTTTCGCCGTCACCTGCCGCACAACGTTCTTGCCCTTCAGCGACCGCCCCCAGACATGGGTGAAGCCGAGAAAGTCGAACGTCGTGCCCGACGCCTCCGGATGGCCGCCCGGCGGGCGCTTGATCCGGAAGTCCACCAATCGCGTCTTGGTCGGGTGGAGCGTGAGCCCATACCGACCGAGCCGCTTGCCCAGGACGGCGAGGAAGCGCTTCGCGGACCAGAAGTCCTCGAAGGCGACAACCGCGTCGTCGGCGTACCTCACCAGCCGGCAATGCCCCTTCAGGCGCGGCTCGACGTCCTGGGCGAACCATCGATCCAGCACGTGATGCAGATAGACGTTCGCGAGGAGCGGCGAGATGACCCCGCCCTGAGGCGTGCCGCTGGTCGTGCGACGCGGGGTGCCCCCTTCGAGCACCCCCGCCGTCAGCCACTTGTCGATCATCCTCCGGACGACGCCGTCCGTGACGCGCTGGTCGAGGAAGGTCCGTAGCTGTCCGTGGTCGATGGTGTCGAAGTACTTCGAGATGTCGACGTCCACCACCCAGCGCAGCCCCAGGTTCACGTCCATGAAGCCGTTGCGGAGGTTCCGCAGGGCGTCATGGGCCGAGCGCCCCGGCCGGAAGCCCCACGAGCACGGCGCAAAGTCCGTCTCGTAGATCGGCTCCAGCAGGAGCAGGATCGCCCGCTGCGCCACCTTGTCTTCCAGGGTCGGGATGCCCAGAGGCCGTCGCGTGCCGTCCGCCTTCGGGATGAAGTGCCGGCGGACCGGCGGTGCCATGTAGCGGCCGGACTTGATGCGCTCCAGGAGGTCGGTGAGGTTTGCCTCCAGGTCGGCCTCGTAATCCGCCGCCGTCATGCCGTCGATCCCCGGCGCGCCATCCTTGCGCGTCAGGCGATAGGCCTCGACCATCCACTCGAGGTCGATCAGATGATGCAGCGAGGTGAAGACCCGGTGTGGTTCCTTCCTCGCCAGTTCGGCTATCCATCGTCGTTGCGTGGACAGGTTTGCGGGACCCAGTGTTCCCTCCCGTGTTTCCCGTCGATGGACCTCGTGGCGCGGCGGCCCCCTTTCCTCCGGCGGGTCCCGATGCGCCCGGTTCCCCGCCTTCCCCGGTACTATGAGGCCGCTACGACGTCCCGCCGCGCATGTCCCTCGGCTTATGGCTTCGCCTCAGGGTTCCGTACGGTCTCGGCTCTTCGTGCTCGCCACAGCGCTCCCGACGGTCGCCGAGTTCTCCGTCGGGCCTGGAGCCTTGGTGAGCCGGCGCTCCGGGGCCGGCTGCCTACGTACGGGCGCGAGCGGGACCTCTCAGGTTCCCTGGTGATCCTTCCCTCGCCTATGCCGTGCTCCGAGACCCCGGCCGAACCGGTCGTCCTCGCCGCTAGCGGACTTCCCGGTACTGCCCCCGGGTCCAACACACCGAAGGCTTCGACAGGACCATGATTTCGAGGCTGACACACGGCTTCAGCGACCGCTGTCTACGCTTCACGACCGCCGTTGCCGGCGCCCGCGCAAGACTCGCTTCCGGCCGGCGGGCTGCGCCTTTGCCGGGCGGGTGTCGAACCCGCTGGATCACGATGAAAGGTTTCCGGCTACATCCTTCCCCCTTTCCAGGGCTTACCCTGACGCTAGCTGGGCACACGGCCGGCGGGAGCTGCGGGCGCTGTTCGACCAGGATGCCTCGCCCATCGCCGCGGAGGGCCTGCGCCGGATCGCCGAGTTCTACCGGATCGAGGCCTTGATCGTGGGCCAGTCGCCCGAGCGGCGCCGGGCCGTGCGGCAGGAGCGGACCAAGCCCCTGGTCCTGGCGTTCGGGGCCTGGCTCGCCGAGGCTCGCTCGAAGCTGTCGCGGAAGTCCCGTGCTGGTGAGAAGCTCGCCTACTTCGCCCACCACTGGCAGGGCCTG
>DASSGA010000006.1:0-4508 GCA_035693805.1 bacterium | reverse complement strand
GCCTACACGCGCAACGACCGGCCGGGCATCGCCGAAGATCTCGAGCGGGTGTTCACGCTGTTCCCGCGCCTGCGGGAGCGGCAGAGCCAGGTCGCCGGGACCCTATCCGGGGGGGAGCAGCAGATGCTGGCCATCGGCCGCGCCCTGATGGGCCGCCCGACGGTGCTGCTCCTGGACGAGCCGTCCATGGGGCTGGCGCCGGTCCTGGTCGAGCAGATCTTCGAGACGATCACCGGCATCAACAAGCAGGGGACGACGATCCTGCTCGTGGAGCAGAACGCCTACATGGCCCTGCAGGTCGCGAACCGGGGCTACGTGCTGCAGACCGGGGAGATTGCGCTGGCGGGGACCGCCAAGGATCTACAGGCGAACGAAGAGGTCAGGAAGGCGTATCTGGGCGGATAGGAAACGCTCATCGGGGGCCCGCTCGACGGCGTCTACATGACGGCGCCCGATGACATCGGGATCGTCACCGTGAAGGTCGTGCCTTCGTTCGGGCGGCTGCTCACGCTGATCCGTCCGCCGTGCGCTTCTACGATGTGCTTGGCGATGGCCAGCCCCAGGCCGGTTCCGCCCGAGCCTCTCGTCCGCGACCGGTCCGATCGGTAGAAGCGGTCGAAGACGTGGGGGAGATCCTCCGGGCGGATCCCCTTGCCCGTATCGTTGACAACCACCTCGACCTCACCGTTCACGGCTGCGACCTGCACCTCCACCCGCCCTCCCGGCGGGGTGTACTTCAGCGCATTGTCCACGAGGTTGGTGAGCACCTGCTCCAGCCGGTCGGCGTCGGCGAAGACGACGATACCGCTCGGGGCGGACTGCACGAGCGTCAGCTGGGAGTGGGCCGCGATCGGCCGCAGCTTGTCCACCGTGTGGGTGACCAGGCCGCCGACGTCCACCGGCCTGGGGTCCAAGGTGACCCGCTTGCTCTCCAGCAGGGAAAGGTCGAGCAGGTCGTCCACGAGCTTGACGAGCCGGTCCGCTTCGCTATTGATGATCGAGAGGAAGCGGCGGGCCGTCTCCTCCTCTCGCATCGCGCCGTCGAGGAGCGTCTCGGCGAACCCCTTGATCGACGTCAGTGGCGTGCGCAGCTCGTGCGAGACGTTCGCCGTGAGCTCGCGGCGCAGGCGTTCCGTCTGGCGCAGCTCGGTGACGTCGCGCAGCACCGCCACCGCTCCGGTCACCTCGCCGGTGCTGGTCCGCACGGGCGCGCAGTGGGCCTCGATCACCCGGTCACCCATCGTCCCGGGCGGAAGCTCCTCGGCGGTGACCCGGCCGTAAGCGGTCGCCTCGTGCAGCATCGCCGCCAGCCGCCGGGTCCCGAACACGCCCGCGGCGCTGCGGCCGAGGGCCGCCTCCCGCGTGACCCGGAGCAGGTCCTGGGCCGCGCGGTTAAGCAGCATGATCGTGTCGTGGCGGTCGGTGGCGATGACCGCGTCGGTCATGCCCGCGACGATGGCCTCGATGCGGTTGCGCTCATCCGAGATCGCCTGGACCGTCTCCTGGAGCCGCCCCGCCATCGCGTTGAAGGTGCGGCCCAGCTCGCCCAGCTCCGCCGTGGCGTCGACGGGCGCGCGCGTGGCGAGGTCGCCGCCGCTGATGCGCACCGCGGCGCGCCGCAGCTCTTCCAGGGGGCGGATCAGCCGGCGGGAAAGGCCCGTCCCCACGACGACCGCCGCGATCAGGCCGAGGAGCATCGCCGTGAGCAGGGCGGGGGCGATGCGCTGCAGCTGCCGGAAGACCCAGATCCGCGGGGCGGAGACGTGCACGACGCCGAGCACCGTCCCGTCCGCACCGAGGATCGGGGCCGCGGCGTAGACGCGCTTGACGCCCTGGGCGTCGGTGCGCACCGCCTGTCCTTCCTCCCCCGCGAACGCCGTGCGGATCTCCGGAGCGGACGGATCCACGGCGCCGGCGGGGGAGCGGCCCGTGGCGTCCAGCAGCGCGATCGTCGCGTCCTTCCGCCAGCGCAGCTGCTGGACCATCGTCTGCAGCCGCGCCAGATCGAGGTCCGCGTCGTCGGCGTACTCGCGCATCATCAACGAGATGACCTTGGCCTGGGTGGCGACGACGTAGGCGTAGGTGTTCACGTACTGCCGCTCCAGGGCGCGGACCACATAGGCGGTGAAGATGACGAGCACAAGCAGGACCAGGACTAGATAGGAGGAGGTGATCTTCCAGCGGATCGAGCGCGCCATCAGGTTCGCGTCCCCGCGCTGCGCACGGCGTCCGCCGCCTTGAACTTGTACCCGACCCCGCGCACGGTCACGATGTAGGTCGGGGCGGCCGGGTCGTCCTCGATCTTTTCCCGCAGCCGGCTGATGTGCATGTCGACGGTGCGCGTGCTGCCGTAGTAGTCGTAGCCCCAGATGTGCTCGAGCAGGAAATCGCGCGTGAAGACCCGGTTGGGGTGGCCGAGCAGCAGGCGCAGGAGCTCGAATTCCTTCGCGGTGAGTTCCACCGGCCGGCCATTGAGACTGACCTCGTGGGTCGCCGGATCCAGGACCAGCCCGCCGCCCCGGAGCGGGCCGCTCTGCGCGGGAGCCGCATCCTGCCCCGCGCGGCGCAGGATGGCCCGCACGCGCGCGACGAGTTCGCGCGGGCTGAAGGGTTTGGTCACATAGTCGTCGGCCCCGATCTCCAGGCCCACGACCCGCTCGAGCTCGCCGCCCTTCGCCGTCAGCATGATGATCGGGACCGACGACTCGCGGCGGATCTGGCGGCAGACCTCGAGCCCGTCCACGTAGGGGAGCATGATGTCGAGGATGATGAGATCGGGGCGCTCCTGGCGCACCTTCCCCACGGCCTCGCTGCCGTCGTGCGCGCTCAGGACGGCGTACCCCGCCTGGCTGAGGTTGTACTTCACCAGCTCCACGATGTGCGGCTCGTCGTCGACGACCAGGATCTTCTGGCTCACATCACCCTCCGGATCTCGCCGCCCAGATAGCCGGTGACCGCGATGAGCCCCGCGGCCAGGACGGCCATCGCCACATAGGTCCCTTTTGCCATGGCCCGCCCGCGCCACCGCAGGAAGAACATGCCCGCGTACAGCACGGTCGATCCGTAGGCCAGCCGGCTGTGGAGAGCGTGCTGGTCGATGAATGCCTGCCCGATGCCCTGGGCCACCAGCGGGCGGTAGTCCACGAATCCCGAGACGACCGAGACCAAGGCCGCAAGCAGTCCGAGGCCGATCAGGTACCTGGAGGCCGTCGCGTAGAACCGCTCCGACGTGCCCGCGTACAGCAGGTCGAACAGGAAGCTCGTCAGCCACAACCCGACCGGGAAGTGGACGATGAACGGGTGCCAGAGGAACGGCATCTAGCGCGTGCCGTCCGTCACGATCTGGAGCAGGGCGGCCACCCCGCGCGCGGCATTCTGCACCGAGGCCAGATTCCCCGCCTTCACGCCGGCCCCCGCCAGCCCGTCTGCGGTCTCGAGGACGAGCATCACGCCGGCGGCGTTGCGCTCGCCCTTGATGTCGGTGAGGATCCCGTCGCCCTGACCCTGGCAGACGTGCCCCCACGAGGCGTTGAAGTTCTTGCCCTTCGTTCCTTCGATGCAGTTCAGCACGTGCCCGAGGTGGCTGACTGCGGAGGCCATCGCCCCGGAGCCGGCCGAATTCTTGGCGTGCAGGATCGCCGTCTGAAGCTGCGTCTGCGCCTTGCTCCCGCCGGCGGGCTGCGTCCCGTAGTCATACCCGCCCCCTTGGGCAAGCGCCGTGGCCGCGATCCAGACCACCAGGCCGACCGCCAGCATCATTCCCATCAGTCGCCGCATCACACTCACGCTCCCATTCTATGACATCCGGCCCCTCTGGGGCCTGCCCTTATGGCATAGTCTACGCGTCCTCCCGGGGGTGTCACGCCGGAGTAACGGGCATGTAAACCCGCCGGCGACAAGGCAAGGAGCGGGATGCAGGGCGTCGAACGCGATAGACCATGACCGACCTCTTCTCGTTTCCTCCCTCGCCATCCCCCGACGCTATCGAATGGCCCGGCACTCCGATCGGCGCCGGCAACGGCATCACCCGAACGAGGACGCGAACCGCCCTCCACGACAAAGCCGTCGACCGGGTGGAGGGACGGCGCGACGCCCTCGTCGGCGCGGCGGTGGCCCACATCACCAAGCGGGCCGGGCAGGAACCCCTGTACCGCCACGACGTGGTCATCCACGGGGTCCGGGTCCGGGCCACGACGAACTCGGCGCACCTCTACGACTTCTGGTCGGACAACTGGTACGGCGCGGAGGAATGGAAGGCGATCACGGGACTGAGCGCGCCCCGGGATCCGCAGGTAACGGTGTACGCGCTCGGAGGCGTGGCCGATCAGCAAGAAGCCGCCTACTACAGCCGCAAGACGAACACGATCGTCTTCTTCAACACCGCCTACTACGGTCAGCTGAAATCCTGGGTCCTCGGCGCGGTCGGGCGGGTGCTCGCCGAGGAATACGGCATCCACTCGATCCACGGCGCCTGCGTGGAGAAAGACACCCGGGGGGTGCTGTACATC
>DASSGA010000005.1:0-2117 GCA_035693805.1 bacterium | reverse complement strand
CAGGCGGAAATAACGCCGCATGCCTCGCTCGAACAGCGCCTCCGGCAGGACCCGGCGCAGCCGGGCGCCCCGTGTGGCTTCCTTGCCGATCGGGTAGCGCAGCCTCGGCCGGGGGCTCTCGACGATGCGCAGGATGCATTCGGCGACGACGGTCGGCTCGGGGGCCGCGCCCGCGTATCGCCGTCTGGCTTCGAACGCGCGCTTCCGCCAGGGGTCGTACGCCGTGATCCGCCCGGCCGGCTCCTGCGTGTTCTCCCCCAGCCGCGTCTTGATGAATCCCGGCTCCACGAGCGAGACCCGGACGCCGAGCGACTTCACTTCGTGTCGCAGCACCTCGGTGTACGCCTCCAGCGCGAACTTGCTCGCCGAGTAGAACCCGCCGAACGGGATCGGGACCAGACCCACGGCGGAGCTGACGTTGATGATCTGTCCCGTGCCTCGCCCGCCTGCGGACCCTGCTGCTCGACGTCGAGAATCCGAAGCGGCGTGTTCGCCTCGTAGAGAACCGCGGCTTTCATGCTGGGTCTCCCTCGCCCGGGACGGTGTGTTGCGGAGGATAGACGAAGTCGAGGCCGCTCAGCAAGCGAGCGATCGCCCTCAAAAGAATCGTTACTGAAACGGCAGTCGGTGCCTCAAAACCGGTGTTACCGAACGCACCGGAAAGGAGGCCCCGTGACCGACGGAGCGCGTCGAGAGTACGCCGCGGCCCTGCGCGAGCGGTATCAGGCCGCCGACAAGCGTGGCAGGGGACAGATCCTCGACGAGTACTGCCGCACTACGGGCTGTCACCGTAAGGCGGCGAGCCGACGGCTGGCGCGGCCCGCGCGCGCCACGGGCCGGCGCTCGGGCCGCCCGCGCCAGTATGGGGCCGAGCTGCTGCCCATCCTGGATCGCGTGTGGCAGGCCAGCGACCATCTCTGTGGCAAGCTCCTCGCCCCGATGATCGCCCCGCTGCTCCGGGCCCTCGAGCAGCATCACGGAGTGCGGATCGACGCGGCCGTCCGCGACCGTCTGCTCGCCGCCAGCCCGGCGACCCTGGATCGGCTCCTGCGCCCTCTGCGCCGCCGCCGGGCGCGCCAGCCGCGCCGGGCCTCGCCCGCCCTGCACACGCTCCGGGCCCAGGTCCCGCTGCGCACGTGGAGCCAATGGACCGGCGTCACGCCGGGGGCGGTGCAAGGCGATCTCGTCCTGCACTGTGGCGAGTCCACCGCGGGGTTCTACCTCACCACGCTCGTGGCCGTCGACGTGGCGACCAGCTGGACCGAGCTCCAGGCCCTCTGGGGGATGCACTACCATCGCGTCGCTGAGGGTATGCGCTACCTGGGCGCCCGGTTTCCCTTCCCCCTGCGGGAATGGCACAGCGATAACGGCAGCGAGTTCCTCAACGAGGCGCTGCTGGCCTGGTGTCGCCGCCGGCGCATCCGCGTCAGCCGCGGCCGCCCCTATCGGAAGAACGACCAGGCGTGGGTCGAACAGCGCAACGGGCTGGCGGTGCGCCGTCTGGTCGGCTACGACCGCTACAGCTCGCGGGCAGCCTTCACGGTCTTGCAGCAGCTCTACGCGCGCCTGCGCCTGCAGCTCAACTTCTTCCGCCCCGTGCGCAAGCTGCTGAGCAAACAGCGCGTCGGCAGTAAGGTCGTCAAACGCTACGACCCCCCGCAGACCCCGTATCAGCGCCTGCTCGCCGCCGGGGTGCTTACCCCCGCCCAGCAGCGGGCGCTCGCGCAACAGGTGCAGGCGCTCGACCCCGTCGCGCTCGCCCACGACATCGAGCGAGGGCTCGACATGCTCTGGAAACTGGCCGACACTCGCCGAACCACTGCGGAGGTCGCCCATGAGTAACAGAGTTCTGAGGCATCGGCCGCGCAGTACGGTAACACCTACTTCTGAGGCATCACGCACCCAAAGTGGGCTAGTAGATCTGGAGGAGTTATTCGCCGAGACATGGCCACGCGTAGGTCACCCCGGCACCTCCTGGGCCCGCCGCCCCTTCCAGCAGGTCGTAGCCAGTCGCAATGGGATCAAAACGTAGCGTCGTTTTTCAGGGGCATTCCCCCGGGGGGGTCAGCCTCATTCCCCCGCCCCCCGAGGGCGCGTCAGCGTTCTCTGCTTACGGC
>DASSGA010000004.1:0-4683 GCA_035693805.1 bacterium | reverse complement strand
TCGTCGACCTCATCTACGAGGGCGGCTTCTCCTATATGCGCTACTCGGTCTCGGATACGGCCGAGTATGGTGACTACAGCCGGGGGAATCGGGTCATCGACGAGCACGCCCGCCAGGCGATGCGCAAGATCCTCCAGGAAGTGCAGGACGGGACCTTTGCAAAAGAGTGGGTCCTGGAGAACCAGGCGGGGCGGCCGAGCATGACCGCGCACCGCCGGCGTGAGGCGGCGCATCCGATCGAGGAGATCGGCCGGCAGCTCCGGGCAATGATGCCCTGGCTGCGACGGCCGGCCCCGAAGCGCCAGCCCGTGGGAGCCCCCTAAGGTGAATCCGGTGCCCGCCCGCGTCCAGATCTTCGACACCACGCTGCGTGACGGTGAGCAGTCGCCGGGTTTCTCCATGACCGCGGGCGAGAAGGTCGAGATGGCCCGCCAGCTCGCGCGACTGGGCGTCGACGTCATCGAAGCGGGGTTCCCGATCTCCTCCCCGGGCGAGTTCGAGGCCGCGCGCCGGGTGGCGCGTGAAGTGAGCGGACCAACGATCTGCGTGCTCGCGCGGACCGCCCCGCAGGACATCGAACGGGCATGGGAGGCGGTGCGCGAGGCGGGGCGCCCGCGCATCCACACCTTCATCGCCACGTCCCCCATCCACATGGCCCGCAAGCTGCGGATGAGTCCCGCAGCGGTCTTGGAGACTGCTGCGGAAGCAGTTCGTCTCGCCCGGAATCTCGCGCCTGAGGTGGAGTTCAGCGCCGAGGACGCCACGCGCTCTGAGGTGGACTTCCTCTGTCGGGTCTTCGAAGCCGCCATCAAGGCGGGAGCGACGATCATCAACATCCCCGACACCGTCGGCTACGCGCAGCCGGACGAGTTCGGTGAGCTGGTGAGGACGTTGATCGAGCGCGTGCCGGGGATGGATCTAGTCACGGTCAGCGTGCACTGCCACAACGACCTGGGCGTGGCCACGGCCAACACGCTCGCCGGCATCCGCGCGGGCGCGCGGCAGGTCGAGGGCACGGTGAACGGTATCGGCGAGCGCGCCGGTAACGTCGCCCTCGAAGAGGTCATCATGGCCCTGCGCACCCGGCCAGACCTCTACGGCCTCACCGCGGGCGTCGACACCACCCAGATCTTCGCCACGAGCCGGCTGCTGTGCGCGCTCACGGGCATCGACGTCCAGCCGAACAAAGCGGTCGTCGGCGCGAACGCCTTCGCGCACGAGGCCGGCATCCACCAGCACGGTGTGCTGGCCGACCGCCGCACCTACGAGATCATGACTCCCGAGTCGGTCGGGCTGCCGACGAACCGGCTGGTGCTCGGCAAGCACTCCGGGCGCCACGCGCTCGCGGCGGTCCTCGAGGCCGCCGGCTTCCGGCTCAGCCGTGAGGATCTCGACCGCGCCTATCAGCGGTTCAAGGATGTCGCCGACCGCAAGAAGACCGTCCTGCCCGAAGAGATTGTGGCCCTCGTCGAGGAAGACTTCGCCGCTCCGCCGCGGACCTGGGAGCTGCGCCGCTTCGCGGTGACGACGGGGAGTGCCCGGGACCCGTCCGCGTCGGTGACGCTGGTGTCGGGAGGCGTCGAGACCGAGCGGGCCGCGACCGGCGACGGCCCCATCGACGCGATGTTCGCGGCGATCAACGGGATCGTCGCGCTCGCCCCCGCGCTCGTGGACTATACCGTGCGCGCCGTGGCCGGCGGCACCGAGGCGGTGGGGGAGGCGATCGTCCGCATCCGGCTCGACCACGATCTCTCGGTCGGCCGGGCGAGCAGCACGGACGTGCTGGAGGCGAGCGCCCGGGCGTACGTCGCGGCGATCAACAAGCTGGTGGCCGGGCGCGCGGTGCCGGTCGCGGCCGGAGGGAGCCGGCCATGAGCATGACGATGACCGAGAAGATCCTGGCCTCCCACGCCGGGGTCGCGTCGGTGAAGCCGGGCGAGATCATCGACTGCCGGGTGGACTTCGTCTTCGCGAACGACATCACCGCGCCGCTCGCCATCCGAGAGTTCCAGAAGATGGGGGTCGAAGCCGTCTTCGACCCCGACCGGGTGGCCTTCGTGCTCGACCACTACGTCCCCAACAAGGACATCGCCTCCGCCAATCAGGCTAAGATCACGCGCGAGTTCGTGCGCGCGCACGGCCTCCCGCATTTCTACGACATCGGCCGGGCGGGCATCGCCCACGTCCTCCTGGCCGAGGAGGGTTTCGTCGCGCCCGGCGACGTCTTCGTCGGCGCGGACTCCCACACGTGCAACCACGGCGCGCTCGGGGCGTTCGCCACCGGGGTGGGCTCCTCGGACCTCGCCGCGGCGATGGCCCTCGGGCGGCTCTGGCTGCGGGTGCCGGAGACGGTGCGCTACGTCTTCACCGGCCGGCCGCGTCCCTGGGTGACGGGCAAGGACCTCGTGCTCTCGATCATCGGCACGATCGGCGTCGACGGCGCCCGCTACGGGGCGATGGAGTTTGCCGGCGAGACGTTGGAGTACCTCACGATGGACGAGCGCTTCTCGATCACCAACATGGCGATCGAGGCCGGCGCGAAGAACGGCATCATGGAGCCGGACGAGCGGACCCTCGCCTGGATCATGCCGCGCGCCCGGCGGCCGTTCACCGTGGTCCGCCCCGATCCGGATGCGGCGTACGCGGACGTCCGCACGATCGACGCCGCCCGGCTGGACCCGGTCGTGGCCGCGCCCTCGTCCCCGGGCAACGTCGTGCCTGTGCGAGAGGCGGCCGGCGTGCGTGTCGACCAGTGCTTCATCGGGACCTGCACGAACGGCCGCATCGAAGACCTCCGCGTCGCGGCAAAGGTGCTGGCGGGCCACACCGTCCACCGCGACACGCGCTTACTGGTCATCCCGGCCACGCCGGCGATCTACCGCCAGGCGCTCGACGAAGGGCTGATCAAGGTCTTTCTCGACGCCGGGGCGGCGGTGAGCACCTCGACCTGCGGACCGTGCATCGGCGGCCACATGGGGGTGCTGGCGGAGGGGGAGGTCTGCGTCTCGACGAGCGCCCGCAACTTCGTCGGCCGCATGGGCCATCGCACGAGCCAGGTGTACCTGGCGAACGCGGCTGTCGCCGCGGCCACGGCGGTCACGGGCGTGCTGACACATCCCGCCGACGTCGTGGGCGAGCTGGTGCCGGCATGAGGGCGCAGCGATGACCGTTCGAGGGCGCGCGCATGTTGTCGGCCATCATGTCGACACAGACGTGATCATCCCCGCCCGTTACCTGGTGACGGTCGAGCCGGCCGAGCTCGCGAGGCACGCTTTCGAGGACCTCGATCCGGCGCTGCGCGACCGGATCGGGCAGGGTGACATCCTCATCGCCGGCGAGAACTTCGGGCAGGGCAGCTCGCGGGAGCACGCGCCGATCGCGCTCAAGGGCCTGGGTCTGGCGGCGGTCGTGGCGATCTCGTTCGCGCGCATCTTCTACCGGAATGCCTTCAATATCGGACTGCCCGTGCTCGAGTGCCGCGACGCGCACGCCCGCGTCCGGGACGGGGATCTCGTGGAGGTGGACTTCGGAGAGGGGACGGTCCGCGACGTGACCCGGGAGGAAAGCTACGCGGGGCAGCCGATCCCGGAGTTCATGCAGCGGTTGGTGGACGCGGGTGGGCTGGTGGGATACGTGCGCGCCCAGATCGGCAAGTCCTAGAGAAGGAACGGTGAGGAGGAGCGGGGATGGCAGATCGCGCGGAGTGGCAACCTGAGGACCGCCGGGTCGAGGCCGAGCGGGGGAAGGACCAGCGCCGCCGGCCCGAGGATCCCGCGGAGCCCGAGTGGGTCCTGGAGCGGATCCAGCAGACCTTCGAGACGCGGAAGGATTGACGCACGGTGCCCTAAAGCGTGTGGCCGTCCTGCCGGGCGACGGGGTCGGCCCGGAGGTCACCGCTGAAGCCGTCAAGGTGCTCGCCGCCTCCGGTGAGCGCTTCGGCATCAGGCACGAGGTTGTCGAGGGCCTGATCGGTGGTGCCGCGGTCGAGCGGTCGGGGACGCCGCTGCCGCCGGAGACCCTCGACCTGTCGCGCCGGGCCGATGCGGTTCTGCTGGGTGCGGTGGGCGGCCCCCGGTGGGACGCGCTGCCGGGAGCGCAGCGCCCCGAGCGCGGGCTGCTGCACCTCCGCCAGGCGCTCGCCGTCTACGCCAATCTCCGGCCGGTGCGCGTCTTCGCCGCCGTCGTTCCGCAGATCCCACTCCGTGCCGAGGTCGCCGCGGGCACCGACCTGCTCATCGTCAGAGAGCTCACCGGCGGGCTATATTTCAGCGAGCCCCGAGGCCGCAGCGCCCATGAGGCCGTGGACACCTTGCGGTACACCCGGACCGAGATCGCCCGTGTCGTGCGGGCGGCCCTGCGTGCGGCGCGTTCCCGCCGGCGGAAGGTGACCTCCGTGGACAAAGCCAACGTTCTGGAAACATCCCGGCTGTGGCGCGAGGTGGTGGAGGAGGAGGCCCGGGCCGTCCCCGACGTGACGGTCGAGCACATGCTGGTCGACACCTGTGCGATGCAGCTGGTCCGCAATCCCCGCTCGTTCGACGTGATCGTCACGGAGAACATGTTCGGTGATATCCTCAGCGACGAGGCCGGCGCCATCGCCGGTTCGATGGGGCTGCTCCCCTCGGCCAGCGTGGGCGATCAGCATCCATTCGTCTACGAGCCGGTGCACGGCTCCGCGCCAGA
>DASSGA010000003.1:0-2102 GCA_035693805.1 bacterium | reverse complement strand
TTCGGCGATCGCCGCGATGAGGAAGATGAGGAACCCCAGCGGTTGCAGCGCGACGAACCAGATGCGGGACTGCGCCTGCACGATCTCGACCAGGCTCAGGCTGCCCGCGGTGAGCACGACGGCGATCACGGCAAGGCCCAGGGCCAGCTCGTAGCTGATCAGCTGGGCAGAGCTGCGCAGGCTTCCGAGCAGCGAGTACTTGCTGTTCGAGGACCATCCCCCGAGGATGATCCCGTACACCCCAACCGAGGACGTGGCCAGGATGAGCAGGATGCCGACGTTCACGTCGGCGAGGTAGAGCGTGAATCGCCGCCCGAAGAGCGAGACCTCGGGCCCGAAGGGGATCACCGCGTAGACGAACAGCGCGGCGATCATCGAGATGGTCGGAGCGACGACGTAGACGATGACGTCCACGTTCGCCGGACGGAAGCTCTCCTTGAACAGCAGCTTCACCCCGTCGGCGAGCGGCTGCAGCAGCCCGAGCGGCCCGACCCGGTTCGGCCCGTAGCGCACCTGGAACTTGCCGAGGAGCTTGCGCTCGAGCCAGGTCATGTAGGCGAAGGCCGTGAGCAGCAGAACGGTGAGCACGGCGCTCTTCACCGCCGCGACGGCGAGGTTGCTCACAGTCCCACCACCCGCACGCGCGTCACGGCGTCGGGGAGGTCGATGAGGGCGTTCACGGGGGCGGCATCATAGCCGCGCGGCACGAAGACCTGCCCGGGGAGGATGGCCGCCGAGACGCGGAGGCGCAGGGCGATCGACCCCCGGCGCGACGCGATGACCACCGGGTCGCCGTCGTCCACCGCGGAGCGCGCGGCGTCGTCGGGGTGCAGCAGCGCCCACGGTTCCCCGGCCAGGTCGGCGATCGCGCCCGACCGTGCGCTCATCGCGCCCCGGTCGAACAGCGCCGCACCCACGATGAGCGTCAGCGGGTAGGCCGGATCGGGGACGGCGGGAGCGGCCGGACCGCGTGGGGCAGGCCGCTCCGCGCCGGGAATCGGTCCGTACGGCGCGAGCGGCACGAGCTCTCCCACCCGCAGCTCGGGGATCAGCGAGCGCATCTCGTCGAAGATCTCCTCCCATCCGCTGTACGCCACGACCTTCCCCAGGCGCCGGGCCAGCGCGCTCATGATCTGCCAGTCCCCGCGCGCCTCCCCCGGTCCCGGGACCGCAGCCTCGATCCGCTGCACACGGCCTTCGACGTTCGACACCGTCCCGTGCTTCTCGGGGATGACCAGGGCGGGCAGCACGACGTCGGCCGCCTGGGCCGTCTCGGTGAGGAAGGCATCCTGCGCGACGACGAACGGCGCGCGGGCGCGGGCCGCCGCCCATCGCGAGCGGTCCGGCAGGTCCGTGGCCGGATCGGCGCCCATCACATACAGGACGTCCAGCTCCCCCGAGGCGGCCCCCTCGATCATCTCGGGGACGGAGAGCCCGCGGCCCGCGGCGAGGGGCTCCCCCCAGACGCGCTCCAGATCGGCCCGCCGTTGCTCCAGCGGACGGCCGCCGGGGGCGGCATTGGGTAGCAGCCCGCCGAGCGCCGCGCCGAAGACGTTCCCGCGCCCGCGCATCACGGAGGGCGCCACGCCGAGCGTGGCGCAGAGCGCCCGCACCTGATCGAGAACGGCTGCCCCGTCGGGGCCTTCGAGTGCGGTCGCCCCCACCATGACCAGGGGCCGCGCCGCCTTCGCCAGCGCGTCTGCGGCGAGAACGATCCGGCCCTCCGCCACGCCGGCGGCGTCGCCGCTGCCGCGCCGCCCGGCGATAGCCTGGGCCAGGGCTGCGAGGAGCGCACTGCCCTCCCCATGGCGGTGCACAAGATGGTGCGCGACCCACCGCTCGATCTCCAGGGCTTTGGATGTCAGGGCGATGACGGCCGCCCCACGGTCGACGGCGTGTTTGAGGCGCAGCCAGAGGACGGGATATTCCTCCGTGAGGTCGCATCCGACGAGGACGACCGCGTCGCGCGTGGCGAGGTCGGCGATCGGTGCCGTCATCCCCCACGCCAGCTCCAGGCTCGGGCTGCCCGGCCGCGCGTCCAGCCGGCAGTCCAGATGCGTCGTCCCCACCACCGTGCGGAAGACGCGGGAGGCGACGTACGC
>DASSGA010000002.1:0-5460 GCA_035693805.1 bacterium | reverse complement strand
GTGTGTGAGTGGCACGAGGGAATGCGCGTCGTCATGTGCTACGCGCCGTTCGTGCCCTACGCCCTCGCCGACGGGCTCACGGCCATTCTGCCCGACATGGACTTCTCGCGGCCCGGGGCGGCGCACCCGCGCCGCGTCGTGCAGGCGTTGGCCGATCACGGCGCATCGTGCGCATTCGCCTCGCCGATCATCTGGAGGCACCTGTCGCGGTACTGCGAGCGGAGGGGCATCGTGCTGCCGGCACTCCAGCGGGCGGTGACTGCGGGCGCACCGGTACCCGCCCGACTGCACCGTCGACTCGGCCCCATCCTCGGTCCCGGGGGACGGTTGTACACGCCCTACGGAGCCACCGAGGCGATGCCGCTCAGCACGACGAACACCGAGGAGCTGGCCGGGACGTGGGACCGGAGCCGGAGCGGTGAGGGCACCTGCGTTGGCAGGCCGTTCTCCGGAATCGACCTGTGGATCATCCGGGTCACGGACGACCCGATCCCGAGGTGGAGTGACGAGCTCCCGGTGCGCCCCGGGGACGTCGGCGAGATCGTCGTGGGCGGGGCGGTGGTCAGCCCTGCGTACCCGCTCCGCCCCGATGACACCACGCAGGCCAAGATCCGGCGGGACGGGCGACTGCTGCACCGGATGGGCGATCTCGGTCGCGTCGATGCCCAGGGCCGCCTCTGGTTCTGCGGTCGCAAGGCCGACCGGATTCAGACGCGGCACGGCATGCTCCCGGCCCAGGCGATCGAGAACATCTTCAACGAGCATCCGATGGTCTTCCGCACGGCGGTCGTCGGTGTGGGTGCGCCCGGGGCCGCCATCCCGGTGGCGCTGGTCGAGATGGAGGAGAAAGCGGCCTTCTCGAGCGATGTGGTCACCGAACTCCGTTCGCTCGCCGAGGGAACCCGTTTCGCCGGCACGGTGCAGCGGTTCTACTCCCACCCAGCCTTTCCCGTCGACGCGCGCCACAACTCCAAGATCCGACGGGACGAGCTGGCACGGTGGGCCACCCGCGTGCTCGGCCGGGAAGGGACGGTCTGAATGGCGCCCATGAGAGCGGCCGTGACAGGCGGGACCGGATTCCTCGGTCGCCGCATCGCAGAGCTGCTGCGCGACCGCGGCGACGATGTCGTGGTGCTGGGGCCGCGGCCTCCCTCCGTCGCGATCCCCGGTGTCGTCACGATCGCCGGCGACGTGCGTGATGCCGCCGCCGTGCGCCCGGCCGTCGAGCGTGCCGACGTCGTGTTCCACGTCGCCGGCCGGACCGGCGTGTGGGGCTCACGCGCGTCCTTCTGGTCGGTCAACGTGGAGGGAACCCGCGTGGTGCTGGAGGCGGCTCGGTCGAGCAACGTCCCGCGATTCGTGTACACCAGCACGCCTTCGGTGGCGGGGTACGCGGCCGACGTGGTCAACGGGGGCGCGGATCTGGCCTATGCGACCGCGCACGAGAGCGCCTATGGGGCGTCGAAATGCGCGGCCGAGCGCATCGTGCTCGCGGCCAATGATCCCAGCATCGCGACCGTGGCGTTGCGCCCGCACCTGATCATCGGGCCGGGCGACCGCCACCTCATGCCGCGCGTGGTGCGGCGGGCGGCCCAGGGCCGGCTGCGCGTGATTGGCGATGGGCGCAACCGCGTCGACCTCACCTACATCGACAACGCCGCGTGGGCGCATCTCGACGCGGCCGATACCCTCGGCGCGGCCGGGGCGCGATGTGCGGGCAGGCCCTACTTCATCTCCAATGGCGAGCCGGTCGTACTCTGGGAGTGGCTCAACGAGCTGCTCCACGAGCTGGAGCTCCCACGGGTGACCGCCTCCCTCTCGCTCCCCGCCACTCGCATGGCCGGCGCGGTGCTGGAAACGATGTGGCGCGTGCTCCCGGTCCGCGGCGAGCCGCCCATCACGCGCTTCCTCGCCGCCGCGCTGGCCCGCTCGCACTGGTACGACATGGAACCGGCACGGCGCGAGCTGGGCTACCGCCCGCGCGTTGCGATGGATGAGGCCACGCACCGCACCGTGGAGTGGCTCGCCGACGCGGTGGACGTCGAGGCCATCCGTCGGCGCCCGGCCGGGCGCCGGCGGGCTGCCACCAGGGAGCGGGCGGACTACTACATCGCGCCCAGTCACGACTTCACGCAGTACACGAAGGACTACGAGGAGAAGCACTGGAGTCAGGACACCGCGTTCAATTGGCGGCAAGACGTTCCGGAGAACCTGAGGGTGCACGTCCAGGGCCTTCCGGCGGCGGAGTTCTCGCGGATCGCGGCGCTCACCCTGCCGTTGGTCCTGGGCACGATTCGCCATACCATGGCGACAGTTCCACGGCGGGGGTTGCCGGCGGATGCGGATGCCCTCAAGGCCGTCCGTGAGGTCCTGCCCTTCGACCGGACGGCCATCGACGAGGCGCTGCTGGCGGCGGCGCCCCTGGAGGACGCCGGACGGCCGCTGGCCCGACTGCATGACCAGCTGGTCATCGCCCGGCGGGAGGAGTTCGAGGCGCGCGAACGGCAGCGGTTGGGGCTCGTCAGGCATGGCACCACCGTGAGGCAGCGCCAGACCGAAGCGGAGCGGGCGGCCCAGGCGGTGGAGGTCGACCACCTCGCCCGCCGGGTCGCCGATATCCAGCAGAGACTGACGCGCTCGGAGACCGAAGCCAGGGCCGAGCGGGAACGGTTGCAGGCGCGGATCCAGACGCAGCTCGCGGTCCTCGCGCCGGCGGTGCTCCGCGACCTGGCGGACACCGGCGCGCTGGTGCGGCGGTCCCTGAGATCCAGCGGCGTGCCGCAGGACGAGCGATTGCGGGAATTGGTGTGGAAGCGTCAGCTACGCGCGTTGAAGGACATCGCCAATCACGCCCTGGTGGTGGAGCAGAGCGCGATCGCGCCGCTGACGATGGGGATCATCCACTACAAACGCCGTCGCGAAATCCAGGAAGCGATGACGACGTTCGTGAACGACGAAGCCAAGCATTCGGCGGTCTTTCGGCGGTTCATGGCGGAGAAGCTGGATGCCAAGGAGCGGATTCCCGAGGCGATCATCAGGAGCGGGGAGCGATACATGTGGCTCGCGCGCCTGCTCCCCAGCGGGGGCATCTTCCTGGCCGTGATCGTCGAGGCCATCGGGGCCGCGTATCTCGAGTTTTTCGCCGAGGAAGCGCACATGCCCGAGCCCTTGTTCCGCAGCATCTGCACCACGATCGCGCATCGGGACGAGAAGCGCCACATGGACCTGTGCGCGGCCACGTACAACGAACTGTATCGGACCGGCAGCCGGTGGGAGCGGGCGCGAAACGGCACGGCGCTCCGGGTCGTGCTGAGGGCGGCGTACGGCGACAAGACCAACGACCACCCCCTCCTGCAGGCGTGCCGTGCGTTCGGCGTGGACTCGGCGCGGCCGTATCGGCACGTCGCCGCTCGGCTGAGTCAGCAGTTGGCGCGCGTGGGGATGGACGTCCGCCCGGACGCGCTCCTGGGGCTCATGGACTTCTCACCCGCATCCGAGTGAGGCAGGAGTCAACGGATCGCGGACGCTGCGCCGAGACGAGCACGACGACCAGTGCCCGGATAAGGCCCCCACCGGGCGACCCCCAACACGCCTTCGCCGGCCTGGCAGGCCGCAAAGGTGCAGGCCGCCAGCAGCTTGACGTCTGCATGACGCCGCGTGGTGACCCCCTTCCGCATGCCGATCGGGAACGATATGTTAGCCGGCGGAATGGCTCCACTGGCCCGCCCCAGTGAGCCTCCCGCGCTCGCCCCAGAACGCCGGTGTACCAGCATCCCGGACGTGCTCCGCTGGCGTGCCATGCAGGAGCCCGATCGGGTGGGATACCGTTTTCTGGCGGATGGGGAGTCGCGGGCGGTCACGATGACCTACGGGGATCTCGACCGGCGTGCCCGCGCGATCGCCAGCAGGTTGCGGTCGGTCGGCGCGTCCCGTCGCCCCGTCCTGCTGGTATACCCTCCCGGCCTGGACTTCGTGTGCGCGTGGTTTGGTTGCGCCTACGCGCGGGCCGTCGCGGTCGCCGTCCGCCCGCCACAGTCCGGGTTGGCGGGCGGAAGACGCTTCATGACCGAGACCGCGGCGGTCGCGGGCGATGCCTGCCCCGCCGTGGCGTTGACGACGTCGGCAATCCTGGCGGGGCTCCCGGCGGACCGGCCGGAGCCCCTGCGGGAGACCCGCTGGCTGGCGGCCGACACCGCGGTGGACGAGCCGCCGCCGGGGGCCGTGGACGAACCTACGGTGGGAGCCGACGACCTCGCGTTCCTCCAGTACACGTCCGGATCCACCAGCGCACCGAAGGGCGTGATGGTGACCCACGGCAACCTGATGGAGAATCTGCGCGCCATCGCGGCGACGTTCTGGCGGTCGTCCGACGGCGGCAGTGTCAGCTGGCTGCCCCCGTATCACGACATGGGACTCATCGGCGGGATCCTGGGGCCACTCTACGTGGGGGGGCCGGTCACGCTCATCCCACCGCTCGCGTTCGTGCAGCGCCCGCGCCGCTGGTTGCAGGCCGTCAGCCAATTCCAGGCCGCGGTGAGCGGCGGCCCGAACTTCGCCTACGACCTGTGCGTGCGGCGGATCTCACCGGAGCACCGCGCTGGACTCGACCTCAGTGGCTGGCGAGTGGCGTTCAACGGCGCCGAGCCGGTGAATCCCCGGACCCTCCAGGAGTTCACGGCGCACTTCGAGCCCGTGGGGTTCACCCCCGAGGCCTTCAAGCCCTGCTACGGCCTCGCCGAGGCGACACTGCTCGTGTCGGTGAACGCACGGTCGGATCCGGCGCGGATCCAGCACTTCCACCGCTCCGACCTCGAGCGCAATCGGGTCGCTCCGTGCCACCCCGCAGCCGAGGACGCGCGCCCCCTCGCGTCGTGCGGCCAACCGGTGGCGACGACCGTCATCGTCGATCCGGAGTCCCTGCGGCGCTGCGCGCCTGGTCGGGTGGGGGAGATCTGGCTCGCGGGACCGAGCATTGCCCAGGGGTACTTCCATCGCCGCGACGAGTCGGAGCAGACGTTCGGCGCTCACCTCGAGCATGGCACGGCGCACGACGGACCGTTCCTGCGCACCGGAGACCTGGGGTTCCTGCTCGATGGTGAGCTGTACGTCACGGGGCGCCTCAAGGACCTGATCATCATCGACGGCGCCAACCACTACCCTCAGGACATCGAACGGACCGTCGGAACCTGCCATCCCACGCTGGCGGGCGGCGACGCCGCCGCGTTCTCGGTGGAGGTGAGTGGAGCGGAGGCGCTGGTGGTGGTCGCCGCGGTGCGGCGCACGGACCGCGCGGGTGTGCCTGAGGTACGGCGAGCCATGCAGCGGGCGGTGTCCGAGTGTCACGATCTCCGGATCCACGACGTGGTCTTCGTCGAGCGGGGCCGGATACCGAAGACCCCCAGCGGCAAGGTCAGACGGGTCGCGTGCCGGGCGGCGTATCTGGCGGGCACCCTGGAAGCA
>DASSGA010000001.1:0-19184 GCA_035693805.1 bacterium | reverse complement strand
GATCCTCCCTCCATCCTGAACTGCGTACGCGCCGGCGCCGGCGGCCCAGGCGAGCGCGCGATTGAGCAGGGAGTGACGGCGGCCGGGATCCTCAGCCTGCCGGATCAGCCGCTGCCGGTCGGCGGTGTGAAGAATCTCCTCGATCCGCTGGCGATTGAGCATCTCCATGACATAACGGTTCTCCATGAGAATCCACCTCAGAGCTCATATAGTTCAACCATTTCTGAAGGGAATTGTAATGACTGTTTTCTATTCTGTCAATAGAATATTGATGAATGTCTTATGGTGCGAACACAAGTTCGCATCATGACGCACGCAGGCGATCAGGGCCCACGCCCTCGGTCTCGAGGAGGCGCCGCTTGAGTCCTACCCCACCCCGCAGCGAATACCCGCCGAGCCCGCCGTCACTGCGGACGACGCGGTGGCATGGGATGATCAGCGGGACGGGATTCCTGGCGCACGCCGTTCCCACCGCCCGGGTCGCCCCGGGCTGTCCGATCTCCCGGGCGATATCCCGGTACGTGCGGACCTGCCCTTTCGGGATCCGCCGCAGCTGCTCAAGGACACGGCGCTGAAAGGGTCCGACCATCGACAGGTCCACCGGGCCGCGGAACGCCTTGAAGTCGGCAAAGAAGCCGCGCAGCAGTGACACCAGCTTTGCCGGCGGATGCGGCTCCCGCCGCACCTCCGCTCCGAGGCGCTTCCGGAAAGCCCGAGCGAAGGCGCCATCCCCCGAGGCCAGGTCGACGAAGGACACCCCGAGGTCACCGTACGCGACGTAGACGTCACCCAGCGGGGTCGGGAACGAGGTGAAGCGCCAGGGACCGGGGGTCGCCCCCCGCGTCGCGCGGCCCTCTCCTGCGTGCCGCAGGACGAACTCCGCCAGGTCGCCCTCGGTCAACCGGGTGATGGCGGCGGCAGGCTTCCCGTGCCGGGTGACGATGACCGGCTCGCCCGCGACGACGTCTCGCAGCACCTCGTTTGTGCGGTTCTTGAGCTCGACGGTGTTCACGACTCTCATGGCTCCTCCCCGCATTAGATAATAGCTATTTTAATGGCTATTATCCATCGTGCGCGGGCCGCTGTCAAGGGCGCACCGCGGCACGGGCGGTTTGTGGGAATCGGCCGGGTCAGTGGACGGCTTCGTCCTTGTAGCGGACGTCGGGATGCTCGCGGAGGTAGGCCGCGACCTTCTCGGCGGTCTTGGGTCCAACAACCGCGGCGATCTGCTCCACCGGGGCCTGGCGGATAGCCCGCACCGACCCGAAGTGGCGGATGAGGTCGCGCTTGCGCTTCTCGCCGATGCCCTGGATCTCGTCCAGGACCGAGAAGACCACACGCCGCTCGCGCAGCTTCCGGTGGTAGGCGTTGGCGAAGCGGTGCGCTTCGTCACGGATCCGCTGCAAGAGCTGCAGGGAGTGGGAATCCCGCGGCAGCGCGATCGGGTCGGGGTTGGCCACGGTCACCACCAGCTCTTCCTGCTTGGCCAGACCGACCGCGGGAATCATGTGGTTGTATTCGAACAGGACCTCGCGCGCCGCATTGAGCTGCCCCCGCCCCCCGTCGATGAGGACGAGGTCGGGGAGCACGGACCACTTCACCTTCACGGGCTCATCGCGGTCCAACCGCTCCTGCTCCTCGCGGCCCAGGGCGAACCGCCGGCGCAGCATCTCCTGGAGCATGGCGTAGTCATTCGGGCCTTCCGTCGACTTGATCTTGAACCGCCGGTAATCGCGCTTGAGCGACCGGCCGCCCTCGAAGACGACCAGCGAGCCGACCGACTCCCCGGACTGGAAGTTGCTGATGTCGTACGCCTCGATCCGGAAGGGCGGCGTCTCCAGGGCGAGGATCTCCTGGAGTTCCTTGATCGCCGCACCCTCGAGGCCCGCCCGCCGGGCGCGCTCGTGCTGCAGGAACAGCGCCGCGTTCTCCGCCGCCATCTCGACCAGGCGCCGGCGGTCCCCCCGCTGGGGAACGACCACCTGCACGCGGCTCCCCCGCCGCTCGCTGAGCCAGGTGGCGATGAGGCCGGCATCCTCGACAGGCTCCTGCAGGACGACCTCGGGCGGGATCGCAGGAATGTCCTGGTAGAATTGCTTGACGAATTCTCCCAGGATCTCCGCGGAGCTGGCTCCGCTCCCCCCCTCCAGGATGAAGTGCTCCTGACCGGACAATCGCCCGGCACGGATAAAGAACGCCTGGACGCATGCCAAACTACCGGCATGCGCCAGGGACATGACGTCCCGGTCCTCCTGCCCGATGGTGGCGATGCGCTGCTTCTCGTAGATCGCCTCCATGGCCGAGACCTGGTCGCGCAGCTGGGCCGCCCGTTCGAACTCCATCGCCTCCGCCGCCCGCGTCATTTCATGCCGCAGCTCGTCCAGCAGCGACGCGGCCTTGCCCTCCAGAAACTGGGCGGCGTGGCGGACCTGCTCCGCGTAGGCCGCCTCGTCCGCGCCCCAGGCGACGCACGGAGCGGTGCACTGGCCGATGTAGTAGTCCAGGCACGGCCGGGGGAGGTCGCGCGTGATCTCGATGTTGCAGGAGCGTAGCTTGAAGAGCTTGCGGATGGTGCGGATCGTCCGCCGGACGAGCTTGGGCTCGTGGTAGGGATAGGGCCCGAAGTAATGCGCCCCATCGCGCACGACCCGGCGGGTCATGAGGATCTTCGGGAAGGGCTCGTGCGAGATCTTCACGTAGGGGAAGGCCTTGTCATCGGCCATCCGCACGTTGTAGATCGGGCGGTGCCGCTTGATGAGGTTCGTTTCGAGGATGAGGGCCTCGACCTCATTCTCGCAGGCGATGACCTCGAAGTCGGCGATCTTGCTCATGAGGTGGCGGATGCGGGGGCTCTCGAGATGGCCGCTGTCCTGGAAATACTGCCGGACGCGGCTGCGCAGCGCGGCGGCCTTGCCCACGTAGATCACGCGCGCGGCGGCGTCCTTCATGAGGTACACGCCGGGCCGCGTGGGGACGAGCTTCAGCTTGTCGTCGACACTCATAGCGACCGGAGCAAGGCCGCCGTTCGGGACAGCCCTTCGGAGAGGATCCGCGGCTCCATCCCGAAGCCGAGTCGCAGGTAGCCATCCATCTTGAAGTGGTCGCCGGGCACGACGAGCACGCTCTGCTCGCGGCGCAGACGCTCGACGAGCTGCGTGGAGTTCACTTCCGCACGGTAATGGACGAACGCGATCGCCCCGGCCTGGGGGCGGTTCCAGGACAGCTCCTCGGCGAGATCGTCCGCCCAGGTCGTGAGCACCCGGAGATTCTCGGTGAGGATCTGCCGGGTCCGCGCCAGCAGCCGTTGCCGGGTCCGCGGCATCAGCGCCATGAGGGCGAGGCGGTCGCTCAAGAAGCCGGGGGCGATCGTCGTGAAGTCGTGGTACCCCCAGAAGGTGTTCACCAGGTCGGTCGGGGCCACGATCCAGCCCACACGCAGCCCCGGCAGGCCGTATGCCTTGGAGAGGCCGCCCGTGACGATCGCCCGGGGGTAGCGCCCCCAGAACGAGGGCGTGAGATGGCCGTCCCGCTCCGCCCCGCGGTACACTTCGTCCGCGATCACGTACGCCCCCACGCGGTCGGCCGCCGCGCAGATGGCGTTGAGCACGTCGACGGGCAGGACGGCGCCGGTGGGATTGTTGGGATGGCAGACGAAGACCGCCTTCGTCCGGGACGTGACCAGGCGCTTGAGCTCGTCGACGTCGAGGGTCCACTCCCCCCGGCCGGGGCGCAGCCACCATTCCCGTACCGTCCCGGCCCACGTCCGGGCCAGCAGCGGCAGCTGCATGTAGTTGGGCAGCATGACCACGACCTCGTCTTCCGGGTCGAGCAGTGCCCAGGCGATGAGGAAGTTCGCCTCCGCCGTCCCGGTCGTGACCAGGACATGCTCGGGCCCCGCGCCGCGGTACAGCCCGGCGATCTCCGTGCGGAGCTCGGGGCTGCCGTTCGTATGGCCGTAGCCGAGGGGCTCGTGCACGAGGACCTCCTGGAGCCAGCTGCGGTCCACCAGGCCGGAGAGGGAGAGCGGGTGGATGCCGCTCTCGGAGAGGTTGTACTCGACCGTGTTCTCCCACGTCGACTGGAACCGCTCCATCTCGAAGCGATCGATGCGCATGGGAGCGCCTCCTCGCGGCCGCCGGCTAGCGCCTGCGCCCGTTCGTACGGCCGTTTCGCTTTCGCCCGTTCCCCGCCAGCGCCAGTTCCGGTGCGGTGAGCACCTTCTTCAGGAACTGCCCCGTGTAGGAGTGCGGTATCGCCGCGATCGCGTCCGGCGGCCCTTCGGCGATGACCTGCCCACCCAGTTCGCCGCCCTCAGGCCCGAGGTCGATGAGCCAGTCCGCCGTCTTGATGACGTCCAGGTTGTGTTCGATGACGACCACGGTGTTCCCGGCATCGACCAGGCGGTGCAGCACGTGCAGCAGCCGCTCCACGTCCGCGAAGTGCAGCCCCACGGTTGGTTCGTCGAGGATGTACAGCGTCTTGCCGGTGTCCCGCCGCGACAGCTCCGTGGCGAGCTTCACCCGCTGCGCCTCGCCCCCGGAGAGCGTCGTCGCCGGCTGGCCCAGCTTGATGTAGCCGAGGCCCACGTCGAAGAGCGTCTGCAGCTTGCGACGGATGCGCGGGATGTTCTCGAAGTACTGGAGCGCCTCCGCCACGGTCATCTCGAGGAGGTCGGCGATGCTCTTCCCTTTGAACAGCACCTCGAGCGTCTCGCGATTGTAACGCCTGCCCTTGCACACCTCGCACGGCACGTACACGTCCGGCAGGAAGTGCATCTCGATGCGGACGATGCCGTCGCCTTCGCAGGCCTCGCAGCGGCCCCCGCGGACGTTGAATGAGAAGCGCCCCGGCCCGAACCCGCGCATCTTGGCGTCCGGGGTCTGCGCGAACAGGTCGCGGATGAGGTCGAACGTCTTCGTGTATGTGGCGGGGTTGCTGCGCGGCGTGCGGCCGATCGGCGACTGGTCGATGTTGATGACCTTGTCGATGTGGTCGATGCCGTCGATCCGGGTGTGGAGCCCCGGGCGGATGCGGGTCCCGTGCAGCCTCGCGGTGAGGGCGCGGTAGAGGATCTCATCCACCAGGGTGGACTTCCCCGATCCCGAGACGCCGGTGACCGCCACGAACACCCCCAGCGGGAAGCGGACGTCGATGTTCTTCAAGTTGTGCTCCCGCGCCCCCCGCACGACCAGATAGTTGCCGTTGTGCGGCCGGCGGCGGGGCGGGATCGGGATGACCCGGCGGCGGGACAGGAACTGCCCGGTGATCGAGTCCGGATGGCGGGCGATGTCCTCGGGCGTCCCCGTCACGACGACGTGGCCGCCGTGCGCGCCCGCGCCGGGCCCGATGTCGACCACCCAGTCCGCCGAGCGGATCGTCTCCTCGTCGTGCTCCACGACGAGGATCGTGTTCCCCAGGTCCCGCATGTGCATCAGGGTGTCGATGAGGCGCCGGTTGTCGCGCTGGTGCAGACCGATGCTGGGCTCGTCGAGGACGTAGAGCACACCCATCAGGCCGGAGCCGATCTGCGTGGCCAGGCGGATGCGCTGGGCCTCGCCCCCGGAGAGCGTGGTCGCCGTGCGGTCGAGGGTGAGGTAGTCCAGCCCGACGTTGACCAGGAAGCCCAGCCGCGACTTGATCTCCTTAAGGATCTGCTGGGCGATGAGGCGCTCCCGGTCGGTCAGCGTGAGCACGTTGAAGAAGTCGAGCGTCTGGCGCACGGTGAGTGCGGTCAGCTCGGCGATGTTCTTCCCGCCGACCCGCACGCTCAGGGACTCCTTCTTCAGCCGCGTCCCGCTGCACGTCGGGCACGGCAGCGTGGTCATGTACTGTTCGTACTCCTCACGCATGTACTCCGAGTCGGTCTCACGGTACCGGCGCTCCAGCTGGTGCAGCACGCCCTCAAACTTCGTCTCGTAGATGCGCAGCGCGCCCCACTTGTTGTGGTAGCGCACGCGGAACTGCTGGGTGCTGCCGTGCAGCAGGACGTCGACGAACGCCTTCGGCAGCCGGCGCAGCGGCGTCTTCATGTCGATCTTGTAGTGCGCGGCGAGCGACTGCAGCAGCTCGTAATAGTACTCGCTCGTCGAGTTCGCCCACGGGACGACCGCGCCGTCGCTCAGCGACTTATCCCAGTCCAGTACGAGGTCGGGGTCGAACTCCTGCTTGAACCCGAGCCCGCTGCAGGTGGGGCACGCCCCGTAGGGGCTGTTGAAGGAGAAGACGCGCGGCTCGATCTCAGGCAGCACCGAGCCGTGCTCGGGGCAGGCGAACAGCTGGCTGAAGATCATCAGGCCTTCGGTCGGATCCTCGTGGGCGCGCTTCGCGGGGACGCGCTTCCCGCCGACCGCGCCGGCCCGCTCGTCGATGATGTCGATGTACACCATCCCCTGTCCGAGCTTGAGCGCCGTCTCCAGCGAGTCGGCGAGGCGGGTCTTCACGTCGGGCCGCGTGATGATGCGGTCGACGACGACCTCGATCCAGTGCTTCTTGTTCTTGTCGAGGGGGATCTCCTCACCCAGCTCGTAGACGATGCCGTCCACCCGGACGCGGGCGAAGCCCTGCCGGCGCAGATCCTCAAAGAGCTGGCGGTACTCGCCCTTGCGGCCGCGCACCACCGGCCCCAGCACCTGGATGCGCGACTCCGGCGGCAGCGCCAGGATGCGGTCCACGATCTGCTCGCGGGTCTGCCGGCTGATCGGCCGGCCGCAGACGGGGCAGTGCGGCTGGCCGGCCCGCGCGTACAGCAGGCGCAGGTAATCGTAGATCTCGGTGACGGTGCCGACCGTCGAGCGCGGGTTGCGCGGGGCGCCTTTCTGGTCGATGGAGACAGCGGGAGAGAGCCCGTCGATGTGGTCGACGTCCGGCTTCTCCATGAGACCGAGGAACTGGCGGGCGTAGGCGGACAGCGACTCGACGTACTTCCGCTGGCCCTCGGCGTAGATCGTGTCGAACGCGAGCGAGGACTTCCCCGAGCCCGAGATGCCCGTGAGGACGACGAACTTGTCCCGCGGGATCTCGACGGTGATGTTCTTGAGGTTGTGTTCGCGTGCGCCGCGAACAACGATGCGATCGAACGGCATGGCCTAGCGCCTACCCCACCGGCTCCCGCCCCGACGGCCCCGGCCTCGCCCCGGTCCTCCCTGACCTCGGCCCCGGCCGGCGCCGGCGAAGAACGGCTCGCCCATCCCCTTCCTCAGTTCGTTGACCTGATCGCGCAGCACCGCCGCCTTCTCGAACTCCAGGTTGGCGGCGGCCCGGCGCATCTCGCGCTCGAGGGACTCGATGGTCTGCTCCAGCTCCTGCGGCGACAGCATCAGCAACCGCGCGATGTCCCACGGCACCTTCGCCCGCTGGGTCTCGGCCAGCTTGATGAGCTCCTGCGCGGTGAGGACCTCCTGCGACGGCTGGTAGCTGTCGATCTCCTCGGCCACCTGGGCCAGATCGATGAGGTCGCGGATGGGCTTCACGATCGACTCCGGGGTGATCCCATGCTCCTCGTTGTACCGGAGCTGGATCTCGCGGCGGCGGTTTGTCTCCGCGATGGCCCGGGTCATCGAGTCGGTAACGACGTCGGCGTATAGGAGGACGCGCCCGCCCACGTGCCGGGCCGCCCGCCCCATCGTTTGGACGAGCGAGGTCTCCGAGCGCAGGAACCCTTCCCGGTCGGCGTCGAGGATCGCCACCAGCGAGACTTCGGGCAGGTCCAGCCCCTCGCGCAGGAGGTTGATGCCGACGAGGACGTCGTACGTCCCAAGCCGCAGGTCCTTGAGGATCTGCACCCGCTCCAGGGTCTCGACCTCGGAGTGCAGGTAGTGCACCTTGAGTCCCATCTCCTGGAGGTACGCGGTGAGGTCTTCCGCCATGCGCTTCGTCAGCGTGGTGACGAGCGTCCGCTGCCCCTTGTCCACCTGCGCCTTGATCTCCGCGATCAGGTCGTCGATCTGTCCCCTGGCCGTGCGGACCTCGACGTAGGGGTCCACGAGCCCCGTCGGGCGCACGATCTGCTCGACGATCCGCTGGCTCACCTGTCGCTCATAGTCCGCGGGGGTCGCGGAGACGAAGACGACCTGGTTGATCAGGCCCTCGAACTCCTCCCACGACAGCGGGCGGTTGTCGAACGCGCTCGGCAGCCGGAAACCGAACTCGACGAGGTTCTGCTTGCGCGACCGGTCCCCCTCGAGCATCCCGTGCACCTGCGGCACGGTGACGTGGCTCTCGTCGATGAACAGCAGGAAGTCCTTCGGGAAGTAGTCGAGGAGGCACCCGGGGCGCTCGCCGGACCGCCGGCCGTCGAGGTGGCGAGAGTAGTTCTCGATGCCGGGGCAGTACCCGACCTCGCGCAGCAGCGCCATGTCGTACATCGTGCGGAACTCCAGCCGCTGCGCCTCCAGCAGCTTCCCTTGGGACTTGAACCACTCCGCCCGTTCGCGCAGCTCGGCCTGAATCGTTTGCAGGGCGCGCTCGAGCCGGTCGTCGGTCGTCACCCAGTGCTTCGCTGGCCAGATCGCGACGGCGTGCTTCTCCTCGATGACCTCGCCCGTGAGCGGGTTGAGCTCCATGATGCGATCGACTTCATCGCCGAAGAGCTCGATGCGCACCGCCCGGTCCTCGTAGGCCGGGTGGACCTCGATCACGTCCCCGCGCACGCGGAACCGCCCGCGGGCGAAGTCGATGTCGTTCCGCTCGTACTGGATATCCACGAGGCCACGGAGGATCTCCTCGCGGCTGCGGCGCTCGCCCTTGCGGACGAGGACCATCACTTCCTTGTAGTCCTCCGGCCGGCCCAGGCCGTAGATGCAGGAGACGGAGGCGACGACGATGACGTCGCGCCGCTCCATCAACGCCTTGGTGGACGCGTGCCGGAGGCGGTCGATCTCATCGTTGATCGAGGCGTCCTTGGCGATGTAGAGGTCGGTCTGCGGAACGTACGCCTCGGGCTGGTAGTAGTCGTAGTATGAGACGAAGTAGCGGACGGCGTTCTTCGGGAAGAACTCCCGGAACTCGCTGTACAGCTGGGCGGCGAGCGTCTTGTTGTGCGCCAGGACGAGCGTGGGCCGCTGGAGCTGCTCGATGACCTTCGAGGCCACGAACGTCTTGCCGCTGCCGGTCACCCCGAGGAGCGTCTGGTAGCGGTGCCCCTGCCGGACACTCTCGGTCAGCTCGGCGATCGCCGTGGGCTGGTCACCCTTCGGCTCCATCTCCGTGACCATCTCAAACTGCGGCACTGCGGCGAGCCCTCCGGCAGAAGTGCATAAAGAAAGTATACCATCGGGTCAGAAAGTGGGTCCACCCATCCCCCTCGGGCCAACTGGAGGCGTGTTCGGCAGCGCGGTTTCGATCAGGTGTTCGAGGCGGTCAGTGCGGCCCAGAGCGCCTCGACCTGCGCCCGCGTCTGCTCGATGCTCCCGCTGTTGTCAATCACCCAGTCGGCCTCCGTGGCCTTTTCCGCGACCGGCCGCTGCGCGGCCAGCCGGCTCTCGGCTTCCTCCCGCGTGAGGCCGTCGCGTGCGATGAGGCGGGAGATCTGCTGCTCGGGCGTGGCCTGGACCACGATGACCGCGTCGAGGTCGAAGACGTCGGGACCGGCCGTATCGAGCAGGAGCGGGATGTCGACGAGGATGACCGCATCGGGGCGCTCCCCGGCCGTTCGCTCGACCTGCTCCCTGATGCGCCGGCGGATCTCCGGATGCGTGATGGTATTCAGACGCCGGCGCGCGGCAGGGTCCTTGAACACCAGCGCCCCCAATCCCCGGCGGTCGAGCGAACCATCGGGAAGCACGATCTGCCGCCCGAAGGCGTCGATGATCTTCCGGTAGGCTTCCGTCCCCGGGGCGACGACATCACGGGCGATGCGATCGGCCTCGATGACCGCTGCGCCGAGCTCCCGGAACACCGACGCCACGAGGCTTACGCCGCTGGCGATCCCCCCGGTGAGGCCGATGACCTTCACAGCGGCTCCATGTCGCGCCAGTTGGATCCGATCCGCAGATCCGCCCGCAGCGGAACCTTCAGGGTGAAGGTGTGCTCCATGACCCGCTTCACCTCGGGCGCGAGCGCACGCAGCTCCTCCTCCGGCGCCTCGAACAGCAGCTCGTCGTGGACGTGCAGGGTCATCAGCGCCTGCGGGAACCGCGGCAGGACATCGCGGGCGAGGTCGACCATCGCCTTCTTGATGATGTCGGCGGTCCCGCCCTGGATCGGCGTATTGATCGCGGTGCGCTCGGCGGCCTCCCGGATCGGGCGGTTGCGGGTCAGCACCTCGGGGATGTACCGGCGGCGGTTCATGATCGTGGTCACGTACCCGTCCCGCCGGCACTGCTGGACGATATCCACCATGTACTGCCGGACATTCGGATACTTGGCGTAATACTGCTCGATGTACGCGCGGGCCTCGTCCTTACCGATGCCGAGCTGCGTGGCCAGCCCGTACTCACTCATCCCGTAGGCGACGCCGAAGACGATGACCTTCGCCCGGCGGCGGAGCTCGGGGGTCACCGCCGCCCGGCTCACGCCGAAGACCTCCGCGGCGGTGACGGCGTGGATGTCGTCGCCGCGCTCGAACGCCGCGAGCAGCCCCGGATCGCCCGTGACGTGGGCCATTACGCGCAGATCGATCTGCGAGTAGTCGGCGGCGAGCAGCACATGCCCCGGGCCGGCGACGATCGCCCGCCGGATCTTGCGCCCCTCCTCGGTGCGGATGGGGATGTTCTGGAGGTTCGGGTCGGTCGTGATGATGCGGCCGGTGGCGGCAACGGTCTGGTTGAAGACGGCGTGCACGCGTCCGGTCTTCGGATTGATGACCTCCGGCAGGACGTCGACGTATGTCTGCTTGAGCTTGCTGAGCTCGCGGTGCGCCAGGATCTTCGCGACGATCTCGTGCTGCGGGGCGAGCTGCTCCAGTACCTCGGCGTCGGTGGAGTAGCCGGTCTTCGTGCGCTTGAGGGCCGGGAGCTGGAGCTTCTCGAAGAGGACGAAGCCGAGCTGCTTGGTGGACCCGATGTTGAACTCGGAGCCGGCCAGCCGGTAGATCTCTGCGGTGAGCTCGGTCAGCCGCCGGTCGAGCTCCGCGGACACCTCCCGGAGGTACGGCACGTCCACCGCGACGCCGGCGGTCTCCATGTCCGCGAGGACGGCCGCAAGCGGCATCTCGATCTCGCGGAAGAGGTCGAGAACCTCCCGCTCCTCCATGCGCTCGGTCAGCACGCCCCGCAGCCGCCCAAGCACGTCCGCGGCCTCGCAGGCCTCCATCGCCACGTCCCGGCCCAAGCCGAGGCCGCCCTGCACGGCGTCCGTCTCTTCCTCATCCGACCGAAGCCGCCAGCCCAGGAACTCCCAGGATGCGGTGCCCAGCGTGTGTGTCCGGCGGCCGGGGTTCATGAGATACGAAGACAGCGCGACGTCGAAGTCGAGACCGCGCGGGCGGAGCCCGAAGCGCCTGAGCGTGAGGAGATCGGCCTTCACGTCGGGGCTGGTCTTCGCCGCGGCGGATTCCATCAACGGTCGCAGTGCCTCGGGCAGCACGTCGTCGACGGGGAGATAGCGCGCTTCACCGGGGGCGATGGAGAGGGCGATGCCCTGCAGCTTTGCGACCAGCGGATGGCCCTCGCCACGGACAAGGACCATGCCCACCGCGTCCGCCGGACGTGCCCACCGGGCGAGTTCTTCGGGGGAGGCGGACGCGGTGTACATCCCCTCCGGCTTCGGCTCCGGCACGACGCCCACGCGATCGATGAGGCTCTTGAACTCGAGGGTCGTGAACAGCTCGCGCACCCGGGCGCGGTCCGGAGGCCGGCGGCGAAGGTCCTCCCAGTCCCACTGCACCGGCACATTGGTCACGATCGTGGCCAGATGCTTGCTCTGCAGCACCTGCTCGGCGGCCTGTCCGATGGCCTGCTTCAACTTGGGCGTGAGCTGGTCGAGATGCTCGATGAGGTCTTCGACCTCACCGAACTGCTGGATCAGCTGGCTCGCCGTCTTCTCCCCCACCCCGGGCACACCCGGGATGTTGTCGGTGGTGTCTCCCTTGAGCCCCTTGTAGTCAGGCAGCCGCACCGGGTCGAACCCGAACCGCTCCCGCACCTTCGCCCCGTCGTAGACGACCGTTTCCGTGATACCGCGGCTGGTCATCATCACCCGGATCTTCGTGTCCACCAGCTGCAGGCAGTCCAGGTCGCCGGTGACGATGAGCACGTCGAACCCCTCGGCCGCCGCCTTCCGCGCCATCGTACCCAGCACGTCGTCCGCCTCGTAACCGGCCACCTCATGGATCGAAATGGCCAGGGCTTCCAAGACATCCTTCGCGGTGGCGATCTGCGGCCGCAGGTCATCCGGCATGCGCTGGCGCGTCGCCTTGTACTCCTTGAAGGCCTCGTGGCGGAAGGTTGGCGCGGCCTTGTCGAAGGCCGCGGCGATGTAGTCGGGCCGCTCCTCGTCGAGGATCTTGAGGAGCATGTTCGTGAAGCCGTAGACGGCGTTCGTCGGCCGGCCGTCGGTAGTCGTGAAGTACGGCAGCGCGAAAAAGGCCCGGTACACCAGGCCGTTGGCATCGATGAGGACGAGCTTGCGCCCAGGGGAATCGACTGGCGTCATCTGGTATATTGTAGTACCTGCCTGCGGATCATGCGACCCATCACCCGGTACGCGAAAAGCGGCGAAGTCAGCATCGCCTATCAGGTCGTCGGGTCCGGCCCGCGGGACCTCGTGTTCGTGATGGGCTGGGTCTCCCACCTCGAGCTCTTCTGGGAGGAGCCCGCCGTCGCACGGTTCATGGAACGGCTGGCATCCTTCTCCCGCCTGATCCTCTTCGACAAGCGCGGCACCGGCCTGTCGGATCGCGTGCCGCCGGATCAACTGCCCACCCTGGAACAACGCATGGATGACGTCCGCGCCGTGATGGACGCCGTGGGTTCCGAACGCGCCGCCCTCCTCGGTGTCTCGGAAGGCGGTCCGATGAGCGCGCTGTTCGCGGCCACGTATCCTCAGCGGACCACGGCGCTGGTGATCTATGGTTCGTATGCGAAGCGGATCTGGGATCCGGCGTATCCCTGGGCGCCGACGCCGGCCGAGCGTCAGCAGTTCTACGCTCTCATCGAGAGGGATTGGGGCGGCGAGGTCGACTTCGCCACGCTGGCCCCGAGCATGGCGCACGACGCGCGCGTGCGCGAATGGATGGCGCGTTACATGCGCCTCTCGACGAGCCCCGGGGCGGCCCTCGCGCTGGCGAAGATGAACACCCAGGTGGACATCCGGCACATCCTCAGCTCGATCCGCGTGCCGACCCTCATCCTGCACCGGACCGGCGACCGAGACACCGACGTTGGGGCGGCAAGGTGGATGGCCGGGCAGATCCCCGCAGCGAAGTACGTCGAGCTGTCGGGAGACGACCATATCCCCTGGTTCGGCGATCAGCAGGCGCTGCTGGATGAGGTCGAGGATTTCCTCACCGGCGTGCGCCGAGGTCCTGAGCCGGACCGGACGCTCGCCACCGTGCTGTTCACGGACATCGTCGGATCCACCGCCCGCGCGGCTGAGCTGGGCGACCGGCGCTGGCGCGAGCTGCTGGACGCTCATCACGCCGTGATCCGGCGGGAATTGGAACGATCCCGCGGCCGAGAGGTGGGTGTCGCGGGGGACGGCTTTCTCGCCGTGTTCGACGGACCGGCCCGCGCGATCCGCTGTGCAGCGGCCGCCTCGAACGGCGTTCGCGGTCTGGGCCTGGAGATCCGCGCCGGGCTGCACACGGGTGAGGTGGAGGTGATCGGCCAGAGCGTGGGCGGCATCGCGGTGCACATCGGCGCCCGGATCGCTGCCCTGGCCAGTCCCGGTGAGGTCCTCGTCTCGAGCACGGTGAAGGACCTCGTCGCCGGATCGGGCATCACCTTCGACGATCGCGGCACCCATGCCCTCAAGGGAGTTCCCGGAGAGTGGCGCCTCTACGCTGCGCGCGTCTGAATGTCGGCGCGCCTCGATCTGCAGGTAGATCGCGTAGGCAGTGCGTTGACGTCCCTCCCCGTCAAACCTATACTCTGGGTGCGGACGCCGGGGTGGCGGAATTGGCAGGCGCGCGGGACTCAAAATCCCGTGGGCGAAAGCCCGTGTGGGTTCGACTCCCACCCCCGGCACCAGTAGTCAGCAGAGGGTTTCCTCGCGGGTCTACGAACTAGCCTCAGCGTGTCTGACCACGTCCCGGTTCGCCCGGCCATCCGCTTCGATCGCAACGAGTTCGCCGGCGCATTCGGAGACATCGGCACGGACCTGCCGCTGATCGTCGGGATGATCCTCGCCGCCCACCTGGACAGCGCGAGCGTACTGATCATGTTCGGAGTAATGCAGATCATGACCGGCCTCGTGTACCGGATGCCGATGCCGGTGCAGCCGCTCAAAGCCATGGCCGCGATCGTCATCAGCAGCAAGCTCGCATCCGGCGTCCTCTACGGGGGCGGGCTCGCCGTCGGGATCCTCATGCTGGTCCTCGCGGCAACCGGACTGCTCACCTGGCTGGCCCGGGTGATCCCCACGACGGTGATCCGCGGGATCCAGTTCGGGTTGGGGCTGCAGCTCGCCTCGCTTGCCCTTCGGCAGTACGTCCTCGCGGAAGGCGTCCCGGGGTACGTGCTGGCCGCCGTCGGGTTCGTCATCGTGGTGCTCCTGCTGGGGAACCGGCGCTTTCCCGCGGCGCTGTTCGTCATCGCGCTGGGGGTGGCGTACGGCTTCGGGTACTCCCTCGACGCCGGCACCGTCGCGGAGAGCCTCGGGTTCCGACTTCCGTCCTTTCACGTCCCGGCGACGGCCGACGTGCTCACCGGCCTCGTCCTGCTCGCCCTGCCGCAGATCCCGCTGTCGCTGGGCAATTCGGTGCTGGCCACGCAGCAGAGCGCACGCGACTTCTTCCCGAACCGCGCGCCGTCGCTCCGGAAGATCGGCAGCACCTACGCGCTCATGAATCTCGTGAACCCGTTCCTGAGCGGCATCCCGACCTGTCACGGCTCAGGCGGGCTGGTCGGCCACTACACGTTCGGGGGGCGCACCGGGGGATCGGTGATCCTCTACGGCTCCCTGTACCTCATCCTCGGGCTGGTCTTCAGCGGGGGCTTCGACCGCATCATCCACGTCTTCCCGCTGCCCATGCTCGGGGTGCTGCTGCTCTTCGAGGGGCTCGCCCTGATGGCGCTCGTCGGCCGGCTGGAGGACACGCGCGGGCAGCTGCGCATCGCGCTGCTCATCGGGCTCATCGCGGGACTGGTGCCGTACGGATACGTGCTGGCCCTGGTGATCGGGCCGCTGCTCGTTGCGGTGCAACGCTATCGTAATGCGGGAGACGGTACGGGGGACGCGTCGGCGAAGATGCCGAGGTAGTGCCGCATGAATCCGCTCAGCGGGCCGGGGCGGGAGAGGTACGCGGCCGCGGCGCCCGTGAGCCGTAGCGGCATCAGCAGCAGGGCGATGTTCCCCCAGGTGAGCGCGCGGAACCGCCGCCGGGCATCCGCCGTGAATGCTGTGTAGTCCGCAGCGGCCTGGGCGAAGGTCGCCTCGCGGTCCAGCACCCGCTGGAGCAGCTCCCCGACCCGGAACCCCGCCAGCACCGCGGTGCGGATCCCCTCACCCGTGAGCGGCAGGCACTGGCCCGAGGCGTCGCCGGCGACGAACACGTTGTCTGCAACCGGCGCGCGCAGCCCCGAGGCGAGGTACCCACCGTGGATCTCCCGCATCTGGAGATTGAAGCGGGCGAGGAACCGCGACAGGCCGTCCCCGAGTTTGGTCCGGCCCAGATAGCTCAGCACGCCGAAGCGCACGGTCTCCCCACAGGGAAACGCCCACGCATAGCCGTCGCGCACCTCGGGCAGGAAGTAGAAATGCAGTCCGGGCGGAAAGTCGACCGCGATCTCGGTTTCGATCCCAAACGCCATCATGCGGCGGTTCACGTAGCGGCTGGCCGGTCCGCCGGCGAGGACAGCGCGCCACCCCGTGGCGTCGACGAGGAGCCGGCCGGCCACTTCCCCGTCACCGGTGAGGACGCTGTGCCCGTTCCGGCGCACCACCGTGGCCTGCCGGAACTCAGCGGCCGTGCGGGCGAAACTGAGCTCACAGAACCGCCGGTAGCCGAAGGTGCAGAAGGGCTCCGGCAGCGGCCAGACAGCGTCCCGGTGCGGTGTGTGCAGGACGAGGGCATCATGCACCTGCTGGATCGACGCCTCGGCCCCCATCGCCCGCACCGTCGAGACCGGCGCGCCGCAGGCCGACGTCTGATTGTCCCCGAGCGGCGCCTTGTCGAGGAGCAGCGTGCGGCCGTGGAGCCGCTGGGCCGCGGCCAGGCCGGCGAAGCTCGCCCCCGCGATGACGACGTCGTACGTCGCGTCGCTGCCGATGGCCGTCACTCGGAAGGCTTCGCGTATTCGAAGGTGAGCGTGCCCTTGTAGGCCGGAACCGTGAGGAGGTCGCGGCGGCCGATGTGGATGGTCAGCCCGAGCGCCCGGAGGCCCTCGATCAGTCCCCCGCGGATGTTCAGCGCGCCCTCGAGGGTCGAGGGGTCCCCGATGGCGACGATCTCGAACGGCCCGGTGAGCCGCTGCAGGTTGACGACGACGTTTCCGCCGACCTGGCTCAGCCCGGTCATCGCGGTGAGCCGCTGGCTGTTCACCGCGATCGCTTCCGCCCCGGCGGCCCAGAGCTCGTTGACCACCGCGACGATGTCCTGGTAGTTGACCACCACGGGGTTCATGCCCTTGGGCTGCGTGCGCGGATCGGCCAGGCGCACGATGACGCCGGGACCGCGCATCGCCTTCAGGCCGAGCGCCACACGCAGCGTCTCGAGCTCGCGACCCATGGCCTCCTGCAGGCTGCGCCCCTCGCTCGCCGCCCGCTCGTAACTCTCCAGCCGCCGCCGCAGGTCGGTCACCTGCGACTCCAGCGCGCCCCGCGCCTCCCGCTCCTCGCGGAGCAGCGTGGCGAGCGCGTAGACGCTTCGCGTCGGCACCTGCACTTGGGAGGTGAGCGCCCGGCCGGCCCGGCTCTGGATGATGATGAGGAAGCCGAGCAGGACCATGGTCAGTGTCATGGCCAGGTGCCACAGCGTCAGGCGCGGGTTGCGCATAGTTACTCCTGCCATACGCTTCCGGCTCCGAAGAGCGTTTCCAGCTCCGTGCGCAGCTCAGGCGTCGCCATCACCCGCAGCTCGCGCGCGTTCAGCACGACCTCGCGACCGGAGCTGACCAGGTGCAGGACCACGGGCTGCTCGCCCCGGCGCCGGCCGAGCAGGTCGTGCAGACGGTGCAGCCCCTCTTCGCCGACGCGGGCGGTGTCCACCCGCACGTGCAACGCCATCAGGTGCGGCGCCTCTTCCCGCGCGCGCCCGCCGTTGCCGCCGTTCCGCGAGCCGGTCGCCGCGACGGGGTCCACCTCATCGGCCTCGTTGAGGGGCAGGACCCGGTCGGCGAGGATCTTCGCCTGCTGCTCGGCAACGTCCACCTTCCCGCGCACGACCACCACCGAGTCGCGCTTGAGCAAGAAGTGCACCTGCTCGTACATCTTCGGGAAGATGATGACCTCGGCGCCGCCGGTGAGGTCCTCCAGGGTGACGAAGGCCATCGCCGAGCCGCTCTTCGTCGTGGCGCGCTTCACCCCGGTGATGATGCCGCCCACGACGACGGTGGCCTTGTCCTGCAGTTCGGGCAGCTGGTGCAGGGCGACGTTGACGCGTGCCGCGAGCGCGGCGTGGACCTGGCGCAGTGGGTGGTCGGAGATGTACATCCCGAGCATCTCCTTCTCCATCTGCAGCAGCTCGTCTTTGGAGAACTCCTCCACCTCGATCGGCGCCGCCGCCGGCTCCGGCGCGCCCTGGCCGGTCTCGAACAGCCCGGTCTGCCCCGAAGCACGCTCCCGCTGCAGGCGCTGTGCGGCGTCGAGCGAGCTGTCGAGCAGGGCCAGCATCTGCGCCCGCCGCCCCATCGAATCCAGGGCGCCGGCTTTGATCAGGCTCTCCAGCACGCGCCTGTTCAGGGCCCGCGGGTCCACGCGCTCGAGGAGGTCGAGGAACGTCGTGAACGGGCCGCCCTCCTTGCGCGCCCGGATGATCGTCTCCACCGCGCCGTAGCCCACGTTCTTCACCGCGGCGAGTCCGAAGCGGATCGCGTCGGCCACGACCGTGAAGGTCTCGAAGGACTCGTTGACGTTCGGCGGCAGCACGCTGATCCCCATACGCTGCGCCTCCGCCACCGCGGCGGCGACCTTCTCCGCGTTGCCGGCTTCGCTGCTCAGAACCGCGGCCATGTACTCGACGGGGTAGTTGGCCTTCAGGTGGGCCGTGTAGTAAGCGATGAGGCCGTAGCAGGCGGCGTGCGCCCGGTTGAACCCGTACCGGGCGAACGGCTCGAACAGCTCGAAGATCTGCTCGGCGATGTGGGCGGGCAGTCCCTTGTCGACGCAGCCGGCGATGAACTTCGCCCGCTGCTGCTGCAGCTTGTCGCGGATCTTCTTGCCGATCGCATAGCGCAGCACGTCCGCTTCGGCCGAGGAGAAGCCCGCCGCGGCCTGGGCCACGGCCATGACGTCCTCCTGGTACACCATCACGCCGTAGGTCTCGCGCAGCACGGGCTCCAGGACCGGGTGCAGCACCGTGATCGGCTCCTGGCCGTGCTTGCGGCGGATGTAGCTCGGGATGTTCGCCATCGGCCCGGGGCGGAACAGGGCCACCATGGCCATGATGTCCTGGATGCTGCTGGGGCGCAGCTCCTTGACGTAGCGGGTCATCCCCGCGCCTTCCAGCTGAAAGATGCCGACCGTCTCGCCGGCGGCGAGGAGATCGAAGGTCTTCCGGTCGTCGAGGGGGATGGCCGCCAGATCGATCGTCACGCCGCGGGTCTTGCGGATGATCGTCACGGCGCGGTCGAGGATCGTCAGGTTGGCCAGGCCGAGGAAGTCCATCTTGAGCAGCCCGATCTTCTCGACCGCGGTCATGTCGTACTGCGTCATGGGCATCACCGCCGCCGCTTCACCCTCGGCGGGCCGCGCCCCGGCGGGGGACTCGCTCTTCGTCGCGCGCTGCAGCGGGACGTGCTCGATCAGAGGATCGCGCGAGATGATGATCCCGGCGGCGTGCGTGCTGGCATGGCGCGCGACGCCCTCGAGCTTGCGCGCGAGGTCGAGCAGGCGCATGACCTGCGCATTCTCCTCCGCGGCGCGCTGCA